>JAOUHJ010000027.1 GCA_029865225.1 Nitrospira sp.
GGTGTGTGTGCATCCGGCCATCATGCCAGATTTCCAGACTCCGTAGAATGTGGAATGCACGCGCCTATCCCCACGAAGATGTCATTTCACACGCTTCGTTTACCCACTCACCAAGGAGAAGAGCCTTATTAAGGTTGCTTCCAGCGATTGAAAAGGATCTGGAACAGGGAGCGATCATCTCGGTCGATGAGACTGGAATACGAGTTCGTTTGTTACCGGTGCGATGAAGAAGGTTGCATGTGTCGTCCACGATGAGCTGACCGGCCTTCGGGGGGGACGGCGTGATGAGCAGGCGGAAAACGATTCAATGCGACCCGCATCGCAACAGCGCGCGAGATTTGGCGGTTGATGGACAAGCACATCGTTCCAGCAAGGTAAGGTTATTCCACACCATAGAATCTATGGCGCCGAGTCCTGCTTAACCGGAATCCAGGTCATCTCCTAGTTGACTTGCCCGGTACCCCTAGCCTAGGGTTAAGCATAGGGCTAAAGCGTAACGGAGTTTCGCTAAGGACTGGAATGCTGACGACGACTTCTGGACAGCAGCGCACCTCATCATCACCATGCCGGTCGAGGAATCGTGAGATCGGTTCTAGATCAGGTGCGGTATCGCTCATCATCGTAAATTACAATGCATGCGACTGCATTGTCGCCTGCGTCTCGTCCGCCTTGAGTCAGGTGGACGAAGTCATTGTGGTCGATAATGCCTCAAGCGACGACAGCTTGGCGAAACTTGAAGCCCAGTTTTCAGGTGACCGGCGGTTAAAGATTGTTCGTAATCGAGAGAATCTTGGGTTTGCGGCTGGTTGTAATATAGGGAGTAAGCAAGCAACCGGCAGTTACCTGTTCTTTCTTAACCCCGATTGCGTACTGGCGCTGGACTCCGTGAAGCACCTGATGCGGGTGTTTCACGATCGTCAGGATGTGGGAATGGTGGGTGGACTGCTCCTCAATCCCAATGGTACCGAACAACCGGGTGGGCGGCGGGCTGTTCCAACACCATGGCGATCGTTTGTGCGGGCATTTGGGTTGTCACGTTTTGCAGATCGCTGGCCTCGTTTATTTTTTGATTTTCACTTACACAAGCAGCCGCTGCCGACTCACCCCATTGAGGTCGAGGCAATTTCCGGTGCCTGCATGTTAGTCCGCCGTGCTGCGATACAAGATGTCGGACATTGGGACGAGGGCTATTTTCTGCATTGTGAGGACCTGGATTTTTCCATGACCTTACGACGCAAGGGCTGGAAGATCATGTTTGTGCCTGATGCCAGGATCGTTCATGACAAAGGAGTCTGCAGCCGCTCTCGTCCACTATTCGTCGAATGGCATAAGCATCGTGGGATGATGCGGTTCTATCGCAAGTTTTTCCGGCATCAGTATCCAGGCCCGTTGATGTGGTTGGTGGCATTAGGCATCTGGCTGCGCTTTGGCCTCGTCGCGTCATACCACTCCGGATTACTCACCTTGCGGCATCTCGGAATTCAGCGTGGATGAATTGTCGAAAACTGGGGTGCTTGGGGCAAGCAGCTTTGTCGGCGAATGCGCGATCCAACGACTGAGAAAAGACGGCCGCCACGTCTTTGCATTTTCGAGGGCTCCCCATGATGGCAAGGTCGAATCAGATGTGACGCGGTTGCAGCTCTCACCTGCTGTGGCCGGCTCCCGTGAAGTTCCTCCCATCAAGGATTGGTTATGTGTCGCGCCGATTCGAGTGCTGCCGCAGTATTTCCCGATGATCGAGGCGAGTGGTGCTCGTCGGGTGGTGGCCCTGTCGTCTACGAGCCTTCTGGCAAAAAAGGATTCCTCAGATCAGGGTGAACAGGCGCTCGTGCGTGGACTGCATGCTGGCGAGCAGGCTCTGCGTACTTGGGCTGAGTCCCAGGGCGTTGAGTGGGTTATTCTGCGTCCTACGCTGATCTATGGTCGTGGGCGAGACAAGAATTTGACGGAGATTGTCCGCTTTGTACGGCGATGGGGTTTTTTCCCCCTGTTGGGACAGGCTGAAGGCCTGCGTCAGCCCGTGCATGCCGAAGATGTTGCCGCCGCATGTGTGTCGGCACTGACTCTGCCTAATGCGGCCAACCGGACGTACAACCTCTCAGGCGGGGAGACGCTGTCTTATCGGGAGATGGTATGCCGCGTCTTTTCCACCGTCGGCAAAGTGCCGCATCCAGTGACGGTACCGCGATGGCTGTTCCGGCTGGCAGTGACAACCGTGCGCCTGTTCCCCCGGTACCGGCATTGGACCGTGGAGATGGCGGAACGCATGAACCGTGACCTGGTATTTGACCACGCCGATGCCGCGCGAGACCTTGGTTTTTCACCACGGTCCTTTGTGCTGTCGCCTGAAGACCTGCCGGTATAGACGAGAATATTTTCCTTTTGGATTTTCTCCTGTTTAGGCCGCTTGGGGGCGAGAGGTTGTGGTGTATTTTAGTTTGCAAAAAATCGCCTGCCGGGTATGATAGCGCTTGCCCATGTGTTCTTAGCTGATTTCTCCTTGTGACAACGCACAAAACCGCCAAACGATTACCGGTAAACGGGACTCCCTCTCGCGAGATTCTTCAGCAGATCCGACTGTTCGCGACCGATGTGGACGGAGTTCTCACCGATGCCGGCATGTACTATTCCGAATCGGGTGACGAATGGAAAAAATTCAACACTCGGGATGGAATGGGAATCAAGCTGTTGCAGAAGGCCGGACTCATCACGGCCATTGTGACCCAGGAGAGAACCAGGTTAGTGGCGAGGCGGGCGGAAAAACTCGCCATTCCCGAGCTTCATCAGGGGGTGATGGACAAGTTGTCGGTGATCCGTGACATGGCCGAACGGCATGGGATTGCACTCAGGCAAGTCGCGTATATTGGGGATGACGTCAATGACATCGAGGCGTTGAAAGCCGTGGGTTTTTCTGCGACTCCTGCAGATGGTCTCCCGCAAGTGCGAAAGGTCGTTGACCATGTCTGCCAACTGAAGGGTGGCGAGGGTGCCGTCCGAGAGCTTGCAGAAATGATTCTGCAGTCACGCAGCGAGACGAAAAACACAGCACGGAGACGGTGAGGGAAAACATGGGGAAGACACATGCGCTCTACCCGGTAATCATGGCCGGAGGGAGCGGGACGAGGTTTTGGCCATTGAGCCGCCACCTTTATCCAAAGCAGCTGCTTCGGATTGGAGGGGAACATACCCTTATTCAGCAGACCATGCACCGAATCCTCGGGTGCGCGCCGGCCTCGAACGTTCTTATCTCGACGAATGCAGCCCAGGCGGATCTGATCCGTGTCCAGTTGACGGATTGGAAAGAAGAGCTTTCTAACGGATTCCTGCTTGAACCGGAAGGGCGAAATACTGCGCCGGCCATCGCGCTGGCTGCGCTTGAGGTATTAGCACGGGATCCCGAGGGTCTGATGTTGGTGGTCCCTGCCGACCATGTTGTGACAGGCCAACGGGATTTTGAGGCGGCCGTTCAGTTGGCGACCCAATTGGCAACAGAAGGCTACTTGGTGACGTTTGGGATCAAGCCGATCCGTCCGGAAACGGGGTATGGCTATATTAAGCCCAAGAACACAGTGCTGCTCGGCAAGCGCGGGACATTGCGCGGATACCCTGTCCAAAAATTCGTAGAAAAGCCCAATGTCGCTAAGGCCACCCAATATCTTAAGGCTGGTCATTATTTTTGGAACAGTGGCATGTTTATTTGGCGGGCTGCAACGATTTTGGAGGAGATCGGTGCTCACCAGCCCGCAATTCTGGCTTCGATGGAGCAAATCAGGGCTCTCAAGAACGATGGGTCTCCTCAACAGGCGATCGATGATGTGTATCGCCAAATCAAGCCGGTTTCTATCGATAGCGGGGTAATGGAACGGTCGTCGAAAGCTGCTGTCGTCCCGGTGAAGTTTAGGTGGTCGGATGTCGGGAGCTGGGGCAGTTTGGATGAAGTGGCAGAGAAAAATCGGGCTGGGAATGTGATGACTGGGCGAGTCATCGATCTTGAGAGCAAACAGTCGATTGTCTATGCAGATCGGCGTGTGGTTGCGACGATCGGTCTGCAGGATATGGTCGTGGTGGACACTCCAGATGCGACATTGGTCTGTCCAAAATCGCGCGCGCAGGATGTGAAAACGATTGTCGATATTCTGAAAAAGCAGCAGGCCCCCGAACATTTGGAACACCTCACGGTTCAACGGCCATGGGGTTCCTATACGGTGCTGGAGGAGGGGCCTGGATTCAAAGTGAAGCGTGTCACGGTCAATCCCGGTGGGAGGCTGTCGCTCCAAATGCATCATCAGCGCAGCGAACATTGGGTCGTGATCGCCGGTACGGCACGTGTCACAAGAGATCAGGAGATTTTTGATCTGAAGGTAGGAGAGAGCACAGCGATTCCGGTCAAAACCAGACATCGTTTGGAAAACCCAGGACAGGAGACCGTCCATATTATCGAAGTGCAGAACGGACCCTATCTCGGCGAGGACGATATTGTGAGGTTTAAGGACGATTATGGTCGAATATCGAACACCACACCAGGATGAAGTTGAGAAGTTTCGTGTGGGGGCGAAATTGAATGGGTCTTGTAGGTCGATCTGGCGATAGGAGGGGATTGTGGGGCTGTTTCGTGAATATGATCTTCGGGGAATCGTCGGCAGTGAGTTGACGGAAGATTTGGCCGAGCAGTTGGGTCGTGCGTATGCCACCTATGTGATCCCGCGTGGGGTGACGACGATCAGTCTTGGGCGGGATGGTCGCTTAAGCTCTCCGGTCCTCCATAAGGCTCTTCTCAAGGGATTGCTGGCCGGTGGTCTCAATGTCATCGATATTGGAATCTGTACGTCTCCGCTGCTCTACTTCTCCTTATTTACCCTGCCGGTTGGCGGCGGCATCATGATTACGGGCAGTCACAATGCAGCCGAGTACAATGGATTCAAGATCTGCATCGGCAAGACCGCCATCCATGGAGCAGAGATCCAGGAACTTCGGCATGTGATGGAGAAGGGCACGTTCGTTTCTGGAGAGGGACGTCTGTCGGAACATCCGATCATTCCAGATTATCTGGCCTACATTGGAAAGAGCTTTGCGCATGTCAAAGCGGACCGATTGCATATTGTGATCGATAGCGGGAACGGAGCGGCTTCGATCGTCGCCAAACAAGCGCTTGAGTTGCTCGGATGCAAAGTGACAGGGCTCTATTGCGACCTTGATGGGCGGTTCCCGAACCATCATCCGGATCCGACTGTTCCAGAGAATCTGTCCGACCTCATACAGGCGGTCAAGGACCAGCAAGCAGATGTGGGCATCGGATATGACGGCGATGCTGATCGAATCGGAGCCGTCGATGAACAGGGCGACATTCTGTGGGGTGATCGTCTTTTGGTGCTGTACTCACGTGATATTCTGGCGGTGAAACCCGGTAGCACGATCATTTCTGAAGTGAAGGCTTCGCAAAGTCTGTACGATGATATCGCCAAGCGTGGTGGGCGTGGTCTCATGTGGAAAACCGGCCATTCGCTGATCAAGGCGAAGATGAAAGAGGAGTCCGCCGTGCTGGCCGGTGAAATGTCCGGGCACATGTTTTTCGCAGATCGGTATTTTGGATATGATGATGCGGTGTATGCGTCATGTCGATTGGTTGAAATTCTGGCGAAATCTGAACAACCGCTCTCTGTCTTAGTCTCAGATCTTCCTCCCTCGGCGGTCACTCCGGAGATCCGAGTGGATCTGCCGGATGCGGTGAAGTTCGACGTCGTTGAACGAGTGAAAAAGAAGTTCGTGGAATGTTTGAAAACACAGCAAGGCCTCGGACCCAAGAAACTCGTCCTCCGCGACCTGATTACCATCGACGGTGTTCGCGCGATATTTGAGGAGGGGTGGGGGCTGATTCGGGCGTCCAACACCCAGCCCGCCCTCGTGTTGCGGTTTGAAGCGGTGTCTTCTGCGCGTCTCGGTGTCATTCAATCGCTCATCGAGCATGAGCTCCTGGAGGCGAGACGATCTCTCGGGTGCTAGCAACTGGTTCTTCCAGGCCTACCGTATCTCGTGCCATCGGGACGCCTAGTTGGCATGCTGCGATTGTCGCGGGCGTCGTTCTTCTGCCGTTGTCTACTGTCCCCATCGAATCAAAGCTGTGGGGTGACAGCAAACGCCGTTTCAGGTCGGCGAGCGACTGACCTACAAGGTGTCCTGGCTCAATATGACGGCGGGTTTGACCTCGGTCGTTGCAAATTTGGTGGAGGGCCTGGAGAAGGCGCAGCTGTAGAGAAAAAGGAATGGTGTGAATGTAGATTGTTGTTCACACAAACTAAACCGGCTATACTGAGCCATACTGAAGAGACCATGAGAGAATTCCCCCTTACGTTAACCCAGTTTGTTATTCAAAGTCAGGCGGCCTATCCAGGGGCAACGGGAGAGTTTTCAAGTCTTCTGACCCAGATCGGCCTGGTCGGTAAGCTCATTGCGCAGGATCTCCGGCGCGCCGGGTTGATTAACATTTTGGGAACCACCGGCGACACGAACGTCCAGGGCGAAACCGTGAAGAAGCTGGATGCGATTGCCAATGACGACTTCGTGAGAGTCTTTCAATCCAGTGGGCACGTCTGTGCCTTGGCGTCGGAGGAAATGGAAAAGCCCGTTTTTTTGCCGGGGAATTGGCCGCATGGCAAGTACATGCTGCTCTTCGATCCACTGGATGGATCCTCCAATACGGACAACAATATGCCGCTGGGAGCTATCTTTTCCATACTCAAGTATGATCGAACGGATCGCTTGCCGACAGAGGCGGAACTGATACGACGGGGAACTGAACAAGTAGCCGCCGGATATCTGCTGTATGGGTCGAGCACCATGCTGGTGTATACCGTCGGGCAAGGTGTGTACGGATTTACGCTCGAGCCCGGCATTGGCGAATATCTGCTGTCGCACGAGCGGATCAAGATTCCTGACAAAGGGAAAGTGTATGCCACGAACGAAGGGAACTATTCTAAGTGGTCGGAAGGTATAAAAAAGTATCTCGGTTCACTGAAAGTCAACGATAAGGCCACCGGCCGCCCCTATAGTGGCCGGTATTCGGGCTGCTTGGTGGCCGATGTGCACCGTCTGTTGCTCGGTGGGGGGATCTACCTCTATCCAGGGGAAGTGGATAAACCTGAAGGGAAGCTGCGGTTGCTCTACGAGGCAAATCCGATGGCGTTGATTGTAGAGCAGGCCGGCGGCAAGGCCTCAACGGGGACATCAAGAATTTTGGAGGTGGAGGCCAAGAAACTCCATCAGCGCGTGCCTTTGTTCATTGGAAGCCGGCACGATGTTGAGCAGGCGGAGCTGTATATTCAGGGCCGAGCCTAAGCGTCTATTTCTTTTATTATATGGTACGGTAATGTCGTCGGGAGGAAACTATGGGAGATCGGGTACAAGAAATTTTAAGCTGGTACGGGAGTGACAACGCCGGGACAAGGACCAACATTGCGCGCTTACTGCGATCAGGAAAACTTGCAGGGACAGGCAGACTGGTCATTCTGCCGGTCGATCAGGGGTTTGAACATGGTCCGGCAAGGAGCTTCGCGCCGAACGCGCCAGGGTACAATCCGCACTACCATTTTCAGCTCGCCATTGACGCGGGATGCAATGCGTATGCAGCCCCTCTGGGGTTCCTGGAAGCCGGTGCGGGTCACTTCGCCGGGCAGATTCCCCTTATCTTGAAGTTGAACAATCATGATGTGTTGCATGATGAGAAGGATCCGCTCCCGTCGGTGACGGGGAGTGTCAAGGATGCACTTCGATTAGGCTGTTCTGCCGTGGGATTCACGATCTACCCAGGTTCGTCCCATTGCAACGCGATGTACGAGCAGTTGCGGTCGATCGCTGAAGAGGCGAAGTCCTCCGGTCTCGCCGTCGTGGTCTGGTCCTATCCGCGTGGGTCGGCCCTGAGCAAAGAAGGTGAGACGGCGATTGATGTGGTGGCCTATGCTGCCCAGATTGCGGCTCAACTCGGTGCTCATGTGATCAAGGTCAAGCTCCCAAGCGCCCATCTGGAGCAGGCAGCAGCGAAAAAAGTCTACGAAGCTGAAAAGATTCCGATCAAGACCTTGGCTGAACGGGTCAGACATGTGGTCCAGAGCGCATTCGATGGTCGACGGATTGTGATCTTTTCCGGAGGGGCGAAGAGCGAAGACAAAAATGTGTTCGACGAAGCCCGGGCCATCAGAGATGGGGGAGGATTCGGAAGTATCATCGGACGGAATTCGTTCCAGCGACCAAAACCAGAGGCAGTGAAGTTCCTCCACACGATCATGGGAATTTATGCCGGGGAGATGCAGTGAGCACCGTGTCGTTCACGAAAATATATTGAGTGTATGAGTCAGCTGGAGTTCGATAAAAAACCTACACGGGGAGCCAGAAGCTGGATCGTAGCCGCCACTCTGTTGACGGCGGGGATGATTATCGGCTTTGTGGTTGCTTCGGATCTCGGTTGGCTTCCAACGGGGCACGCGGTACCGGATTCAGCTTCCGTTGCTCCGTCTCCCACGGTTGCCAGGCCGGTTTCAACTGCCCCCCAACCGACGTTAGCCGGCGGCAGTCAAACCTTCGTGGAAATTGCCAAGTCCGTGAAGCCGGCGGTGGTGAATATCTATGCGACCAAGAGCGGGCGTAGCGGCGGGTCTGGGATGACCCCGTTCGATGACCCGTTGTTTCGAAAGTTTTTCGGCGACGAATTTTTCAGGAAGTTCGAGCACCCAAAGGAACGAAAAGAGCGGGGCCTTGGATCCGGTGTCATCGTCGAGTCGAACGGCGTGATCATTACCAACAATCATGTCGTCGGCAAGGCCGATGAGATCCGTGTCACGCTCTCGGATAAGCGTGAATTCAAAGCGAAACTCATCGGTACCGACCCGAAAACCGACGTGGCTGTCGTGAAAATCGAGGCGACGGGACTTCCCACCGTGGCCTGGGCTGATTCCGACAAGCTGGAAGTGGGGGAGTTTGTCCTGGCCGTAGGCAACCCATTCGGGTTGACGCAGACCGTGACCTTGGGGATTGTCAGTGCACTGGGGCGAGCGGCCGGTATTGCGGAGTACGAGGATTTTATCCAGACAGACGCGGCCATCAACCCTGGTAACTCCGGCGGAGCACTGGTGAACGTCCGTGGCGAGTTAGTAGGGATTAATACGGCGATATTCAGTCAGAGCGGCGGCAACATGGGGATTGGGTTTGCCGTCCCGAGCAATATGGCTCAGTCGATCATGGGACAGCTGGTCCAAACAGGAAAAGTCGTTCGGGGTTGGCTCGGCGTATCGATTCAAGAGCTGACGCCGGAATTGGCGTCCCAATTCGGCGTGGGTGACGCAAAAGGTGTACTGGTCAGTGATGTGATGGATGATAGTCCGGCCAAGAAGGCCGGGTTCGAACGGGCCGATGTCATCATCGAGTATGACGGGAAATCCATGGACTCGCCGACCCATCTCCGGAACGCCGTCGCCCAAACGCCTGTGGGCAAGAAGGTGACGATCAAGTTTATTCGGGACAAAAAGACGAGAAGCTTGGACCTCACGATCGTCGAGCAACCCAAATCGATGTCGCAAAACGGGGAAGAGGATGGTGGTGAATCTGCCACTGCGACGGGTGTGCTCTCGAGTCTTGAAGTTCGGGACTTGAACGAAGAGTTGGCTAATCGGTATGGGCTCAAATCGCGCGAACGAGGTGTGGTGGTCGTCCGAGTCAAACCCGGAAGTCCGATTGAAGAAGCGGGTGTTCGTGAAGGCGATATCGTGGTCGAGGTGAATCGGCAAGCCGTACCATCTGTCAAGGTCTTCGAGCGGATTGCTGGAAAATTGCCCGACGACCAAGCTGTGTTGCTGTTATTGAAGCGACAGGATCGGACCATTTTTCTCACACTCCGTCCATAATGTGCAGAGAGGACGGTAGAGTCGGGGGGAGGAAGAAGTGTGGGGCTATGGAGACGCCTCTCGAAGGTTGCGTCAGCAGTCATGACGTCTGGATGTGATCTGTGAGTAGTCGCACTGTAGCCCTCGTTCCTGCCGCCGGGCGTGGGCTCCGCATGGGCGGTTCAGTGCCCAAGCAGTTTCTCTCGCTGGGTCACCAGCCTCTCATTCTGCATTCTCTCCGTGTCCTCCAAGCGTCCCCCGTCATTGAGGAGATTATTCTCGCTGTTCCGCACGGTGATATGGACTATTGCCTCAAGGAAATCGTTGCCAAACATCACTTCACGAAAGTGACCAAGGTGGTGCCTGGAGGGGCGGAGCGACAAGATTCAGTCCGACACGCGCTTGAAGCGGTGCAGGATGAAGTCGATGTGGTACTCATTCATGACGCGGTCCGGCCGTTCCTTACCGAGCGGATGGTCGAGGAGGTGGTGTCGATGGCCCGTGCAAAGGGGGCAGCGATTATCGCGTTACCGATGAAGGATACCGTGAAGCAGGTCGGAGCAGACCATGTCATCGAACGCACGGTTGATCGTACAGGTTTGTGGCTCGCTCAGACCCCGCAAGCGTTTCGACGAGATTGGCTGTTGTCAGCCCATCGGAAAGCGCATGGCGAGGGAGTCCGAGCCACGGATGATGCGTATTTGATGGAATGGTGTGGGTACTCCGTTTCAGTTGTTGAAGGGAGCGGGGAAAATATCAAAGTCACTAGGCCGGAAGATCTGGTTATCGGTGAAGCGATCTTGGCCTCGCGACAAACCCATGCCATGAAAGGGTGAGCATGAAAAAGGGCTGTCGCGTAGGGTATGGCTATGACGTGCATCCGCTTGGATCGGACCGACAATTGATTTTGGGTGGTGTCGACATTCCACACACCAAAGGACTGCTGGGCCACTCCGATTCCGATGTCCTTGTCCACGCGATCTGCGACGCCCTCTTGGGCGCGATGGGAGAAGGCGATCTCGGTCGGCACTATCCCAGTTCCGATCCCAAGTACAAGGGGATTTCCAGTTTGAAGTTGTTGGAAGATGTCATGTCGAAACTCACGGCCAAGGGCTATCAGGTGGGAAATATCGACACGGTCATTGTGGCTCAGGCGCCTCGCCTTGGCCCGCATCTCTCGGCGATGCAAAAGAAAATTGCGGAGGTGGCAAAGATTGATCCCGATTTGGTCAATGTGAAGGTGAAAAGCGGAGAAGGATTGGATGCGGTCGGGCATGAAGAGGGAATGATCGCGCACGCCGTATGTTTGATCGAATCGATCTGACGTCGTAAGATATTCTGTACATGTTGAGTCAGATCAAACAAGACCTCCAAGCGGTCTTTGACCGAGATCCTGCCGCGACCAGCAAGCTGGAAGTGATTCTCACCTATGCAGGGTTTCATGCACTGTTGGCCTATCGGATTTCCCACTGGCTGAGGGTACAAGGTATTCCCATCTTGCCACGCGTGCTCTCTCAGCTCGCTCGCTGGTTGACCGGCGTGGAGATCCATCCTTCGGCCAAGATTGGAACGGGTTTCTTTATCGATCATGGGATGGGGGTCGTAATCGGAGAAACGGCCGAGATCGGCGATTACGTGACGCTTTTTCAAGGCGTCACCTTGGGTGGAACTGGCAAGGAACGAGGCAAGCGGCATCCGACACTCGGGAATCATGTGGTGGTGGGTGCCGGGGCTAAAATCCTGGGTGGAATCACTATCGGCGACAACGTCAAGATCGGGGCCAATTCCGTCGTGCTCAAGAACGTTGCTCCAAATTCAACCGTGATCGGTGTTCCAGGCCGCGTCATCAAATCCCAGGGTGAGCGCCTGCCGGATGCCACGATGGATCAAGTCGATTTGCCTGATCCCATTAGTGACCGCTTCATCGCGCTCGAACAAGAGTTGATCGAGCTTCGCAAAAAAGTCGAGACAAAAGATGAACGTTCACCTACGTAGCGCTTATTGATGCCGGTTGATTTCCTGACAAAATGTCTCCGGCGCGGCACATGCCGCGCCGGAAAAGAAGTTTAGGCCGAAAGGCAGTCGCTCATGAACTTTTTCCGTTCATCACCCTTCAGCTCCTTCTCGCCCGCTTCTTTATTACACGCCTTCATCTTATTCTGCTGAGTTTCTTTACCACCTCCACCCTTCGCCGACTTGGCGGAGAGACATTCCTTCATAAAGGCCTTCCGTTCCTCACCTTTCCCCTCTCCTAACCCCTTTGCATTTGCCCGATCGTTACAGATCTTCATCTTGTTCTGTTGGGCGGGTGCACCCATAGCGTATGGAGTTCCTCCAAGACTGAGCAGAAACAACCCAAGAGTGAGCGTACGCACGGCTGTCCACATACTGAATCTCCTTTATGGTAAAGGGTGAGATGCACATATGAATGGCATCATAACAGAGAAATACGTAAGTGTCTGTAGGCTGAATCGAGGCAGACTCCCGGTCACAGATGGAATGATTTATTTTAGGAGAAAGAGTATCCTTGTCCGTTACGGGACCTGGATGCTCCAGGGGCGCAATGCCATAGATTGTTTTGCTCGACACAAAGAAAGGGACTCATGAGTGCAACGCCTGGTATCACGCGATCACGTCAATTTCGCAAGATGCTCACGTCGGATCAGCTGGAATTCATCTGTGAAGCTCATAACGGCCTGAGCGCGAAAATCGTCCAGGAAGCAGGGTTCAAAGGCATTTGGGCCAGCGGTCTCTCTATTTCGGCTCAATTCGGGGTACGTGACAATAACGAAGCCAGCTGGACACAAGTTCTCGAAGATCTGGAGTTCATGTCCGATGCGACCACGATCCCGATTCTGCTCGACGGCGATACAGGGTACGGCAACTTCAATAATATGCAGCGGCTTGTCCGCAAACTGGAGCAGCGCCACATCGCGGCCGTCTGCATCGAAGACAAACTCTTCCCCAAAACGAATAGCTTTATCAAAGGGGATGCCCAGCCGATGGCGGATATGCAGGAGTTTTGCGGCAAGATCAAGGCAGGCAAGGACGCTCAGATCGATCCGGACTTTTGCATTATTGCCAGGGTGGAAGCGTTTATCTGCGGCTGGGGGTTAGCCGAGGCGTTGCGGCGGGCCGAGGCGTATCGTCAGGCCGGCGCCGACGGCATTCTCATTCATAGTGCCCTGGCGGTGCCGGATGAAATTCTGGCCTTTAAACAGGAATGGGGAACTCGATGTCCTGTGGTAATCGTTCCCACCAAATATTATGCCACGCCTACCGAAGTATTTCGGCAGCATGGAATTTCGATGGTCATTTGGGCCAATCACATGTTGAGGGCGGCCGTAGCGGCCATGCAGAAGACAGCACGGACATTGAAAGAGCAAGAGCATCTTCTTTCCATAGAAGATAAGGTCGCGCCGGTGTCCGAAATCTTCCGGCTGCAAAACGCTGCAGAACTTCAAGATGCCGAAGATCGCTATCTTCCACGAGGTGCTGAGAATACCAGTGCCATTGTGCTGGCGGCCTCTCGTGGTGAGGAACTACGAGAGTTGACTGAGCACCAACCCAAGACGATGGTGAAGATTCAAGGCGCGCCGATCCTCGCTCACATTGTGGACGGCTATAACGCCGTGGGCATTAAGGACATCACGGTCGTCCGTGGCTACAAGAAGGAGGCGGTGACGCTGCCTAACCTGACGTATCTCGATAACGACGAGTTTGCGGAAACCGGCGAGCTGTATTCCTTGGATAAAGCGTTGCGTGCACGGAAGGGCGGAGCCAAAGATTTGATCATTTCGTACGGTGATGTGCTGTTCAACAAGTATATCCCTCAGGCCTTGTGCCAGGAAAAAGAAGATTTTGTGATCTTCGTCGATAGCGATTGGCAGAACCAAAGCAGTTACGCTCGACTGGGGGGCTTTGCCGAATGCTCATTGCCGAACTCTAAGAAAGCCTTCAATGCAAAGATCTATCTCAAACGGTTAGGGGATACAGTTTCAAGGGAGCACATCCATGGTGTATGGATGGGATTCCTGAAAGTGTCTCCGGCTGGAGGAGATCAGCTTCAGGCGATCCTTGGAATCATGATGGCCGATCCGGCTCACCGCAACGCAGGAATCCCACATCTGTTGCAGGAGCTCCTGAAACGTCAGCACGCCATTCGAGTCCTCTATACGGTTGGCCACTGGTTGGATATCAACAGTCTGGACGATGTGGTTCAAGCAGGAGTGTTTTGACCTTCTCCCTGCGATCTTGGTTACTGGTAGTCCACGCGTACTAAAAAGAGTCCTTGCGGTGGGGCCGTTTTACCGGCAGCCGAACGGTTCCGTGCAGAGAGGATTGTCGTCAGGCTTCCTGGTGGGCGCTTCTTCAAGCCGACTTCCACGAGTGTTCCTACGATCGATCGCACCATCTGTTTCAGGAACCGATCGGCATAGGCCTCGATCCGTAGTTGGTCTCCCTCTCGGGCGACGACAAGTTGTTGGAGACGGCAGATCGGGTCATCATTTTCAGTTGGCTGAGTTTGGAACGAAGAAAAATCATGTGTGCCGATGAGGTGAGAGGCCGCCGTATTCATCGCGGCATCGTCGAGTGTCTGATGGATATGCCAGCAGTAATCACGTGCGAGAGCCGGACGCTCTAGGCGATTCAGGATTCGGTATTCGTACAGCTTGCCTTTCGCCGAGTGTCTCGCGTGGAATGAGTCCGGCATGAGAGCGGCTGAGCGGACCACGATGCTCACAGGGAGATGCGCATTCAACGCTCTAGTCCATTCACGCGGCGTCATGTCACGATTGATACGGAAACTCGCGACCTGCCCGAGCGCATGAACCCCCGCATCAGTACGTCCGGCTCCAATGACCGGTACGTGGGTCTGAGTGACACCGAAGATAGCAACTTCAATGGCCTCTTGAACCGTCGGCCGGTCGGGCTGGCGTTGCCAACCAACATAGGTTGTGCCGTCATATTCAAGGACGAGTTTGATGGTAGGCATGGAATAATTGGGACGCTGACCACCGAGAGAACTATCGTGGGCCTTACTTATTATTGGCAAGGAACGAGAGGATTCCTTGGTAGAGCGATTGCGCGACGCCTTTGATGAATGTTGGTCTTCGAAGGAGGGCTTCTTCGTC
This sequence comes from Nitrospira sp., assembly GCA_029865225.1. Taxonomy (GTDB): domain Bacteria; phylum Nitrospirota; class Nitrospiria; order Nitrospirales; family Nitrospiraceae; genus Nitrospira_D. The sequence goes on from JAOUHJ010000027.1 coordinate 15,005, forward strand.
AGGGTTCGAAATATACGCAACCTCCGCCAAAATGCTGGGCATGCTCGTAAATCTCAACACGTAAAACGGGGCTGTTTTGACACCGTGGTCGATGACATCGTATGCCCCATTCATCTGAGTGACCATCGCCTCCTTCGCATTCCACGCGAGCTCCAGCGATGCCTCAATTTTCTTCGTTGTCAGGAGATCTGCGACCAGATATTCCCACCCCACCCCGGTGTTGCTGATGGGCGTCCCGTTCTCCCGCGCCGCGACCTCCAGGGCTCGCTGATCCTTCGCTTCACCAAAATGGTAGATTTCAATACCTTTGACTACACGAGACGGATGTGAATTGACATGGATAGATACGAACAGGTCGGCACCGTGGCTGTTGGCAAACTTGGCCCGTTCTTCGAGCTCAACATACACATCACGATCTCGAGTCATCAACACTCGCACGTCGGATCGTTTACGGAGGAGTTCTTTGAGATGGAGTGCGACTTTGAGGGTGATGTCCTTTTCCGCAGTCCGTCGAATGCCGAGCGCTCCAGGGTCTTTCCCCCCGTGGCCGGGGTCGATCACAATCGTTGTATAGTCCTTCGTACGAGGCGGAGACTGTTGGATGACCGGAGCGGCCGCGAGCGAGGGTGAGCTCGGGCTTTCTTCGGCCGGAGGAGAGGTCTGCGTCTCTTCGGTCGGAGGAGCCTCTTGTTCCAGGGGAGGCGTCACATCGATGACCAACCGTGGTGGATCGGACAGTGTGAACTGACTGTATGATCCGTAGGATGCAGTTGGAAGGGATATCGCGACGGCGTGGGGAGTCGTTTGCGTGACGATGAATGGAGCTGGAACCGTGCCATCATCCACCTTTGCTCGTGCGGTTTGGCTGAGGGAGGCGTTCGGAAGGGAGATCACCACACGACTCGGATTGTTCACTCGCTTCTCAGAGACATCGGGCTGGCGATCTAAATCCAGCACAAGCCTGGATTTACTTGGACTGCTCGCGCCACGCAGATCCATGACGGTGACGGGGGCAAGGGAAGCCGGCGTGCCCTTCACGCGAGCCTTCTTCGACGGGGTTGAGACCTTGGGGTGACGACTGTCCTTGGTGCCGGACCAAACCGATTGAATGACCACCACATCCACCAAGAAGAACAGAGCGGCACAAGCCAATAGAATGGGAAGGGGCTGGAGCAATAACGGTCGGCGATCTTGATTTCTCATGGTTTTATTCAGGAAATAGATATCCTGAAACTATTCTCAGATGTCCCGCAGCTTGTCAAGAATTACGCCGCTTGCGTAGCTCGGTATCCGTATTGACTCCCCGGGTCATGCCACGGTAGCGTCGGGGATGCCGACACAGGTGATCATCGATGGGTATAATCTTCTCGGAACCGGCGGAATTCGCAGGGGATACAGCGAATCTGACCGTGAACGGTTACTGCATGATTTGGCCAGCTATCGACATCGCACAGAGCATGCCATTACTGTGGTGTTCGATGGGTGGCAGCAGGGTCGATCAACCGAACAGCGGGAGCATCGTGCCGGAGTCCAGGTGATCTATTCAAAACGGGGCGAGCGGGCGGATCAGGTCATCCAGCGTTTGGCACGGGAGTACGGGGCGGACTGCGCGGTCGTCAGTTCTGACCATGAAATCATGAACGTCGCCAGGGCTCATGGAGCATTTATCATAGGGGCTCAGGAGTTTACCCAGAAGCTCCGCGGACCCTCGGCTCCGTCCAGAACGGTTCCACACAAGGAATTGGATCCTGGAGATGATGTTCGCTCAAGAGGTGCACGGGAGAAAAAGGGGAACCCTCGAAAGCTTCCGAAGTCTCAGAGGCAACGCGACCGTCAGTTCAGGAGATTTTGAACAGTCTCTTCGCATTTTCGCTGGTTTGTCCCCCGATCTGCTCAAAGGACAGAGTGGGACCATGAATGGATGCTAGTTGCTGAGCGACTTGGGATACGTAGGATGGTTCATTGCGTTTCCCGCGATAGGGGACCGGGGTTAGATAGGGACAATCGGTCTCGATGAGTATGCGATCCAATGGCGTCGCCTTAGCGATCTCGCGTAACGCTGTTGCATTCTGAAACGTCAAAATCCCAGAAAACGAGAGGTAAAACCCTAAGTCCAACGCTTGCTTCGCCAGCCAGGCATCTCCGGAAAAGCAGTGAAACACTCCGCTGATCTCGGAGGCGTTCTCCTCCTTGAGAATGGTGATTGTGTCTTCCTGAGCTTCCCGCGTATGGATGATCACGGGCAGTGCGAGCTCGCGAGCGAGCTGGAGCTGTTCGCGGAAGCGATCCCGCTGTTCTTTCGGTGACGAATGGTTGTAGTGGTAATCAAGCCCGATCTCTCCAAAGGCCACCACCTTGCCGTGTTTCGCAAGGTGGCGGAACTCATCGTACCAGTCGTCCTGGATGTGTTTGACCTCATGCGGATGGACACCGACCGAGGCGTAGACAAACGGGTACTGATCACCGAGTGCAACGGCTGCCCGACTGGTCGGCAAATCACAGCCGATTGTGAGAAAAGCTTCGACTCCGGCCTCCCTGGCACGGGTGATGACCGCTTCTCGGTCCTCGTTGTAACGGGCGTCGTCGAGATGGGTATGGGTATCAAAGAGCATCGCGATTTATCCTACCATGATGCGATAGAAAGATTAGTTGTTGCTTCGAGAGGTGTGCCTGTTATTTGAGAAGCCTGTCACAATCAGTAAGGGTTTGCTCATGACGGACGATTCTCAATGCCAGCGACATGTCAATTGTTCGAACTGAAGATTACGAGACGGGCTTTGGCGTGATCGCGGCGGCGAGGTCGTGCAGCAACTGCTCGGTCTCGTTCCAACCCAGACAGGCGTCGGTAATGGAAACACCATGAAGCAGTGTGCTGCCCTCTTTCCACGCTTGTTTGCCCGGGTTCAGGTTGCTTTCGAGCATGAGTCCCATGATGGTTTGACGGCCTTCGCGGAACTGCCGGAGCACCTCATGGGCGACCAAGCTTTGCCGGGTATGATCCTTACTGGAATTGTCGTGCGAACAGTCGACCATGATCGGCCGTGCGATGCCTTCGCAGGCAACCGCGGCTTCCGCTCGGGCGACGTGTTCGGTTTCGTAGTTGGTTCTCCCGCCTCCGCCGCGAAGCACGATGTGCCGATCGGGATTGCCCATGGTCTTGATGATTGCCGTTTGGCCGTCGGCGTTGATGCCGACAAAGTGGTGGGGAGCACGGGCAGAAATCATGGCATTGACGGCAACTTGCAAGCTACCTTCGGTTCCATTCTTGAACCCGACTGGCATGGAGACCCCGCTCGCCATTTCGCGATGGGTTTGACTTTCGGTCGTGCGGGCTCCGATGGCCACCCAGCTGATCAGGTCGGCGACGTACTGAGGACTGATCGGATCCAGCAGTTCCGTCCCACAGGGAAGCCCCAATTGATTGATCTTCAGAAGAATCGACCGTGCCAGCTCAACTCCAGTGGCGATATCACAGGTGCCATCCAAGCGAGGGTCGTTGATAAGCCCTTTCCAGCCCACGGTGGTGCGTGGTTTTTCAAAGTAGGTCCTCATCACAATCAGAAAACGGTCGCGCAGAGCATCGGCCAGGGGCTTCAGCTTGGCGGCATATTCATAGGCAGCGTCGGGATCATGGATGGAACAAGGGCCCACGATGATAAGCAGCCGGTCACGATCTTGCCCGTGAAGAATTCGGCGGATCGCTTCTCGAGTTTCAACGACCAGCGCGGCGGCTTGATCGGTAATCGGAAGCTTGGTCTTAATGGCGCGTGGCGAGGGAAGCGCCTTAATTTCTATGACATGTTGATTATCGATCGGTCGATTCATGATTACGCTCACAAAATGGCTATTGGTCCTATGTGTACTCCGAATATGCTCAGTTTCAGAAAGGGGATGTACTGTAACGAAATCATAGCAGAAAAGTCCATACAGTCGAATGAGTTATGACGAGAATTTTAACTCATTGAAGAGTCAAGCAAGGCATCTACCGATTATACGCCTTGTTTGACAGGCTTCTTCTAATTGTGGTACTTCGAGCGCCGTGAATATCCTAGATCGATTAAAAGCTGGTCTGTCGGTTGGCCTCATCCTCCTTCTCATGGCCCTCGCGCCCCTCGCGGTGGCCCAGGATGTCCACCATGAGTTGGCTGCGGCTGACTCAGATGCGCACGAACATTCAGATACCGATATCTGCCAGTGGGTCCAGCATCATACGGCCGGCTCGGTCGATTGTGATGTTCCTCGGTTAGCCCTTTGCGAATCAGTCCGACAGCAGGAGCTTCCGTCTGAACCCCTTCTGCTGTCAGCAGCCCCTTTGCTCGTTGGTCCTTCCCGTGCCCCTCCCCAAGCCTAGCCGAGCATTACGCCAAACACTCAGAAGGGTTTGATGAGGCGGTGTGGTTTACGCACGCCTCTCTCATCCATTCTTGTGTATTCATCACCGGCTTTTGAATGAGGAGGAGTACGATGTATCCGGTTATCAGACGTGCGTTGGATCTGACGATCATGATGATGGTGCTGTCGGCCCCATGGGGGATGTTGCCGGTCGTTCATGCAGAGGACGGCGAACAAGCCTTGGCCATTCAGGGAGTGGTTCAAAACCAAGACCTTCGTCGAGTGCCGCAGGCGATCATCGAAGTGAAGAGTCAAGAGGGCGACGTCGTATCCTCCGGTGTCTCGAACGATGCCGGTGAATTCAAACTTTCCGTCAAGGAGAGCGGCACCTACTCCGTCAGCGCGGTGCAGGAGACCTATCGGAGTGAATATGTCGTGTTGACGTTAGGCGAGGAGCCGACACAGCCGGTGACCCTCACCCTTTCAAAGACGAAAGAAGTCGCCCTTGAGGTGGTGGCACCCTTGCCGCCGATCAACACCAAGGCATCCAGCGAGACCTATTCACTCAGCCGAAAGGAAATCGATATCCTTCCGCGAGGGAACAACATCAATCTGGAAGACCTGCTCTTGACGATTCCGAGCGTGGCGTACGGGTCACTTAAGCAGCTTCACATCCGCCAGGAACATGCCGGTCTTCAGCTCCGTATCGACGGGGTGCCGATTCCGGACACGGTCTCGTCAACCTTTTCGGATGTCATTACGCCAAGAGCCTGGGAACGGGCCGATATTGTGGTGGGTGGGATGGAAGCGAATGTGGGAAATCGAACGACTGCCCTCATCGACATTACGACGAAGAGCGGGACAAAACCGGGATTCGGGTCGCTTCAAATGAACGGAGGATCGAATAACACGATCAATCCGTCCTTCGAGTATGGGGGGACGATCGGCCAGAAGTTCCGCTACTATTTCTTGAACAGTCATTTCGCCACCAATCGTGGCATCGAGCCGCCGACCGCTGGGCACTCCATTTTTCATGGACAAAGCGAGCGGAACCAGACGATGTTCCGTGGCGATTATCAGTACGACAATAACAATAACATTACCCTGTTGTTCTTGAACTCCATCGCGAAATATCAGATCCCGACGTTCCCTGGACTGGAGGCGAACCCAACTATTCTCGGCTTGTTGCCCGGAGGATTCACGCCGGTGCCGTCGCAAATGGTGGATGAAAACCAGAAGGAAAACAACCAATACGGCCACCTGGTGTGGCGCCACGACATCAATACCAGAAACTTTTTCAGCTTGGCGGGGTATTTCCGCCACACCAGGGCGACGTTCCGGACCGACCCGTTGAATGTACTCGCCTATGTGCCGGAGGTCGAAGAACCCTTCGCAGCCGGGAGCCAAGATCGTACGGGCTATGCCGGTGGTGTGCGCATGGATTACACCTACGTGCATAGTAAGGAGCACCTGATTAAAGCGGGGTTCCAGATCGATCGCACCCAAGCCATCAACAAGACCAGACTGTTTACCTTTCTTGATGACGGATTAGGAAATCCCACCGGCGGAGTGATCAACGCCGGTGGCGACAACCGGCTTATCGGGTGGCGGCAGGAGTTCTGGATCCAGGACCAGTGGACGCCGAACGAGCATTGGACCTTCAACCTCGGAGTCCGCGCCGATATCGTGCAGTATCAGCGTAACGAAGGGCAGATCAGCCCGCGAGTGGGTGTCACGTACCGATACAACCAGGCCAACGCCTTTCATGCGTACTATGGCAGGCTCTTTACTCCCCCGCAGCTCGAAAGGCTTGCCCTTGCCGGCTTGAATTTGGAGGGAACCAAGGCGGCTCCCGAGGACACTACCAACAATCTGCCGCGGGCTGAGCGAGCCCATTACTTCCAAATCGGCAGCGTCCATGCCCTGACGGATTGGGCAACTCTCCAGCTCACGGGGTACTATAAGCTCGCCAATTATATGGGGGACGCCCACCAATTAGGGTCGACTCCTTTGCTGAACCATATTGCCTATGATCGGGGATGGACCAGAGGTGCCGATGCCGCGCTCAAGGTGTGGTTTATGGAGAACCTGACGGGTCGCGCCAACATCGCTTGGGGACAGTGCAAGGGCTATGGCTTGCAGTCTGGGCATAATATTATACATTTTGAAGAAATCGCCGATATCAATTCGCCGAGCGGTGTCCATTGTGATCACCAGCAGACCCTGACCGCTTCAGGAATGCTGAGTTATCGATTGCTCGAGCGAACGACGCTCACGGGGCAGGTGTTGTTCGGATCTGGACTTCGAACGGCGGAAGAAGGGGCGAAGACGAACTCCTCCCATAGTCCGACGTGGACGATCTATAATTTTTCCATCGCGCATGTCATCCCGTTACCGTGGCATGGCCAGAAGTTATTGCTGGGGTTCGATATCGTGAATGCGCTGGACCAAAAGTACTTCTACAACTTCGGGGAGGGCAGTGTCGGTCTTGGTGTGTCTCATGCCGGGATGCCGCGCTCCTTCTTCTTTCGCGGGCAATGGTTCTTTTAACCAGATGCCGAACAAGGTCACCAGCATCGTTCTCAGTCGCCCGTCTCCCTGCGACGTACCACAAGGGTACGCCTCAGTCGGCGGGCTTCCTGCGGCCTTGCTGGATGACCCTGTTGGTTATCTGGTGAAGAATCTTTGAGGTCCTAAGCGAGAGCCTGCGGCCTTTCGGAGTCATACGCGTCTTGGCGCGCTGGGGTGGGTGGGAGAGAATCGTGGCCCGTTTGAGCATCCGGTCGGTGAGAGCGTAGAATGGGAGCCTATGCGAAATATTTGTAGAATACTCCTTGCTCTCGTCTTGTTGTGGCCTGCGGTGCTCTATGCGGCGGTTGGTGATGAAGCCACGCACGAAAGCGATCACGAGGAGGATGTTCTCGAACTCCCGGAAGTGCATGTTCACGGACTACCGCTCAACAAAGACCAGCAATTGGGTCCGGTTGCCAAGTCCACCCCTTGGCCGGTTATCCCTGCTTCGCTGACCGGTCAGGAAATCGATGATTGGATGAAGGCTCGTCTGTTGGTGTCCAAGCAGGCCCAGGTGACCGTCGTCGTGCTCGAGCCATGCAAACATCGTGAGTTGACTACCGCTGGGGTCCGCGCACTCGGCAAGTGGACCTTTGATCCTCAAATGAATGGAGACGATCCGGTGGACGGGGAGCTCACAGTCCGAATTCATTTCCGCACGCAATAACCCTCGCCGCGATCATCAGAGCCTGGGGGGGAGGCAATCCTACACGCCCTGTCATTCTTGCCTTGTCACCAAGGCCTATAGACTGCGTATGCCCGGTCACGTATACGTTCCTTCACTGTTCCGGTGCCTCAGACTCACCTTTGTAATCTACTCGCACAACGATTATCATTAGCAAGGCTGTCCCATCGTTTAAGTGGTAAGGCGAGAACCATGCAGAGTGAGATAGGTCCGTTCACACTGGAATCGTGGGCATTCTGGACAGGAATAGTTGCTGTAGGGATGACTGCGGCCGGTGCTTTGTTGGGGTGTCTGTTGCTGTGGCTCGCTTTTAAGGCCAATTCATTGAACGGTGAGATGGGTTCGGCGGAGGAGGTACCCCCCCAAAGGCTCACCGACGCGCGCTCCAATCTGAAACAATCTGCAGATTGGATCAGACAGACGGCTGTTGTGTTTACAGCGGCTGGTGCGTTGTTTGGCTGCGTGTCTTGGTGGGTGTCGCTCACGGTCAGTGATGCGAAAGAAGAAGCCCGGATGCGCGTTGAATCGGACTATGCATCAGCACTGGCTGATTTGGCAGTAGCGAACGAGCGTGCCGGTAAACTGAAAGTTGAAGCGGCAGGTTTTCGAGAACGAGCCGCTCGAGCAGAAGACTTGATGAAGGTGGCGGAGGCTCAATCAGAGGAAGCGAAGAAAGAGACTGCACTGGTGCGCAAAAGCACAGCCAAGGCATTGGCTGATATGGCGGCAGCAAAACAGCGCACCGGTAAACTCGAACTCGAGGCGGCTGGTCTCCGAGAACGAGCGGCTCAAACGGAAATTGAACTGATGAAGGTCAAAGAGCGAATAGCGAGTAGGATCATTTCGGACGAGCAGCGCACTCGCCTACAACAAGCGTTGAAACCAATTCAGAAGAGCCCGGTAAAAATCATCGCCGTGTTGGGGGATGAGGAAGCTGGAAAGTTTGCAAAAGAAGTGTCGAGTATTCTCAAAGACGCCGGGTGGATCGATATCCATGTGAGTCGTGGGGTGTTCAGTGGAGGCATCGATGGGTTTGAAATCCGAGTTCGAGACCGTGAGAAGGTTCCAGTGTTCGCTCTGCAAATGGCGAGAGCGTTCGATTCCATCGGATTTGATCCTTCACTCGTGCTCGATCCATCGGTAGCGAAAGGGACAATGGAAATCATCATCGGCACGGAAGCGGACTCCGGATAGACTTGTAGGTTGCTTCTGTTTCCCCAGCGACACCCAGGTCTCTAGATCAGTCGAAATAAAGTCTTTTGGGGGTAGGAGTAAGAGATCGGTTGTCGCTTGACCCTTGCGTGGTAAGGCTTTATCGTCGCATGCATGAGTCTGGACGAAACGCTCTTTCTGGCTATCAACGGATTGGCAGGCCAATCGTCGGCTGCAGACTACTTTTTCCTTCAACTGGGACATCGCAGTACGCTCTATCTTCCGGGTGCCTGCGCGATCATCTATTGGATTTGGAGCAATCGGCGAGAGGCGTTGCTGGGGGGGCCGGTTTTAGGAGGGGCGGTTGGACTCACCGATTTCGTCGGCGGACAGCTCAAATGGGTTTTTGAGCGGGTTCGGCCCTGCCGGGCCATCGCCGAATCCGCTAAGATCGAGCCAAGCGGCTGCGGGGCATTGTTTAGTTTTCCGTCGAACCATGCAGCCAATACTGCGGCACTTGCAGCGTTCCTTCAAGTCCTGTATCCCAGGTCCGGCTGGATCACCTGGCCGATTGTCGCCCTCGTCGGATTTTCTCGCGTGTTTATCGGTGCCCATTATGTGACCGATGTCCTCGGTGGATGGATGCTTGGGGGATTTATTGGAGGGGGAGCCGCATGGGCACTACTCCAATGGCCGAGGTTCCGGAAAAAATTCACGTCACCAGTCATGCCGAGTGAGGGTGCGGAAGCTCGATCGTAATGGCTAGCCTGACTCGGTCGTTTTTTCGACGGTCGACAACAACTCCTCCCGCAGACGATCTACATCGTACCCACGTCCGATCAAGACCAATGCGGGTTCCGGTTCATCCAAGAGGGTGAGAGGCGTGATCGTGGAGTGACCAGGCAGCGCATATTGGAATTCCTGCAGTTCCGGTTCCTTGGTAAATCGGAAATATCCTTTCGCTCGCTCTAGTTGCTTCGGGAGCGTCTTTATCCAAGCTAAGAAACGCCGGCGATTCAGTGGACCTGGCAAGGGAACCGTTGTTGCGATGGGATGGTAGGCGGCACGTTGAGACGACGGAGGTCTGGATTTCCCAAACACTACGTTTGTCGGTTTCGTGTGTTGAGTCGACGGATGCGAAGCCAAGAGCTCTGCGGCATCGAGTCTCGCGTGGGAGGTTTCCCATAGGCGTGCATAAGGGTTTTGCTCGACGATCGATGCGCGGAATCCTTCCCAGTGACCGGGGACATACAGGTCTCGTTTGTTCAAAATGAGTTCATCGGCGCACCGGATCGCCTGTGTCGTCACATAGGCGCTGGAGTGGCTTTCTTCTGTCGAAACTGGGTGCAAGAGCGCAATCACGCGGTCAAGCGTCGCCAACCGCGCGGTGTACGCATCCGTCACCGCATCAATCACTTCAGCGGGGTCCGCCAATCCGGAACATTCGAGAATGAGGACATCCGATCCATGATCGCGCACGAGTTGCGCCACTCCCCAGGAGAGGTCTTCCTTCGTATCGCAACAGACGCAGCCGCCGGCCAAGTTCATCACCTGTTCGGCGAGTGTGCCGGCGCGAGGCCCATCGATACTGACGGAGCCTGCTTCATTCATCAGGACGCCGGCTCGTCGGCCCTGCGTTTTCCAATGTTCTAGGAGCCGCATCAAGAGTGTGGTTTTGCCGGCACCGAGCGAGCCACAAAGAATATAGAACGGGATGGGCGTTGAGAGCATAAGGTTCCTTAACTACGCGAGAGCCATTGTACCGGCATTGCACTGGAACATGAAGAGCAAGAGGGCACATCACCCGCCGCATGGGAACTCGTGAAACTTATCCGCCAGCGAAGACTGGGCGAAATCCCGCGTCAGTGAGAATGCGAGCGACCGCCTCGCGCTGATCGCCTTGAATTTCGATCCGCCCCTCCTTGACTGTTCCGCCTGCTCCACAGGCTTTCTGCATGCGCTTGGCAAGGGTTTCTTTCTCCGCCTGGCTGATCCCAACGAACCCTGTGATCACCGTGACGGTTTTGCCACCACGGTGCGCCGTCTGGCGAATGACATCTACTCGCCCACGATTCTTCTTGGATGTGGCTGACAGCGAAGCATTTCGGTCGGAAACAGGCTGCGTAGGCGAAGCCGCTGGAAATGATGAGTGCTTTAATGAGGCAAATGGGCTGGTCCACTTGATCGGTCCACCGTCAGTGGGAAGGTGTTTCTTCTCTTTCATTCCTTGGATCGCTCCGCGCGAAGGCTACACCGAAGCGGACATTAGGACAAGTGGCCTTAGGAGCATAAGTTTGAGGCAGAGCTAGTCATACCCATAGAGCCAATGCGTCGTAGAGGAGGCAATATTCTTAACCGAATGGACCACTCCTCGAGGGATAAACACTTCGTCGCCAGGTGCGGCGACGATTTCTTCATCGCCAATGGTCAGCTTGAGCTTGCCGGCCATGACGGTCACAAGTTCGTTCGTCGTATGGACGAAATCATTCCACTCTCGACCGGGAGGATCGGTGAACAGGTCACAGGAGTAGCCTCTCCGTCCCCAGTCGCGGGCGATCTGGTCTCGGTCGGGGGGTATCGAGAATTTATGTTGGGCAAGATAGGACATGGTTACGTTACCAGCCTCAGGTTCCCATCAAATCGACAAAGGAGCGTCTCTGCCATTTTCATCATACCTCATCAATCCAATGAGATTCACGGTTGTTATCAGGTAAGCGTACACCTTCCGTACCAGCCTCTGCCCACTTGTTCCATATACTCGCACATGACGAGCTTCAGCGGCGTGTCCGCGGCGGCACGCCCTCTGCATCTACAAGCTATCGTTCACCTCGGGCAAATAGCGCGTCCCGTGCCGTCCGACAACAAGTCCGAAACGAAACTTGCGCTGCAGAATCTGATCCTGCTTGCGGGACGGTTCTCGGAACGATCTGGGTCTATAGCCCTCCTGACGGACGGAACACCGCTCTCTGGGGATCACGTCGAGCCCGGTGTTCGTGGGAAGGCAACGGCGTCGCAGAGCGGTTCATTCGGACGCTCAAGGTGCAGCTCTTGTTGGTGCAAACGTTCCTCAGGCCGTTGAAGACATCCGCCTCGCCCTTCACGGCTGGCTCCGTCTCTATTCTATAACGAGCAGTGGTTTGTCGAGCGGCATGGATTCTGTTCGCCAGCTCAGGCGAGGCGGGCCTTCCTGGCGATGTCGGCAGCCATATGAGGACGCGGCTGAACCCGGGAATCTAGAAGCCCAATGTCTCGTCGAGAACACTCGACGCACACCGTTGGTCCAGGAGCGACGATCGTCGAACGACGCGACCCACTTACCGGTGGTATGGATGGATGTCAATCAACACATTCGTTTCGTCTAACTCCGCTCGTACTAAGGCCCCTTCTTGAAGCACACCAAGTTTGCTACTCGTTAAAGGGTCAACCGAAAACGACTCCAACCCTTTGCTAGTAGAAATCCCGACTACCTCCCAGACCGGATCCGCGTACGCGAGGTTCCCAACTAACACGCGATGACCATGGATAGGACGGTTTGGATCGTGAATGTCCAGGAGAACATTCGATTCATCCAACGTCACGATCACTTTATCTCCCACCTTGGCTTCGTGTAGTCCCATGCGGTCCGCCTTCTTTACACTGACCGATCGGGGAGACACCTTCTCTCCTGAGGATCCTTGTATGTCAAGATACATCAGCCCCGATTCGATCTTCGTAATCATGGCCGGTACATTCTTGTGGCTATATGGCCCACTGAGATCGGCATCGTGGGCCACGGCTGGGGTCGCTAGTAGGAGCAAGGCTAAGCAGGTGGAGGCGCAGAATATGAGATGTCTTCCAGACATAACATTCCCTCCTTGTTGGATTGTTCGTCAACATGCTAAGCGCACCTATTCATGACGCTACGAAATAGTCGCGTGTTCAGTGACAAGAAGGAAAGGATTCCAGACCACCACGGGTTCTTCAACGCGGAGCATAAACGGAGCGCCTTGCCCTCTTGTCGCCATCTTTCGAGGCGGAAGATTCATGTATCATACGAAATTCAGTTCAAAATGAACCGCTACTCTTGCTACCTTCCCTTCGCTCCGTTTGGAGAGCGGTTACCTGAATCAGTCAGCGAGATCGTCCGTTGTCATCTTTTTAAAAGGTATAAGGGGGAACTGTGTTGTGTACGTAAGTGATAACCAGATAGCCGACAACGGCCGTGCCAATGATAAGTCCTCCGATATACAGCCAAACCTTATCCATAATGTCCTCCTAGTGGCAAAGATGGAATATCAAAGCATGTCCCTTCTGTTTCTTTCATACTCATGATGAACTACGAAGGGGCATACATGAACTAGGAAGATACCTTGGTTCAGCATAACGATTCCCTGGTGGCAAAAATCCCCACCACAGCCGTGATCTGGAACAAGACTTGGATAGATTATGAGGACGTTGTGTCATTCGGTGACGGCCCTGCACGGGTCAATTTGTTGTATGCTCCAACGGGGCAAGCGCGAGTGAGTGGTCGGCGTTTCTTGACAGCAAACGCTTGGCTTGCATATGAAAATATTTGAAATTCCGAAAATTTTCGCGCGAGGAGCACGATGGGCAGTGAAAGGCAAAACGTGGCTATGGGGAAACATGATCTTATCGGAGGTCAGAACCTCTTTTTCTGGCAATCGCTGATCGCACAGGCGATCGTCATCGTCTTCGCCACAACCTGCATGTCGGCTTCGGCGTTGGCGCAGGACCATCGTGCCGAGGTTCACGGTCCGGAACCATCCCCTCAACAGTTGGAGATAGAGTCATTGAAGGCAAAGGTCAGGCAACTGGAGCAATCAGTCGAGGACATCAAGAAAAAAGAATCGAAGCCTACTCAGCCGCTCTCATCGGGGACCAACACGGTCGTTTCTGCCATCGATCGGGAGCGCGGGCTGGTCACTGACGATGCCTATGCGGATGCTCGACTGGACAATGCTCCATTTGATCCAGCTTTTCGAGGATTCTTCCGCATCCTCGGTTCTCACACCATGATGCGGATAGGAGGCTATCTCAGAACCGATGCAATATACGATTTCAGCCAACTCGGCAATGTCAACCAGTTTCGCCCCGAGTCGATACCGACGCCGAACCTGGACGTATCAAATTACAATATGGCCGCTAGGGCCTCTCGACTCAGCCTTGAATTTCGGACCGATACCCAATGGGATGTCTTGCGGACCTATGTTGAGATTGACTTCGTCGGCCCCGGCAATCGCACCGAGTTTCGTCTGCGTCATTTCTATGCCCAGCTGAAAAACATTCTGGTCGGGCAAGCGTGGACGACATTCCACGATTCGGATGTCATCCCTGAGACCGTAGACTTCAACGGTCCCAACTCCTGGATCTTCCAGTTTAATCCGCAGGTGCGATATACGCACCGTCTGGCTACCGGTCACACCGTATCTGTGTCAGCCGAACAACCTTCGTCAGGTATTCCATCGGTGAATCCCGTAACAACTCAGCCTGTTTCTTCGACGAGCCCTCTCCCTGATTTTGTGGTGCGCTATCGGTATGAAACCGATGATTATCACTTCAATACGGCGGGACTGTTTCGTCGTGTCGGTGGTGTGACGAGTTCCGGGCAATCGGACCATGTGTTCGGATACGGGGTGATGGCATCGGGCTTGCTGAGATTATGGGGCAGAGACAATATCGTCTTTCAGGCGGTCTATGGTGAGGGAATCTCACGGTATTTTATCGATCCAAAGAATCTCAATCTCGATGCAGGCTATGACTCGTCAGGAATTCTCAACGCTCAGCCTGCGTACGGAGGCTACGCGGCCATTCAGCACTTCTGGAATGATCAGTGGCGATCCACCGTGACCTATGGGTTTCTTCAGATCAATACGACGGAAGGTTCTCCAGCTGATACTTACAAGAGAACGCAGTATCTCGATTGCAACCTTATGTATAGCCCGGCGGAAGGAATCACGATCGGTGGGGGATTTCTGTGGGGGCAGCGAGTCAATAAGAACGACGTGTCGGGAGAGGGATTCAGGATTAATTTTCTCGTGAAGTATGACCTGGTCAGGTTGCAACAGGACGTGAAAAAAGTGTTGCCGTTCTAGGACTCCAGTCTGAGGACGTTGAGTAGGTTTTTGACTCGGTTGTCGGCGGCCGGTCATCATGTGGAGCGTTCGGTAGTGCATGGTGGGAGGCTGGAAAAAGGTTAACGCATTTACCGGCTGCTATCGGCCAATAGCGGTCGTCGTGTCGCTAGTTTCGAATGTCCGCTATCGGGAGACGGGGTGCGTTGTCAGCTTGGGAAGCTGATGTTCTACCATTGAACTACACCCGCAAATCAGGGAGTTACGCCTCTCCTGGGCTCGGCTGAGCATAAAAGTGAGCGTACTCGGATTCTAAGCGATTCTGAGGTCCGGAGAAAAGAGATTGGATGAAGGAAGCCGAATTATCATCACGTACATCAGGCATTATTTCAAAACCACTTCAGCGTCGAAGCCCCCGTCTAATCCTCGCGATGCTCAGTTCGCAAAACATCTGCATCGTCTTTCATTCCATTCTCGCGAATGACTCTCCAAGCTCTATTCTGAACCGCCCCGACTTGCTCCGGGCGGTTCAGCATCGTCCCGATGGATGAATGCCCCACTATTTGACGTTCAACGAGGAAATTATTTCGGAGGCGTTCCTTACTCCTTCTTGACCTTGGCAGGCCTCGGAATCGTCCACTCGCCACTCATAATCTCCGGCTCCGGAAGGTAGTAGCGTGCGGCCACGTCGAACGGCCCGGCAGGAATCTCGAGGCAATTCTGGTCGCCGTCTTCGCACTTGACCTTGAAGCGGAAGGTGAAGGTGCCGTCCTCATTCTTGACGGCGGTCGTGTTGTTGATGTGGTAGCGGTTGTCCTCGTTGGGGTGGAGGCGACCGGTGGTGGAGTCATAGACCGTGATCGACCAGAAGGCGTTGACCGGAGGCGCCTCCGTCACCATCACGTATTCGCCCTCCGAGCCTTCAAGGGTCTCACCGGACGAGTCGGTAAACATCGACTCGTAGGCACTGTGAGAGGTTGCCGGTCCACCCCAGCCCACCTTGGTGCCGGCGGAGTGGTAGAGAAAGGGGACATCCTTGCCGGGTTCCTGGCCGGGCCCGACGATCATCTTGGAAAACGGCACGGACCTCGCCGTCTCGTCCATGCGCTTGTTGGCTTCCTGCGCCACCTGCTCGTCGAAACCACTCAGGAGATCGACTGCGGGCATTTCGCGGATGGTCGGCCCTCCAATGGTGATGCCGTCGAAAACGGCCTGTGCTGCCGCCATGTCGGCAGCGTCATTCGGATCCTTCACTTCAATCCGCGTGACCACCGCGGACAGGAGCGACGGCACTGCAACAGCCTCACCCGTAATGTTCCCGGGTTTCTCGCCATGATAGAGCGTGTAACTGCCGGCCGGATTGATGATGTTGCGGTAATTCGCGTTGCGGTCATCCTGTAGCTGAAACGAGCTGAATCGCTCCTTCGAAGGCGAATCCGAGCGCAGCACGACCGGCCCATCCCCGAGGTAGACGAACGCCGTCTTGTAGAGGGTGTCGTTGTTGACCCGGACGATCGAGTCCTCACCGGCCTTGAGCAGCTCCCGTGACGCCTGGCCCCATTGATTCAGCTTTCCGGCATCTCCCCCCGTGAGCCGCATGGCGTAGTCAAAAGTCTCCTGGTAGGGAAACTCTTGAATGTAGTCTTCTACCTGTTTCTCCAAGTCATCGGTTGAAGTGGACTGTTCAGGGGAAAAGGCGGCGATCATGATGCCGCACGTTGTCATCGCGATGGCTCGATAAAGGTTCTTCGTTGTGAGCATGTTCATCCTCCGAATTCTCACTTACGGTACTGTCGTTATCACCCTATGATCTGCTACTTTGCTGCCACCGGTTTCACCTCGGGGACCGTCCAGGTGCCATCGAGAATTTCCTTTCGCGGCTGGTAAAAAAAACGCACCATTTCTCAATCCACGCGCACCACACCGGGCATGTTGTAGCTCGCGTCGATCAGGGGGGTGGCGGCGCCGTAGAAACGAGCGGTGAAGCGGAAGCCCTCCTTTGGTGCGGGCAGCCAGTTCTGGCGCTGCTTCGGGTCCTTCGGCTCATCGTGCTGGACATAGATCACCAGCTTGTTGTCCTCGGTGTGGAGCTGGCCGCGCTCGAGCATGAAGCTGTTGAGCGAATAGCGGTCGATCGGGTTGTCGTAGAAATAGCCTTCGGAATCGTAGAGCGGCATTTCCCAGAACTCGGTGACCGGGGGCATGTTTTTCAGGTCGAAGGTGATCGTGTAGCGGTGCTCGCCCGAGAGCGGCCGGCCATTGGAATCGTCCCAACAGTTTGCGGACGTATGCGACCGGGAGGGAACGGGGGCGAGAACAGCCTGCAACCCGGCCCATGCCCGCCATTGCCAGTTGGTGTCCTTGTAGCCGAGGTCGTTGTCGAACTTCCAGCCGTTTTGGCCCTCGGTGAAGTTCGCGGCCATCCCCTCCAGCACTTCCTTCTTCCCCTCCTCGATCCCCGCCTCCACCGCAGCGGCGATCTCGGGGGTCAATCCGGCGGGATCGAAGGGCGTGCCGGCCTTGAGCCCAAGGCGCTCGAAACGCGCAAAGGCGGTGACTTCACGATGGCTGTCGGTCTGTTTGGTGAAACTGGGATCGTTCAGCACCAGGCTGACCCAGCGCAGAAAGTCCACGCCGGTGAGTTTGCCCGCTTCCTGAACATTCTCCATGCCGGGATAGGTGGGATAGTCGGCCTTGGTCAGCGGCACATCCTCCGCCCGCACCTCCTTGCGTCCGGCAGCAATCCACTGGCTGAGCGACATGGCCGTGATGCGGTCCTGGATGGCGTTGACGATCCGGACCTCTTCCTCCGTAACGTCGGGGAGAGCGACGCGTCCCAGCACCCCGGCAAAGTCCGACTGGGACTGCACGATGTCGGCCCCGACGAAGCCGTCGGGCAGCTTGCCGCTCCAGTTCGGGCCGATCAGCAAGCGCCGGACGGGGCCGGGCGCATTGAACTGGCTACCGATCATGTGCCACCAGCGCGAGTAGTTGTCGTACAGGTGGACGCTCCAATAATGATCCTTGATTTCGGGGACGATGATGACCGCGGGTTCCTTTGACAGATCAAACATGCCCACGCCATAGAGCGTGGTGGCATTGGGTGTGGTGGCGACGCGCGGCAAGGCCTTCATGGGTTCGCGAAACCAACTCAGGCGGTTGATGCCCGCAGCGCGCGGGTTCAGTTCGTTCTGCGCGAAGTTGAAGCGCAGGTGGTAGATGGCCACCGGGTGCATGCCCCACAGGAATGCTTCCTTGGCGATGTCCTTTGCCTCGGCGGGAGTGGCTACTTCGCTCGGCCCCTGGCAGCCCAAGAACAGAAGCACTAGGGGGAGCAGAAGGATGGGAGAGCTCTTCATGATCGCACCTCCTTCAAACGTAGCACGCTATGCCGATCCGGAGACCGGAGCCGTCAGGGGTGCTACCTACTGATAAGTATATCCCGAAACCCGGGTCAAAAGATATCCGAAGGCGCCAACCCAGCCGAAACCGCAAGCTCGGCTGCGACATGAGGCTACTTCTGAGCATACTCAGAAAGCTCAGTGGCCTCAGTTGGGTACTCTTGGGGCGATCTAACTCGTTGAAACCGGTGGTCACAGGACCACGGAAATCAAGCGGCTATACGAGTGCCCAACTCAGCGACTCCGATTGGGAAGCTGATGTTCGAAGCTTTCAATAAGAAAGCGGACGTTCGATCTCTTTTTGTTGAATGTCCCCTTTGGGTCGGATGCAGCCATTCGGAAACGCCCGGTTGCGTTGTGGTGACAAGAACAGTAGCTTGAAGGAAAGCCACTGTTGTCCCCCAGAGGTGCGCCCCCAATGAAGATCACTCACTATCTGTACAACGCGTTTGTGATCGAAGAAGGCGGCGTGAAGGTCGCGATCGACCCAGGGCAAAACCTTTGGATGTTCGCACTCGAAAGCCTGATTCCTAAGTCGGAATGGTCCACCATCACCCATCTGGTGATTACGCACGGAGACCCCGATCACCATTGGCAATCCGATCGTGTTGCGAAGGCTTCAGGCGCTCATGTGATCTGCGGAAAAGGTTTGACCAAGACCATCGACGGTCAAACTCTGGTTGTCGATCCTCGCGGTCGAGCACTGACGTCATGGGTACACATCGACAACCTGCACCCGCTCGATGTCGGCGAGTCAGTCACTCTCGATCATGTCAAGATTGATGCGGTCAAGACAGTCCATGGTCCCATCGCGATCCCGCTTCTTTGTTTAACGCTCAAGGCACAGCCTGGACCGGGCGAGAGAGTGGGGCTTGGATCCATGGGTTTCAGGATTAGCATCGATGATATCTCCATTCTCAATCTCGGCGACTCGGTGCTGTTGAGAGAGTGGAAAGGCGTGACCGCGGACGTGCTGATGCTGCCCATCGGTGGCCTCGGCCGGAATACCTGGACCATGGATGTTAATGAGGCGCTGGAAGCCGTCAAATTGATTCGACCGAGGCGGGTCATCCCCTGTCACTATAGCATTCCGCTGTTTTGGAAGCGGCGGTTTGCCGTGGCGGACGATCAGCGATTCAAGCGAGAGGCGGAGCGGCTGGGTGTCGAGTGCACAATTCTGAAGTACGGTGAAGCGCTGACAATCTGAACACGTGAGTCGCAGGCCGAATGGCAGGTTTTCATGTGCAGCCCTGCTGAATGCAGAGATTCTGACCTCGATGACACCAGCCCGAATCGATGCGGCCATAGAGTTGTCGGACGAACGACGATTGGCCTATGCCGAGTATGGGGATCCGAGCGGCGTTCCCGTCTTCCTGTTCCACGGTCTTCCGGGATCCCGCCTCGCCTGGGGTCTTCTCCCGGATGATCCATTCCCACCGGGCTTGCGAATCGTAGCGCCGGATCGACCAGGCTACGGGCGATCGGATCCCAATCCACAGCGCTCTCTTCTGGATTGGGCAAATGATGTGACTCAGCTGGCGGACGCTCTGGCTATTAACACGTTCACAATTGTCGGCGTGTCCGGCGGTGGTCCCGGTGCGCTGGCTTGTGCCTGGAAGCTGCCAGAACGCCTGTCGGTTGGTGTTGTTGCGTGTCCTGCTCCAATAGACGCTCCCGATGTCTTTGAAGGTATGAGCAAGACGAACCGGTTCTTCATAAAACTGGCCCGGCGAGTGCCGAGGCTGTCCACCCTCAATGTACGGTTTTTAGCGTCGATGATTCGTCGTAGCCCAGCGAGGTACATCGACGCGATGAAGTACAAAGTGCATGACGTGGACAAAGCTATACTGGCTCGTCCCGAAATCAAGGAGTTGTTGGTCAAGGATTTTGCCGAGGCACTGCGCAACGGGTCGCAGGGGATGGTGGATGATATGAACGCGAACCATGGGCGTCCGTGGGGATTTCCGCTGGGCGAAATCAAGGTCCAAGTCCATTGCTGGTTTTGCGAACTGGACCTTAGTGTCCCACCGGCCATTGGGCAATACCTTCGCGATACGATCCCGACCTGCGAGGCTGAGTTTGTCCCCGATGCCGGGCACCTCTGGATTCTGGAAAATCTGAATGCCGTGCTGCACGCACTGGCTCTCACTCACCAACACCACAAGTGAGAGGATCGACGGGGATTCTGTTTCTCCTTTCATCTTACTGCCAAGCCTTTGCTCAAAAACGGATCACATCCGAACCGTGTTCTGTCTTGACACCTTGCTCTTCCTCCAGCATGATTCGCTACGCCTTCACGATTTCGACTCTTGAGAAGGTATGGCCGGTCTGTTGTAGGCCGGACATGATGAATTAGACGGGAACCGTGCGAGAAAATTGAAGGAGCGTGGTATGCCCAGGAAGCTGTCACCGCCGGAACTCATGAGGAATCTCGCCATTGGGTACTGGGCGTCGCGCCTTGTGCATGTTGCGGCAAAGCTTCGATTGGCCGACTTGTTGAAAGGCGGTTCGAGGACGGTTGAAGATTTGGCCTCGGCTGCTGATGTGCAACCGGTTCCTCTCTATCGTCTGCTTCGGGCACTCGCCAGCCTCGGTATCTTTGCGGAAACGAAGGGCCGGCGCTTCAAACTCACGCCTCTTGCCGCCACGCTCCAAACCGGCGTTCCCAATTCCATGCACGCCTGGGCCATGATGGTCAACGAACCGTGGATGTGGGATAGCTGGAAGGAGTTGCTTCCCGGAGTGAAGACCGGAGAGATGCCGTTTCTCAAGGCTCACGGAATGCCGATTTTTCAGTATCTGGAGCACCATCCCGAGGATCTCGAAGTGTTCGGCGAATCGATGTCCAGTCTTTCGCAGGCTGAAAACCCGGCGATCGCAGCAGCGTATAAATTCCCTAAAGGTCGAACACTGGTCGATGTCGGAGGCGGGCATGGAAGCCTTCTTGCGGCGATCTTGAAGGCGAATCCTTCCTTGAAGGGAGTCTTGTTCGATCAAAGCGCTGTCATTGCCCGTGCCGAGAACGACAAGCACATCACGGCAAAAGGTATCGCCCAACGATGTCGGCTTGAATCAGGGAACTTTTTTGAAGGCGTCCCCAAAGGCGGAGACGCCTACATCATGAAGTACATTCTTCATGATTGGAACGATGAAGAGTGCGTCAAGATTCTCGCCAATTGTCGAGCCGCGATGAATGAGAAGGGGAAAGTCCTGGTCGTCGACAACGTCGTGTCAGCCGGGAACGACCCAAGTTGGGGAAAGTTGCTCGACATACAAATGCTGATCATCGGAGGCCGTGAACGCACGAAGCAAGAATTCGCGACGTTGTTTGCCTCGGCTGGACTGAAACTCACTCGACTTGTACCGACGAAATGCCCGCTGAGCATCGTGGAAGGCGTCAGAGCATGATGGAGTTGGACTTACAGGGCATGAATGGACTCGGGGTGTGGTGCTTCTATTCGAACAAATTGCAGAATCCATCCGGTCCAATAGGCTCCATCCGTTCGGACAGGATTGTGTAACATCGATCTGGTGTATGGTAATACCCTGTATCCGTGGATCATTATGGATGCGAGGGGTGCATTGAGCCTGAAGCTTTAGGAGGGTGCATGATCGCATGGTTGCTGCTCGGCGGGCTGGTGACGATGATGGCTGGAGGGTTCTTCTATAAGACATGGCGACAGCGCCGTCAAGTCTCGTCAGGATCCCATACCGTGATGACCAAAACGACGGACGGTGAGCTGCTCCAATTTCTGGTCAGGCCGACCCGGAGATCCGGAAAAGACCTGTGAGTCAGAGTAGAGCGAATTCCAGTCGTAAAGGCGTGAATTCTCTGCCCTCAAGTCGGACCGCGTAACGAGATCGATTGGTACAGGACAGATGTGCCCGCCACTCCGATCCTCTCGGAAAGGTTCCTTCCAAGGTCGGCGTTCCGTCCCTTCGCTTGACATACATTTTATCCACGGGAAGGAGGGGCGATGTGGAATTGTCACGCGGCCCGTTCGCTTTCTTGACGTTGTGCGCAACCGAGGTTTAGTCTAAACAAGAGGGTAGCGGTGCATGATGGGGCGCACGACTGTGGGCCTACTCGTGCGGCTTCTCATGGTATGTGCAGGTGATCGTGGCGCGTTCGGTGCTGGGCATTACGTGCCTTCCCGAGGTGAGATCAATAGCTGATAGATGGACTCTAATTACGCGGGAGTTCCCCACCTGGGAGGGTGGGGGTGTGAGCAGGGCGCCGTCTGTTGCTCGCCTGGTGCTATGATGGCCGTCGATGAAACTTCATCGACAGGCTCATGTGGTGTACAAGAC
>JAOUHJ010000028.1 GCA_029865225.1 Nitrospira sp.
CTCCGACCATCTGGCCAGCGGGAAGGACCTGTCGACATGAGGCCTGCACGCCCCACTCATCGGCTTGATTGCCCTGCGGATGTTGCTTGAATAGCTTGTTTGGGCCCATCATGAATAATGCGGGCTAAGTCGCACGTCTCTCAAGCATCTTCGCCAGCCTAACAGACCAGCCTCCTCACTGGCATCATCATTGCCTATAGACACGAGTACATCATGAAGACGAGCTGAGCAGCTCGACTGAAAACAAAGGAGGGACGGATATGAAATGCGCACGATGTAGTGGGCTCATGGTTGCGGATCATTTACTCGATATGCAGGAGAGCTATATCCCGATGTGGATGCAGGCTATGCGGTGTCTTACCTGTGGCAATATCGTGGACCCATTGATCCATTTTAATCGCACAACCCAACGTGCTCGAAGAGCCAGGCAGCTCGCGACACGTCTGACAACAAAGGCGAACAGACCGGCAGTGGCAGCCTAGAGGCCACCTCGCTGCCTACGGAGAGTGCTCAGCCAGCTTCATCGGGGAAAGGCGAAGACGCACATAATTCAGAAGTCCAATGGCCATCGTCATTGCAGAGCATTGGACGAAGTGACTCGACGACCTCAAAACAAGATCCTTACGCTCTCTCTCGGGGGAGTGAAATATAGGACGATGGCCAACGCATCTGTCGTTCGACTGAGCATCCCCGTTAATTAGCCGAGTAGAACGGTGTCAATACATCGATGCGGAGCGTGCACGGCGAGAGATCTGTCTCAGGCCAGAATCCTATTGTCTCCAAACGATTATCATCAAGCTATTGCTCCCCATTGACCACCGCCAACACTCGCCGACCATACCGTTCCGCTTTCATCTCGCCGATGCCTGGAATCTCGAGCAGCGCTGCGGTCGTCTCTGGCTTGAAACCGGCGATCGCCTTTAACGTTTTGTCATGGAAAATGAGGAACGGCGCGACACCCTCTTCCTCGGCCAGTTCCGAGCGGAGTTGCCTGAGCCGTTCAACAAGTTGTCGATCCGGCGGCATAGCCTGTGGGATACCCGCTAGGGCCGCAGTTGAGCGACGCAGCTTCTGCACGGATCCGGCTAGCTGTTGGTCCTCGACCTGTTCCAACGCCACCTCGCTGATCCCTTGCAGAACCTCTCGTCCTTTGTGCGTCACATCGAGCGTGGGATACTCCGTTCCTTCGACCTGAAGATACCCTGAAGTAATGAGGCCCTTCACGCGCGCGGTAACCGACGGTTTCGTCTGGTCACGACAGATTCCATAGGTCGGACAGGTGTCGGCCCCACAAGCCAGCAGCGCTTTCGAGCGACTTCCACGAAGGATGTCGACGATTCGATTCACGCCGAACCGTCCTCCACACCAGGAGACCGTTTCCAACACGTCTCGTGCCGAAACGGTCGTCCCCTGAGAAGCCGTCCGGCCGGGTTGTCTGACCGGCACCACACAGCGATCGCACAGGCCGCACGGACCCAAGGCCTGCTCGGCTTCGTCGCTGAAGTATTCGAGAATGGCAAGCTGACGGCACGTCGACGTCGAGACATACCCCAGCATTTCTTGTAAAAGCGTCCTCATTCGTCCAGCGCGATCCGCGCCCTCGGAATCTTTTGAAGCCTGCTCGATGAAGTAGTCCTGGGTGGCCACATCACGCTCATGGAACAGCAGGACGCAGGCGGCACGCCGCCCATCGCGACCGGCGCGGCCGGCTTCCTGGTAGTAGGCTTCGAGACTTCCCGGTACGTCGAAATGGACGACTAAGCGGACATCTGGCTTGTCGATGCCCATACCGAACGCATTCGTGGCAACGAGAATTCGCAGAGCGCCCCGCCGAAAACTGTCATGCACAAGCCGACGTTCCTCATCGGAGAGACCGGCATGGTAGTAGCCGACGGCGGTGTGAGATTGTTCCAACCAGGCAGCCACCTCCTCAACGGCTCGGCGAGTCGAGCAATAGACGAGGATCGTACCCTTTTCCACTTCGCACACCAGACGCCCCAGCATGGCCAGCTTGTCTTGGCGAAGCTGGCAAAGATGAACCGAAAAAGCGAGGTTCGCTCGACGAAATCCGGTGACCAGCTGGAACGGTTCTCGAAGCGAAAGCCGTTGGCAGATATCGCGTTGCACACGGGCGGTAGCCGTGGCCGTCAGGGCCAGACAGGGAGGACTAGTGAGTTCTCGGCGAAGACGACCTATTTTGAGAAAATCGGGCCTGAAGTCATGCCCCCACTGCGAAATGCAGTGCGCTTCGTCCACGACCAGCAGCGAAACCCAAAGCGAACGCAAGAGTTGGAGAAACCCTTCGTGCTGCATTCGTTCCGGTGCCAGATACAGCAACTGGACTCGTCGGTGATGGAGATCCTGCGTCACATGGTTCTTCTCCAATGCGGTGAGGCCGGAATGAAACGCGGCCGCCGCAATCTTCCGCTGCCTCATGGCTGTCACTTGATCTTGCATCAGCGCGATGAGGGGAGAAATCACCAGAGTCAATCCTGGCAAAAGCGTCGCCGGCAATTGGTAGCAAAGCGATTTCCCCTGCCCCGTCGGCATGACCGCCATGGCGTCGCGCCCGGCCAACACGGCGCGGATGACCTCCTCCTGGCCTGGACGAAACGTCGCAAACCCGAACCGTTCCTTAAGCTGTCGAGTCAGATCATTCACAAGGAAGGTGCGTCAGAGCCATAGAATGGTAACAGAGACTCACGCGCACAGAGTATAGACGCCAATCCACGGCCACATTCATCCGGCCAGTGTGGGACAAGCAGAAATCATGAGCAGACCTCACGGGATAATACAGCCCAGCTTCTTCCCCTCACGCTCAACCATTGGGCAGAACGAACGATCACACGGACACGGTCACCCGTAGAAACGTCGCCGGGATGGAGGTCGTCCCTTTCGTCGAACTTCGGTTTTGGGTCTCGAATAATCCCTCGAGCTGCTGCTGCAACTCACCTGCTCGCCCGTTCTTTTCGGCGGATTCGAACGCATTCATAGTGGGTCCGTAGTACTGTCTGAAGGTATCCACAAACATCGATGGCGTGCCGGGGTAGTTGAAGATATATGTCTCCCGGGCGAATGCAATTCGTTCTGCCAGCACTCCGGCTCCGGTAAATCGCTCGACTACATGGTTCTCGATGCCCCATGTCATAGGACTGATGAACCCTTCTGGTGGAGGAGGAGCGTACGCGGCGCTGATTTTCAGAATTTGCGCGACCAACGTCGGATCGTTCGGAATCCAGTTCCCCATCACAACCCGTCCACCGGGCTTCGTCACCCGCACCATCTCTCTGGCCACATCGAATGGTCTCGGTGCAAACATAGCGCCAAAAATACTCATAGCAAGATCAAACGTCTGGTCCTTCAGCTCGTGTAAGTTTGTCGCATCGCCTTCCTGGAACACGAGATTGGCGAGTCCCTGCTCTTGCACGCGCTTGTTTCCAGCCTGTACTAAGTTGCTTGCGATATCGACACCCAAAACCTCTGCGCCAATTTTCGCCGCTGGCACGGCTGTTGTACCGTCGCCACACCCAAGATCTAATACCTTGAGCCCTGGCCTGATTCCAAGTTGTTGGACCAACGCTTCGCCACTTTCTCTCATGCTCATCGCAATTCGAGTAAAGTCGCCTTTTTCCCAGAGAGCTTTATTCGGATTCATGTATCGACTCCAGCTAGATGATAACGATGGGGTAAGCTAGACATCCAGCGGGCAAGAGTCAAGAGAGATGAGCGCGAGTGAACTTCGTTGTAAGACTGGTCAGGCAGCCAGCGTATCGGAAGCGGCCTTCTTCCCCTGCATACTACGCGTGTCGAATCGCTCAGCCTTCGGTTGGAGGCTGCTCACCTTCCGCAGAATCATGGTTCGCAAGTCCTCGTCCTCAAGATTGGAAAGCGCTTCGCGCACTCCTGCGACATCCCCGTCCTGCGCAAGATGGGCGGCAACACCGATGAGCGGTAAGGTGCCGGCCTCTCCCATGGCCTTGGCGATCTCGATGGCCCCGGACCGATCTCCGGCCTTGACGAACACTTGCGGAAGCTCCAGATAGAAGTGACTTGCCAACAATGAACGATCCGGGCACGAAACAATCGTATCTTTCACGGCCTGGACATTCCCCCGCTCCGATTCGATGAAGAGCATTATTTGCCAGGCATCCCGGAGATATCGCCTATCGACCACTCCGCTGATGGTTTCTCGCGCGCCGATCGTATCACCTGAAAGCGCTTGCCTGATCGCTTGATCCTTTAACTGTTCATCTGTCGGTGTCTGGGTTGGCATCATCATTCGCCTCCTCCCTTCGATCGATTGAGGGTCACAATGGAATTTTCAGAACGTCTATTTCGAAATGTAGCGACGAAAGTCATTCTTGTCGACTTTTTTGCGCCAATGTAACAAGACCCGTTGCGAGCTCATCCACGTAGAGACTCAGCACCCGGCATCCGTCTCACGCACCGAGCGATGTGGTGAGCCTCAGGCAGATAACAACTGACGAGTAGCAGGGTTGATTCTTCGCTCGATGCCGCAACCCTCACGGAAGACATCAATGAGAATTGGGAGGCCATGGAGCTGCGAAGAACGCATGAAGATATGGTGCCAACGAAACCATCCACCGATCCGCCATCTGGGATTCACCTGTTGCGTTGGGGTGGATCCCGTCACGTGTCATGGAATGCGGATCGAAGTGTGAATGTTGGTCGACGATTACGACCGGTGAGAGAGGGACCGTCTTTTCCTTTGCAAGCATGGGTAACTGTGCATTGAACACAGGAATCTGTGACATACAGGGCGCGCTCGATGCGATCACCTGGGCCAAGAGAATGACAACACGGGGATTCGCTTTCCGTAGGGTATCGATAATGGCGCCCAGCTCTTCGACGGTGCTTGCGACACTTTGTCCTTGGCAGAGATCATTGTGCCCAAGATGAATCAGGACAAAATCTGGATGTGACTAAGCACTCCACTGTGCAATCTTGGCTAAGATTCGATCAGCTCTCCATCCGCTGTGTCCCTCCTGATCCATATCGAAGTCGGAATGTAGCGGTGTCCCTCCCGTTGCCCCGCGTTGGGAACCAACGAAGTCGATACGATATCCACGGGCACGCGCGAGCTTCCAGAGGTAATATCGATAGGTCGGCATCCGTTTTGATGATTCCGTGATCGAGTCACCCAACGGCATGATACGAGCCGTTCTGGGCGAAGCGGCCGCCGTCTGATGCGAAGCTTCGGTCTCATCAGACTCACAAGCCGAGAGCCCACAGATGAGTGCTACCCCGAGTGCAAGAACAGTCGATAAGCGGCGAGTACGGCGAGGAGGCAGTCTGAAAAGACGTAGCATTATTCCTTCACAAAGATTCGTTGTCTCACAAAGCGTCCGGCTTGTATCTCGTCGAGGATGAACGCCGCAAGACTGGTACAGCTGATCATCGATAGCAATCCGATTCGAAGGGAGGCACTGGCCTGGACGCACGCTTGTGACGGCGAATCCATCAAACGCGGCGGTTTCACGATAGTCCAGTCCAACCCACTCGATTCGACAAGGCGCTCCTGCTCTTCCCGATCTCGAATAGCCTGAGGATGCCATCTCGCAAATGTCCGAGCCATCCACTCCATCGGGTGCGATCGGTTTGGCGCAGGTCCGATCATCGCACCTGTTTGGCAGACCAACCGCTTGCAACCCGCTTGCTTCATCGCCGCAATAATCGCAGTGATCGCCTTCGCACAGAATATATCGGTATAAGGAGGCCGTGGCCCAATCAGGCAACAAACGGCCACGCTGTCGGCAACTGTCTCAACGACCCGATCGAAGTCTTCAAAGTTGCCCCGCACGATCCGGCCATGAACAATGGCGCCTTCACCCCTACTCGTCGGGCGCACAAGTCCACACACCTCCCAGCCTTTTATGCCGGCGCCCCTGGCAAGTTCATGCCCGGTCCGACCACTGATTCCAAAGATCGCCAGCCTGCGAGTCATCAGGTGACTATCTTCCATGAAGGCTGACCACACTGCAATTGAGATCTATCGAAATGGAGGAAAAAGAGAAGGAACGGCGCAGGTTTAACCCATTGGCTTTCTTAATGTTTTTCCGATTACCTTTCGATGGTTTTTGTTTCCTCCATTCACTTGCGCATATGAAAACTCCGGCTATACTTTCTCTGATGCGCTCCTCTAAATACATCCTCTGGCAAGACGACAACGGCTGGCGCGGCTACCTGGAAGGCTACCCTGAGTATGAAGTCCAGGGAGAGTCGTTCGAAGAACTCCAGGTCAAGCTCTGGCAACTGCACCAAGAGTTCTCCGCTCAATCCGAAGAGCGAGAACAGGACCAGTGCCTGACCACAGAACATGACCGGCACCACAGCCACACCCCCACCATGTCCCGACCCGTGTCGCAAGCGTATATCCAGCGACGGGCTCGGGTTGAACAGCTCCTCTTTGCACTCATCAGCAATCGCTGAGTACAACCGCCATCCAACCTCTGATTTGTTCCCACTAGCCCCTCGATAAACTCCGTGAATCGGCCATAGCCTTTGGTTTCCACGGTTCCTTGACCGTAAGACCATCGTGTGTTCGAATTTAGCATGGCATTACAACATGACATGGAGTAGCACACCCATCCGGCTGCTCATTGCTCAGGCGCGTTTGCGATCCAAGAGGTGAACTCCCATTTCCTGGAGGATGAGGAGCGGTGGCTTGGTTGTCTACGCAAGTACCCCGACTTCTGGGCGGAGGGACGCTCGTTTGCCGAGCTTGAGTACAACTTACGCAGACTGTTCTTCACCCTTTCTTTGGCGGAAGCTTTGAAGGACGGGAGGATTATTCAGCACCCTCCCATCCGGTGAAGGTCCTCAAGAGCTTCTATTCTTCCCGAAGATCTCTCCCAACCTTCGTGATATAGGCAAAGTGAGGCTTCTCTCCTGATGGTCCTATTGTAAGAATTCCATTTCCCAGACGACTGATACTCATGCTGCAATTTCCTTCGAGGACGTGCAATGAACATGTCGTCCGGGTCAGCTAAGTTGCAGGCGCATGGTTCCTCTTCTGTGCTGTTGACCACCCTTTGATCGAGAGTACCATGAAGTACCAGATTGACGTCGATCTGAAGGATTGATACATAGACACAGCTCCATACGTCATTCATAAGGAGAAGGCCGGCTATGCCCACAGACGAAATTACTCAAAAGGTCAGCGACCGTTATGCCAAAGCCGCCAGTAGCGGCGAACAGATGTGCTGCCCCACCAGTTACGACATGGGGCATCTCAAGACCTTTATTCCCGAAGAAGTGCTCAAGATCTCCTACGGCTGCGGCACACCAGCCGGCCTTCAGACCGTACGGACCGGGGAGACCGTGTTAGACATCGGGGCAGGCGGCGGCATCGATTGCTTTGAGGCTTCGCGCTTAGTCGGTCCGTCAGGACACGTGATTGGCCTCGACATGACCGATACGATGTTGGAGATCGCACGTAAAAACGCGGCAGTCGTGGCCACGAACCTCGGCTATTCCCATTCAAATGTGGAGTTCCGGAAAGGCCTCGCCGATGCGATGCCCGTAGAAGACAACACCATCGACCTGATCATCTCGAATTGCGTCATCAACTTGGCCCCGGACAAGCGAAAAGTGTTCCGTGAAATGTATCGAGTCGCCAAATCAGGTGGCCGGTTTACTATCTCTGATATCGTCGCGGATCAGACCGTTCCACAATACCTCGTCCACGATACCCAGAAGTGGGGAGATTGCCTCTCCGGTGCTTTGACGCTGACCGACTACATGAACGGCATGACGGCAGCCGGGTTTCTCGGGATTCATCTAGAGAAATTCTCTCCCTGGCAAGTGATCGACGGCATCCATTTCTTCTCCGTGACCTTGACCGGCTATAAACTGTCTCCAGCAATGGCGACCTCATCAGCCCAGTACGCTACGCTTCGTGGTCCCTTCAGTCGAGTAACGGATGAACGAGGCACGGTCTACGAGCGTGGCGTTCCAAAACTGATCAAGCCGGATGAGGCGCCGTTGCTGAGCTCTCCTCCTTTCACTGAACACTTCCTGCTGACCACCGAACCGGTCCAATTCGGCGACAACGATCCACGTTGGACCGCCGTACTTCCGGCCCAGGCTCCCTGTACGTGGCAGGGGCACTATGCCTTGCTCGCTGGCCCATTCGTCGAAGCCACAGACGATGACCACCATCTCTATCGACGAGGAGAGCCACTGGAGGTCTGCTCTAAGACCGTGGCGGTGCTGGAGGCCAAAGGGTATCGGCCACATTTCGCCATTTTGAATCGAGCCGGCGAACGTGTGAGCGGGGATGCTGTGACCTGCTCGCCGGACGGAGCCTGCTGCTGATGAAACCCGTATCGGAAGAAGATGTCCTGATGAGCCCGCGTCAATGTGCCACGGTGCTGAAGGCCCTGGCCGATGAAACGAGATTGCGAATTCTCGAGTCACTGCTGGTCAAAGAGAAATGTGTCACTGATCTCGTACGCGAACTAGGTTGTCCCCAACCGCATGCATCTCATCACCTGCGTATTCTTCGGGATTCTGGCGTGGTGGAAGGAATTCGTGAAGGAAAGCAAGTGTGCTATCGGATCACCCCGGTCATGCAGCGGGTGCTCGCCGGTCGGCAGGGGAAGGCCCTCGATTTTGGCTGTTGCGAACTACGATTTCCAGAATCAGTCCTGGCAGCAACGAAAACGCGTGCGTTACAGATGAGCAATTCTTAAGTGGCGTATTGCTAACGCTGGAACCATAGCCATGCCACTCACTTTGCTAGGACAACGCAACCCGCTTGCCTCCCCGTCTGAACAACTGAAACTGCTAACCGAATGTGGTCCTCGTCTTCCCTTCGAGACACGACTGGCTGACGCCGGGCTATCTCCCCTGCATGCGACCGGCATTACGGTCTTCCAGATCAATGTCGGCAAACTCTGTAACCAAACCTGTCGCCACTGCCATGTCGATGCGGGGCCCGACCGCACCGAGATCATGTCGCGAGAAACCGCAGAGCTGTGCGTTGCCGCGCTTGCCCAAACCGATATTCCCACGGTGGATTTTACCGGCGGTGCGCCGGAACTTAATCTGAATTTCCGGTGGCTGGTCGAACAAGTCCGTCGACTCAACCGGCATGTCATGGATCGCTGTAATTTGTCCGTGTTACTGCTTCCTTCTCAGGCCGATCTCGCAGAGTTCTTGGCAAGTCATCAAGTAGAAATCATCGCCTCGCTTCCGTCCTACAGCGCGAGCCAGACTGATACCCAGCGCGGGGACGGCATCTTTGAGAAATCGATACACGCACTCCGTCTCTTGAATCGACTCGGCTACGGACAACCGGACAGCGGCCTTGTCTTGAATCTTGTTTACAATCCGGTGGGAGCATTCTTGCCTCCGAAGCAGGAGGCCATTGAAGCCCAGTTCAAGAAGGAACTCCGCACCCGTCACAGCATCGAATTCAACCGACTCTACACGATTACCAACATGCCGATCAGCCGGTTCTTGGAGTTTCTCGTCGAGAGTGGGAACTACGACCAATACATGACGCGGCTGGTCAATGCGTTCAACCCCGCTGCTGCCACCGGTGTGATGTGCCGCTCGACCCTCTCTGTTGGCTGGGATGGCCGACTGTACGATTGCGACTTCAACCAAATGCTCGACCTTCCGGTTGACCATGGCGTGCCGTCCCATATCCGAGACTTCGACCCGACTCAGCTCCAACATCGCCAAATCGTCACCCACAACCATTGTTATGGTTGCACGGCAGGCTCCGGCTCCTCATGCGGAGGAGCCACTTCGTAACCGATCACCGATGGACCTGACTGTCTTCATATTTCTCCTGATCCTTCTCTTGGCCTTTGCCAACGGGACGAATGACGTATCGAAAGCGATCGCAACACTGGTCGGCAGCGGCATTGCCAACTATAGGACAGCTATCGCTTGGGGAACGTTCTGGACAATGGTCGGTGCCTCCGCTTCGGCCTTTGTCGCCTCTGCCATGGTCAAAACCTTCAGTAGCGGCTTCATCGAGCCGAACCTCGTGATTCCGTCGGTGCTTGCCCCGGCGGTCTTGTGTGGGGCTATCCTCTGGGTCCTTTTCGCGTCAAAGACCGGACTGCCGGTCTCCACCACGCATGCCTTAACCGGTTCGCTGGTTGGAGGAGGGTTGCTGGCCTTCGGCATCGATGGGCTGATCTGGTCGACAGTCTCCAAGAAAATCGTGCTCCCGTTGTTGCTGAGCCCCTTTCTTTCATTCGGCCTCTCCATGTTGTTTCATCCTCTCATGGCCATGATCACCAAACGCTGGGAGGGGCTCTGTGTCTGCATCATGCCAAGCCATCGGGCGCTCGTGACGATCGATCCACAGGGTTGCACACGCACCCTCTTTCAAGCCGGAGGCAGCGGCATGCCGGTCGCCGCGGTCCCATCGCAATGCGACCGGGCAGGATTATCCGGCCCCACCATTGGCCTCGACTCTCTCCACTGGCTCTCCAGCGGACTCGCCTCGCTCGCGCGAGGCACTAACGATGCCCCGAAGATCGCCGCGATGTTCTTGCTTGGCAGTACCATGACAACGTGGCCGAGTCCCACCTGGCACATCCTCGCATTTGCCGGGGTGGCAATCGCCATGGGCGTCGGCAGCTACTGGGGCGGGCAGCGCGTCACGGAGGTACTGGCTGAAAGAGTGACGAAGATGAACCATGCAGAAGGTTTATCCGCCAATCTAACGACGTCGTCGCTGGTGCTGTTGTCGGGTACGTTCGGCTTGCCCGTCTCAACTACGCATATCAGCAGCTCTGCGATCATCGGCATCGGGCTCCTGAGGGGGACCGGTTCTCTCCGCTGGACCACGGTACGAGAAATAGTGCTGGCCTGGCTGGTGACGATTCCCGCCGCCGCCTGTTTGGCGTGCCTCGCCTACCTCCTGCTTTCCACGGTCCTCCAGACCTTTTAGCCTTGTCACCAGCATTTCAGTTCTGTTAAGGTACCTCCTCATCTTCGGTCATTGATAACAATACAAGTCACTCATCATTATTTATGGTCTGGGACCCAAAAGATCCGTGGAGCAAGAAGTCCGATCCGCTTGAGGAGGCGCTCAAGCAGGCGCAGACGCAACTTAAGGGTTTGTTTCCCTCTGGAGGATTAAAAAATCTTCTCCCTTCAGGCGGCGCATGGAATATCATCATTGCCGGTCTATTGATCCTACTGGTGTGGCAGAGTGTCTTCATCGTGGCCCCTGATGAGGAGGGGGTCGTGAAACGGTTCGGTGTGCCGGTTCGTGCCGCGGAGCCTGGTCCGCATTTCAAAATCCCGTTCGTTGAGACCGTCCTCCAGCCAAAGGTCGAGAAACTCTACCGGGTGGAAGTCGGCTTCCGCACCACCCAACAGGGACGCCAGCAGATGGTCCCTCAGGAAGCGTTGATGCTGACCGGCGATATGAACATCCTCGGGATCGAATTTATCGTCCAATATAAGATCAAAGAAGCCCGCGACTTTCTCTTCAATGTGGCGGATATCCATGAAACCATCGGTAAAGCCGCAGAGGCCTCGATGCGGGAAGTGGTCGGCAAGAGCAAGATCGATGAAGCCTTGACCACTGGCAAAGCCGTGATCCAAGCCGACACGATGACCTTACTGCAAACGATCCTCGATCAGTACAAGTCTGGCGTGCAGATCGCCGCTGTACAACTCCAAGACGTCGATCCTCCGGAAGCCGTGGCGGCCGCGTTCAAAGATGTGACCAACGCCAAGGAAGACCGGGAAAAGTTGATCAATCAAGCGCAGGGGTACCGCAACGACATCATTCCCAGGGCCAAAGGTGAAGCCGCGGAGCGGGTCAACCAGGCGAGGGGGTTTGCGCAGGCCCGCCTCAATCGCGCCCAGGGTGAGACGAACCGCTTTCTCGCCACATTAAAAGAGTACAGTCAGGCAAAGGACGTGATCAGCAAGCGCATTTATATCGAAACGCTGGAAGAGATTCTCCCCAACGTGGAGAAGGTGATTATCGACGGCAAAGGTGGCGAGCGGGTGCTGCCCTATCTGCCGCTGGATCGGCTCTCTAAATCTCCCTCCACACCTGTGGCGAAACCGGTCCCTCAACCGGAGGTTGAGGAGACCAGGCCCGAACTTCCCCCTACCATCAGGCCGAGAGGGACTCGACCATGACGAAGCAGGGATTGCTCATCACACTGCTGGCCGTGATCGTGGCCTTATTCATACTTGGTGCGTCACCGCTCTTCGTGGTCGATGTGATTCAGACTGCCATCGTCGTCCAACTCGGGAAGCCCGTCCGTAATATCACCGAGCCAGGGCTCTATATGAAGGTGCCGTTTGTCCAGGAAGTGACGTACTTCGAGAAACGACTACTGGATTATGATTCCAATGCACAGGATGTCATTACTCAAGACAAAAAGACCCTGCTGCTGGACAATTTCGCCAAATGGCGAATCACCGATCCGTTGAAGGTCTATCAGGCCTTCCAAAGTCAACGCGGCGCGCTCCAACGGTTGAACGATATCATCTATTCTGAGCTTCGTGTGGAATTGGGCCGGCACGAGTTGCTGGAGATCGTCTCGAGTACGCGAGCTGACATCATGCGGGTCGTTACCGAACGTGCGAACGAAAAAGCTTCGGTGTACGGCATCGAGATTCAAGATGTCCGGATCAAGCGGGCCGATTTACCGGAGCAGAACGAGAAAGCCGTGTTCGCCCGGATGCAGGCGGAACGAGAGCGGCAAGCCAAACAGTATCGAGCTGAAGGTGCGGAGGAAGCGCAAAAAATTCGATCGGAAGCCGAAAAGGACCGAGAGATTATCCTGGCCCAAGCCTACAAAGAATCGGAAGAACTGCGGGGCGGCGGTGATGCCAAGGCGTTTCGGATCTATGCCGATGCCTATAAGCAAGATCCGAAGTTCTTCGAGTTTACCCGCTCGATGGAGGCCTACAAAAACGTGTTCAAAGAGGGCTCAATGCTGGTGATGAGTCCAGACTCGGAATTCTTTCGATATCTGAAGCAACGCTGACCTCTTCACGACAGCCCCACGATTTTCCCAGTCCTTGGATCAAGACCGATCCGCTCACCGGCTGGTTTTTTTGGCAATCCTGGCATCAGCTGAATCCCAGAACACACTGCCGTGACAAATCCGGCTCCAGCTAAGACTCGTAGCTCACGAATCGGTACTGTAAACCCGGTCGGCTTCCCTTTGAGCGTAGGATCATGTGCCAAAGACAATGGAGTCTTAGCCATGCAAACGGGTAGCCCTCCAAATCCCAAGGCTTCCGCCATATCAATCTGACGTATCGCCGCTGGCTCAAATCGGACTGTTCCTGCTCCATACATCTGTGTGGCAATTGTCTGAATTTTCCTCCTGATCGACCAAGAGAGTTCATACAGGTGCTGGAATTGAGACGATTTTTCCGATGCCTTAGCCACCGCCACGGCCAGCTGTTCGGCACCTTTCCCCCCATCGGCCCAATGGGTTGAGACCGCAGCATCGACAGCCCCCATCTTCAGCGACTGTTCCCGAACCCAATCTAATTCGTCTTGAGGATCGTCCTTGAAGGCGTTGACTGCAACCACCACTGGCACCCCATGAGCGCGAACATTGGCGATGTGCTGCTCAAGATTGGCAATTCCCTTCGACAACGCCTCCTGATTCGGCCCAGTCAAACTCAATGGCAGTGCAGCCCCGGCTTTGGCAACCCCTCCACCGCCATGAAGTTTCAGGGCTCGTAACGTGGCCACGACTACCGCTACAGCCGGGACAAGTCCAGATGCACGGCACTTAATATTGAAAAACTTCTCCGCCCCCAGATCGCTCCCGAAACCGGCCTCCGTTATGACAAAATCGGCACATCGGAGCGCGATCGTATCCGAAATAATCGAACAATTGCCGTGGGCGATATTGCCGAAAGGTCCGGTATGAACGAACGCGGGAGTGCCTTCAAGCGTTTGAACCAGGTTCGGCATGAGTGCGTCCTTCAGGAGAGCGGCCATTGACCCTACACAGTTAAGCTGTTCGGCCGTAACTGGACTGCCAGACTTCGCAAGTCCCACGAGTATTCGGCCAAGCCTCTCCCGGAGATCACGTGGGTCCTTCGCCAGCGCCAGCACGGCCATGACCTCCGAGGCCTCGGTGATGACAAACTGACCTCGGCGACCGCCAGTGCCTTCCCCGAGTACGATCTCCCGAAGGGCCCGATCATTCATACTCAGCGATCGTGGCCACAGGATTTGATCCGAATCGATCGACAACGCGTTTCCATGGAACACATGGTTGTCGAGGAACGCGGAAAGAAGATTATGGCTGGCTGCCACAGCGTGGGCATCACCCGTCAGATGAAGATTGATATCTTCCATCGGAACGACTTGGGCACGCCCGCCGCCCGTTCCACCGCCCTTCATGCCGAATACGGGACCTAAGGAGGGTTGCCTCAGGGTAAGCGCAGTCCGATGCCCTAGTCGCGAAAGCCCCATCGCGAGCCCGATGGATGTCGTCGTCTTTCCTTCTCCTAAGGGGGTGGGGTTGATCGCTGTGACCAGGACGTATCGTCCTTTTGGCTGATCTTTAAGCCGATCCAAAGTCTTGAGGGAAACCTTAGCCTTATCCCCGCCATAGAGGGTGAGCTCATCAGGATGAATTCCGAGCTGAAGACCGATATCAGTGATGGGAATGGGATTAACGGACTGCGCGATTTCGAGGTCGGTCAAGGGGTTATCTTTGCGGTCAATTTGGTTGGATCAAGATCAAACACAACGATTTTGTGAGGATCGGTGTGGTGTTGGAACGCAGCCTTGTTGTTCTGCCCTTACAATCAAGCCTAGGCTCGAACGAACGATTACTCCAGAATGTATTTCCTTGGGTCAAGCGCTTGACCGTTTACCTTGATCATATAGTGAAGGTGGGGGCCTGTGGAAAGTCCTGAGCTTCCGACGAGGGCAATGACATCACCGCGTTCAACTCTCTGGCCTTCCTTCACAACCGCCTTCGCGAGGTGCCCATACAGCGTCTCGACTCCATACCCATGGTCTACACGGACCATATTCCCAAGCTTAGGATCATAGCTGGTCGACGTAATCCGTCCCTGCGCAGGAGCACGAACCGGAGTATTTGGCGCTGCCCCGATGTCCAACCCATCATGCCAAGCTGGTTTTTCGGTGAACGGAGAAATGCGAGGGCCAAACCCTGATGTCACCCAACCTTTCACCGGCCAAATAGAGGGTGTTGAGGCCCATCGAGTCGAGCGCTGTTCGGCCGCCTCTGACAATTCGCTGAGGAGACGTTCTTGCGCAGTGGCCGCCCTCTCAAGCCAGTCTAGTCCGTCCTTAACCGACGCGACTGCCTCGAGATGACTCTTCGACGGTGCAATTCCGACAGTCGAATGTTGGTCGGTTCCTTCAACCCCGTCCTTTGAACCGCCAGGAATTGAGCCCATGCTCGTACTATTGTTCTCGTTAGGATTGGGCATAGCCCCTTCTTCAAGAATTGGTACCTCCTCGCCGCCTCGACCATTCACCATGTCGCCGGACTTTGGAACTTCTATACCCAACATGACCCGGAGCCTTTGATTGACCTCATTCATAGCTCCAATACGTTTCTTTAAATCATCAATGGCCGTCGTGAAAGCTGCAGTTTGCTCCCGTGCACTCATCGCCTCGCTACGGAACGAGGCCAACTCCCAGACTTCTCCCGTTCGCACGACATAATGCGAGACGACAGCGAGATCGATAAGTGCCAGAAGTCCAGCACAAACCAGCAAACGACGTACGAGTTTTCGCGAAAAACTAAAACGAAGCGGCTTCGCGGTGGAACCCCTAAAGATTACAATTGTGTAGGAATCGCCATCTTGTGTAGTCGTCTGAGCCATAACTACCGCCCTCCATCATCCTGCTGGGCCTTGCCTTTTTCAGCCCAGTAAATTACCGACTTTCGTTCCTGGTGGTCAACCGAAAAAAAGTGTGTTTACAATGCTGTTTCACCCCATGGGCTAGGACGTCTCCCGGTTCACCCATTCAAGATACGGAGGCAACCCTTCCACTACAGGAATCGCTATTATTTCCGGCACCTTATAGGAGTGAAGCTCTTGTATCGCTGCCTGAAGAGAAGGGTATTTTCCAGAAGTCGTTTTGATCAACACGAGCGATTCTTGATCATTCATGATCTTACCTTCCCACCAATAGGTCGAACGCACCGTGGGAATGATTGACGCACAAGCCGCTAGACGAGCACGTACCACATGCTCGGCAATCTTAGCCGCCTCATCTTGGTTGGAAGTAGTGACCATAACAACTACCACATTGACCGGATCAGCCTTCATCAGAAGGCCAGGATACTCAATGGCCTATCCAGAATCAACTTCAACGGCTTATTACTCCTCGGTTTCTGATGATTGCATTGAGCAACATCTATGCCCAATTCGAAATGCTCACAAATGAACATCTATTTAGTTTACAATTGCTTATGAACTATTAGTTGTTTGAAGGGAAGGACGCTGAAGCCAGGAGTTGTCTGATAAACGACACGGTTAACCAATTTTTGTGAGGCACTGTTCAAGAACGGCCTATCGATAGGCCGTGAAACAGGTTACCCACAACCCGGTGTCCCTTATATCATTTTCCAATCCTTGCAAGCTCTGAGAAGTACTGAGCGAAGGCTTTCATGCCGCCTGAGGCCTGGCCCCAATCATAGTATTCGTTAGGAGCGTGATACCCATGTTCCGGCAAGCTCAATCCCATGAAGAGAATGGGAACCTTCCACGTGTTCTGCATCGTTACGACCGCACCGATTGATCCTCCCTCTCGTACGAAGGCGGGATCTTTACCGAAACCTGCCTTGAGAGCCCGTTTCACACATTCCACGTAGGGTCCGGTAAGACTGCCCTTGAACGGATGAAGCATGCCTTCTCGTTCCACCTTCACGTTTGGATTCACCTTGGCAACATGCTTCTTCAACTTGGCAAATATCCGCTCGGGCATTTGATTTGGAACCAGCCGCATGCTGACCTTCAGCTCGGCATGACCAGGCACCACCGTCTTGATACCTTGCCCTTGATAGCCTCCAGTTAGGCCATGAATTTCAAAGGTTGGCGATGCCCAGATCCGACGCATGACTTCAACTGGATTGTCCACGCGAAGAGATCGAAACCCATAGGCATCCTTGAAACGCTTGACCTGGAAACCGGACTTGAGGAAGCTCTTGATCTCTTCCTTGGTCGGCTCGACCACGTCGTCATAAAAGCCAGGGATTTTCACTCGACCGGTCCTCGCATCAAGACACGTATTCGCGACCTCCATCAACTCAGTCAGTGGGTTTCGCGCAGCCCCTCCCGTCACACCTGAATGGGCATCCTTCTCTCCGGTTCGGAGCGTCAACCGTGCACCAAGCAACCCTCGCAGTCCGGATGGCACGGCCGGCTTGCCTTTGGAAATCCAGATCGTGTCCGAGACGACCACTGAGTCCGGTCGTGGAACAGCGCTGCGGTCTCGAAGCCCTGTACGAAAATGAGGGCTCCCGATCTCTTCTTCCAGTTCCCACAGAAAACGGATATTGATTGGTACACCTTGTTCAATAGCATAGCGGGCACCGAACAAAGCAGTCAGGGCTGGCCCCTTGTCGTCGGTAGCACCTCGGCCTTGATAGATGCCGTGCTTACTCCCAAACGCGAAGGGAGGATGCTTCCATTCCGGTTCTTGCGCAGGCTGTACATCCAGATGATTGTAGATCGTGACGGTTGGGTAGGTAGCCCCTGTTGTCCAGCCACCAGAGACAAGGGGATAACCACCGGTCTCGACCACCTGAGCTTGGGCGCCTATCCCCGTCAGATACTGCGCGGCTAAATCCGCCATGCGTCGGATATCGTTCTTTCGGGATGAGTCCATACTGATGGATGGCACCTCCACCATCTGCCCCAAGAGATCCTCAAATGTCGGCCGTGACTCGGTAATGAAAGTTCGAAGCTGCCGCTCATTTTTCATACGCATGACCCTCCACAACAAAAAGACAGAAGATTATAGCGGCCATGTCTAGGAAGAGAAAGTCACTACGGGGCTCAGCGAAGAAGATGATAGAATGCGTCCACATGAGGGAATGGACTCTGTTCCTCGCCGTTATCCCTGTGGCATTTTTTGAAACTGTCACGCCGCGGCTTGTGTCGGCGGAGGAACCAATCCCCATCCAGCAAATACTCGAAGAACCACGAGTCTACCACCTGAGGCACGTCACCATGCACGGCACAGCACGGGATGTGCAGCCGCTCGCTCCCTACACAGTCCCTAATGGAGACAACTGTTATGGCGCGTACTTGTTTCGCTTGGAAGAAGACGAGGCGACAATCCCGGTGGCCGTGTTGGGCATTTGCGGAAGACCACTGGTCCGAGACCCCGACATCGAGGATGGCGAACGCATCGAAGTCAGCGCGACGATCCAGGCGCCGAGTCACGGGGGGTACTATCTGAGCTTTAAAGGATTGAAAGCGGTAACCGAACAAGAAGGCGTCGTGCAGGCCGTGGCTGATCGCATCCTTCCGCTCATCGAGTAGCATTGATACTCTGCCCACCTGCGGGTATCACCACTTTGCTTTACAGCTCTTCGCACCGGCGATATAGTCGCGTCAAGTTCAGTACTCCTCAATATAAGTAAAGCTGGAGACGCCCTATGGTGTGGATGGTCCTAGCCGTCTTGGCCATATCCATACTGCTCGTGATCGGCATGTACAACAGTCTCGTGCAGTTGACGGTTCAGACCGAAAACGCATGGGCAGACATCGATGTCCAGTTGAAGCGGCGCCACGACCTGATTCCGAACCTCGTTGAAACGGTGAAGGGCTATGCCGGTCATGAGAAACAGACCCTTGAGGCCGTCATCGCAGCCCGCAATCGCGCGATGTCGGCGACCACTCCTTCCACAAAAGCCGAGGCTGAAGGCATTCTTGCTCAATCGCTGAAATCCTTGTTTGCTCTGGCAGAGGCCTATCCGCAACTGCGCGCGGTGGAAAGCTTCACGCAACTACAGGGTTCTCTGAACCAGATTGAAGAAGCGGCGCAGAATGCCCGTCGGTACTACAACGCGGTAGTTCGAGACCTGAATACGAAGATCCAGGAATTTCCCTCCAACATGATCGCGCATTTCTTCAACTTCAAGACACGCGAGTTCTTCGAGATCGCTGATGTCGCAGAGCGAGCCGTGCCGAAAGTCAACTTCGAACAGACACGCTGATTGATCCCGTGACCAGACTCCATCCGTTCAACCTCGCTCCTCGCTCACTCCCCCTTCTCAGCACCATCCTGCTTCCGGCCTGTCTGCTCATCATCGCCCAGGCTCCGGCCCAGGCTCGTACGATGGTCATCGAACAGTTCCACGCCGATATTCAGGTCCTCACAGACGGAGACCTCGTTGTCACTGAAACCATACGCCCTCGATTTACGGGATCGTGGAACGGGTTGAAGCGTGACATCCCGGTCGAATACCGAAC
Organism: Nitrospira sp.; assembly: GCA_029865225.1. Lineage (GTDB taxonomy): Bacteria > Nitrospirota > Nitrospiria > Nitrospirales > Nitrospiraceae > Nitrospira_D. Next base: position 19,453 of record JAOUHJ010000028.1, read on the forward strand.
ACCACAGGGTTTCAATTACACCTTGTTGCTGGATCTCATCAGCGTAACAGACGAACACCTCATTCCGCTGAAGTACGAGACCTCTCGCGATCGGCACTATCGAACCTTCAAGGTCTGGTTGCCGGGTGCACAGAACACTACGAAGACGCTGATTCTGACGTACCGGGTATCGAATGGGCTGAAATACTTCGAGGAACATGACGAACTCTATTGGAATATCACTGGTGATGAATGGGACGTGCCGATCGAATCGGCAGGAGCCAGAATTCTTCTTCCTGCAGCGGCGACCGGCGTCAAGGCCTTGGCATTCAGCGGGGCCTATGGGGCAAGAGAACAGGAGGCCGAGGTGCGCATTACCGGCCCGGAGGTTCTCTATCAGATGACACGGCCACTCGGCTTTCGCGAGGGGCTCACCGCGGTTGTCGGGTGGGACAAGGGAACCGTCGCCGAACCCACTTCTCTACGACTGGCCGGCCTATTCCTGCGATCCAACTGGCCGGTGGCCATACCCATGGTTGTTTGTGGCCTGATGTGGCGCCTGTGGTACGTGCGCGGTCGCGACCCACATCTCCGCCCCATTACGGTCGCCTATGAACCACCGGCACAGCTGACTCCTGCCGAGCTCGGGACGCTCATCGACAATTCACCGGATCTGCGTGATATCACTGCGACACTGGTGGACCTCGCTGTTCGCGGGTTTCTCCGGATAGAGGAGCGTCAGGAATTCCAATTCCTCGGTCTCTGGTCGAGCACGTCGTTTGCTCTGCATCTCACAAGGAGCAGCACCGAGTGGGCAGACCTAAGACCGCACGAACGAATGATCATGAACGGAATCTTTTCAAACAGGAACGCAACCGTCGTCACTTTAGCCGATCTTAAGAATCGCTTTTACATCTATCTGGATGGAATCAAATCCTCCCTCTTGGACCAACTCCTAAAGAAGGGATATTATGCGGCTCGCCCAGATCGTGTCAGATTCATCTATGTGGCCATCGGCATTGCCGTGACCATCACGTCGGTATACGGAGCTGCAATCCTCCAAGAACATTATGGCATCGCACTCCAAACCGGTTTTGCGGCAGGACTGTTGTCAGGACTCATCATTGTAGGATTCGGATGGTTCATGCCGGCTCGAACGATACGGGGCACACGAGTGCTTGAACAAGTGCTCGGGTTTGAGGAATTCCTCACTCGTGTTGAATCGGATCGCTTTGCACGGGTGATCAAGACGCCCCAAATGTTCGAAAGGTTTTTGCCTTTTGCGATGGCGTTGGGAGTCGAACAGAATTGGGTCCACGCCTTCGAGGGCATTTACACCCAGCCACCCACCTGGTATCAAGGATCGAACCTCGCCGACTTCAGGCCGAGTCGCTTTGTCGGGAACATCTCGCAGATGTCTGCGGCAGCCGGCACGGTCATGACCGCTGCGCCACGTAGTTCAGGTGGGTCCGGATTCGGTGGCGGTCGGTCGTCCGGCGGATCTTCAGGCGGAGGATTCGGCGGCGGTGGCGGAAGCGGATTTTGAACGTCGAAGATGATGCGACAACTTTTCAAGATAGCCTTCGGGCTGACGGTGGTACTCTCGGCCGGCTGTGCCGGCAGCCAAGGATTCGATCGGTCCGCGATGACCGAAGTCCTCCACATCGCCTCCTCCTCAGATGGCGGGAATCGTGACCCATCAACCCAGAACTCTGCCCTCTCCCCGCCGGTTCGGCTCGCGGTCTTTTTTTCAGATCATGAATTCCCAAACCATCAGTCTCTGAGAAAAGTCGAGTGGCTCAGCGCAGATCGGGAACAGCTCCTTCAGGGCCTGGCTTCTTTGCGAGATCAGGAGCTGGTGACAGACATCTTTGTGTTGATGGATTCCACTGTTCAGGCGGGAAATATTGATGGGATCAGGCAAGCCGGCGCCCGGTACGGAGCCGACACAGTGTTGGTCATCGATGCAGCTGGGGCGATCGATCGGTACAACAACCGCTATGCCTGGCTATATCCCACGCTGATTGGTGCCTATCTCGCGCCAGGCACTGAAAGCGCTGCCCTCGTAATAGTCACGGGCAGCCTGTGGGCGGTGCACTCCGACTGGCAGGCCCCCATCCGGACAGCCGAAGGCGTATCAACGATAGTTGGATCGGCGGTGTTCGTTGAAGATAGCGCCGCCCTACAGGAGGCGAAGGAGCACGCCATCCAAGCACTCAGCACCAGTATCGTCGAGCAGCTCCAACTCTGGATGTACGAATCTCCTCCTCTCTCGCAGTTACGGTGAGTCGAAGCTCACGAGAACCCCCAGCAAGAGCAAATGTTGGCCAGGAGTCAGCCCGGCGACACCGGGCCGGATCTCGCCATTTTTGAAAAATCCGCCTCCAACTCCGGTGGATTCATCGTAGCGGTGTTCGACACGTATAAGCGTATTCGTCCATTGATACGGAAGCTTGTACTCGACAGTGGACGTAATAGCCTTTACGAACTGTTCTTCCCCTGTCCACCGGCCATTCCGATCCCAGTAAAACTCAGGGCGAACCGCCACAGCCCAAGGACCAGCAATATGCCATCTCACAACGATGTTCCCGCCCATGACAAAAGCCCGCGGGCTTCCAACCCGTCCGGCAACATTCTCCGTCCCAATATCGAAGGATGCGGCAACCGTCACATCCTCACCTTTCCATTCCACGATATGATTTCCATACAAGCGCCAGAACTCTAGCGAAGTATCCGTTTGATCTGGTCCCCCATAGAGTGTTTGGATCAGCGTCAATCGTGGGGTGGCTCGCCACACCCATCGCCCGCCGTAGCTCGGGAGATCGTTCGGATGGGCCAGGTGGGCGTAGCTGTTCACGACGAACGCCGCGACCGTGAACTCCTCACTCAACGGATACTGAACGTTCACGCCAAACATCATGTAGGGGCTATTGTCGGCGATCCAAGAACGGGTGTAGTTCGCATTGTCTCTGGCATAGAGCGATTCGTACCCCATCAGACTGTTAAACAAACCAGCCGTCACCATCAGTCCCCTTCCGACCGGCGCAAGATAGGACACATTGGCGCGATGAATGTGCCGCAGCACATCCGATCCATCAACCCGTCGTTCACCCGGCAAAAAAGCAAACCCCTCTGTGTCACGCCCTCCTTGGAAGCCCAGTTCCATGCCCCAACGGGAGGACGTGTTGGCATCCTTCCGTACATAGGCCAAGCCCATATTGGGAGAAAGCTCGTTATGGTTGAACGCTGTCGTACGACTGCGCCAGAGGTGGTTATCGGGAAAATTGAAATTTCCGATGTACGCAACATCTACATAGGCACCATAGTGCCAGTCTTGGGTTGAGGGCGTTGGTGACGGAGCAACGCCCTGGGCCTGACTACTGGACTCACCGCCGTTTGAATCCTGGCCGAAGGCTAACGACGCAAGAAACACTGCCGTGAGTAAGTGGAACCAGAATGCAACCCTGGGAAGAGACGGGATGTGCGGCCCCTCCAACTCCCTCATGAGAATGTGCCCTGATTTCATACCGCTTAAGTTTCCTGACCGTCGAACATCGTAAGAGAGTCGGGACAGCCGCGCAAGGATGGAGCGCTAGGGAGAAAATCGCCGATAGTGGCGTAGCAAGAGAACACCTCCCCACAGGAGGGAGACAAGCATGAGGAGAATCCCAACGCTATAGGTGAGATGCGCCAGCCAATGATCCCATTCCAACAAGTTCAGCATCGTCAAGATGTTATTCCAATCGTGCCCATCGCTTTCTTTTCCAGTTACGCCGCCGATGAGCATCAGCCCCAATTCCCGCGCATCGTTGATGTAGGGAGCGATATCCATCAAGCTCTCAGCCGTCCACCACAAGGCCACCGAGGCGCCAAACGGATCACGCGTCTTGATCAGGAATGTGCCGAGACAGATCATCGGCATGAGAATTTGACCAAGTGTGCCCCCCAAAATCGTCATGAAGCGACCGAACGGGATGAAAATCACATGGCCGGCCTCATGAAAGGGCAGATTGATCAAATGCAGGAATGACTCGCCGGTGTAATTGGTCTCGAGCGGCGTGGTGATCAAGGCCCAGCCCCACCACACCATGGCTACGAACACGGCCGCCCGACCATAAAAGGTCATAGATTCGGTCGTTGTATCCGATTCAATTAACCACTCCTTGGCCGTTACCACCCACCAAGAACGAGCAATCGAGGGCGAAGGTGGTAAGCCCTGGGCTCTCGCCAGACCTGGCCGGTACTTAGCGAAGATAATTCCGCAACGCACACATTCCGTCGCCTCTTCAAGCCGTTCAGCCTGGCATTTCGGGCAATGCGTCGTGGAGGCATCGGTCGTGAACATGTCTTCACTCTAGAAGCGCGGAACGAATCGGACAAGGAAATCTCAAGAATGCTGCGTGGATAGAATGGATCAAGCGATCGAGGAAACTGGATACACACTTCGATTCGCTTGCTTCGCATGGGAAACAGGGCTATCCTCAGAGTTGCCGATTAGGAGGATTTCCATGAGTTACTTGCAGCAGACCATTAAAGCCGTGATTCGCCCTGGCGATGAAGCCGGTTACGTGGCTGAGTGCCTGGAAATCGCCGTCGTCACGCAAGGGCGGACACTCGATGAAACCGTCAAGCATCTGCAAGAAGCGACCGCACTGCATCTGGAAGGCGAGTCTCTGGAGGCCTTTGGCTTACGCAACAAGCCGACTCTCATACTGACCATGGAATTGGACCCCGTCCATGCCCAAGCTTCGTAGGCTCGCTGGTCGCGATCTCCTCACCATCCTCCAAGGATTCGGCTTTCTGCAGGTCTCTCAACGTGGAAGTCACGTGAAGCTGGCTCGTGAAGTCGCGGGGGCACGCCAAGTCTTAACAGTTCCCCTCCATGCCGAGCTCGATCCTGGCACCCTACGCGCCATATTTCGCCAAGCGAGTCGATTCATTTCAGAGTCAGAATTGCGCCCTCATTCTATACATAACAATTGAAGACCAGCCTGTTCTTCTTTTTCTCTCACTTCCCTTGGTCTTTATCTTGCCAGAATGCCATGAAGTAAGATGTTCTTACTTCATTATCGGGGGTGAGCATGCTGGCCAAAAAGACCTCGAAGAATCAAGTCACGCTGCCCAAGAAAGTGCTTCAAGAGATACCGGACACGGATTACTTCGATGTCACCACCAAGGACGGGGTGCTGATCCTCAAGCCCGTCACCGTGAATGAAGCAGGGTCTCGACTGGCCACTATACGGCAGAAGATCAAAGATCTTGGTATTGAGCCGGAAGACGTCGATCGCGCCATCACCTGGGCAAGAGGACGCCGTCGGTGATCCGCGCCGTGCTCGACACGAACGAGGTTCGTGACCCAGACGATGCCAAATTCATCACCTGTGCGGCAACGGCCGGAGTGCGTTGGCTAGTCAGCGGAGACGACGATCTCCTGAGTCTTCACCACATCCAATCAGTAGAGATCATCTCAGTCACCACAGTCCTCCAACTGCTGAAAGGCAAACCATAGAGGGCTACAAGGCAAGCTGCGAACTGGATTTCACACCTGTAAAGCTGTCCGACTCCATAACTTTGCCAAGTTTCGTAGAAAGCGAACTGCACACTCCCACAAAAGCGAGGAACACTTCCGCGCTCCAGAGAGGAAGCTTCTCAACAATCTTACTCAGAACGTCCATGATACCCTCCCCGAGAGCACTACCGAAGGAGCGGGATTGCAGAGAAAACAGAGACGCAGAGAGAGAGGATTGTGCAGACTACGTAAAATAGGCACACTCCTCTTCGATATTTCTTGAACTCTTTCTCATAAGTAGACGTCCCTTCCCAGATGTGTCGACGAGCCTCAACAATCCTACATGCCTCTCTATCAATTCTCGTGAGAAACCAGATCGATACTCCCGCAAAGACAAGCGAACCTATAACATTCCACAAGGGGTTCGTTTCAAACCTGTCCAAATCCGTCATTTACTATTCCTTATCCAGGGACAATGAGAGTCAGGCATGAGTGCTCACTCATGAGCAGATCATTCTGTAACCTGCTCTAGACCCACCCACCATTTTTCGGTTACGGTGATCCACAGATATCCAGTCTGGCCTCGTGAGTAAACCTGCCTTAAGAATCACTACACTGTAAGACTCTGTCAGAATTGGGACAAGAAAATCAGAAAAATAGTTCGAGCGAGAATGGCAAGGCGAGGTGCCAGTTAGTGAAATGAAAACGGAACCGGTGCGAAGGTGACGACAAACACGGCCAGGGCAATCCAGCCGACGATTGTCCGATTTCGGCCGAGCGGAGCATCAGGATCCATGACCGGGGGATGCCCGACGCCAAAGAGCCCCGCCATAAAGGCCCAGAGAAACCACCCTGCCCAGCCGAAGAATCCTAAGACTATCAAGATCGGGAGAAAGGCGAGCGCCATGGATCGCTGTCGCGATCCCCACAGGGCATAGGCGACATGGCCGCCATCGAGCTGGCCTATAGGCAGGAGATTGAGCGACGTCACAAACAGCCCGAACCAGGCGGCAAAGCCGATCGGGTGGAGCACCACATCGGCCTCCGGCGCGATCGGTCCGATGACCAGCCACGACATGAATTGGAGCAGCAGCGGTTCGCCGAGGTGCAAGCCGTATGTCGCCGATCGATCCACCACCGTGGACAGGCTGAGTCCGACGATCAACATGACGACGGCGACCACGAAGCCCGCCAAGGGACCGGCAACGCCGATGTCGAACAAGGCGCGACGGCTCAGAATCGGCCCACGCATGCGGATAATCGCGCCGAACGTGCCGATAAAATGCGGCGGCCCTGGAATAAACAGCGGGAGAGAAGCCGGCACGCGGTGAATCTTGGACAGCAGATAATGCCCCAGTTCGTGCGTGGTGAGGATAAAGAGCAGGGCACCGGCGAATGGAATGCCGCGCCAGAGCGTCTCAGGAGCGGCGAGAAGAAAATTCAACGGGCCACGCACCGGCCCGGTGTAGGCTTGGTAGGCCCCGGCCCACAACGTGGTAAACACCGTCAGGAGAAAGAGGACGAGAGGCAATGTCCACTGCGAAAAAAAAGACGGCTCGACGTCGTCTTCCCTCTCCGTCGAGTCGATGGTAGGCGAATCCGGTCCCTGCCTCGTATCGAGAAGGACCTCACGATCAAACTCCCGATGTTCGTGACGACTCAGCCCATTCATGACATCCTTGCTCAGGGAATCCATACAAATGGATTGTGATCAAGCTCTTCCTCAACCGTCGTGGCAGGGCCATGCCCAGGAAAGAGACGATAGTCCGGAGAGAGCGTCAACAAACGGTCGCGAACGGAATTGAGATGCGTCCTGTACAGTTCCTTGGGATTGGACCGCCCGATGGACCCGGCGAAGAGCGTATCGCCGACGAAACAGACCGGCAGCGTCTCATCATCCAGACGATAACAGACGCCCCCCGGGGTATGCCCTGGCGTTATCAGGCATCGGACCGTCCGGCTACCGACGCGAATCGCCATTCCATCGACCGGCGTCACGAGCAAGTCTGCCCGTGGCCGCCAACTCAGCAACGCTTCATCTTCAGGACCGAGATACACCGGGACTTCGCAATGGCCCAGGATCTGCTCAATCCCATCCGCATGGTCCGCGTGGCCGTGCGTCAAGCACACGCCCACCAAGCGTAATCCACGTCGACGAAGCTGGTCCAGCATGGCAGGAGCGTTATAGGCCGTATCGACCAAGAGCGCTTCGCCCTCATCGTGGATGATATAGCCCTGAACTCCATACCCACTGATAGAGCCCTGCACCATTTCAACCCACAGCGGCATGCGTTGTGCCACCGGCTCCCACCGGTCGATCGCGATCTGTTCAAGCGAGTCCTCTCGCAAGGCCAGCGCCTTTGCCAACGCGCGCACTTCCGTACGGTCTCTCGGCTGATCTCCCCGCTCTAACGCGCTGATGTCGCTACTAGGCAAACCGGTTGCCCTCACCACATCGCCGACCGACAGGCCCTGCCCGATGCGCGCTTTCTTCAGGATATCGCAAAAGTCATCTTCTAACGGCATGAATTACCTATGAGCAAGTTGGGTTCCACTTCCTTTCATCTGCGTGGCGACGAGGTCGCGCACCCCCTTCACCCTTCCGGGGTGAGTTTGATTTCCTTCACCTCTCCAAAGGTCGATAGGGCTTTTACCAGCGCGTCTCCGGACCCGACTGCGATGATTTTCAGTCGATCGGGGTGCAAATGCTTTTTTGCCGCAGCCTGGACATCGTCTTTGGTCAGCTGGATTACCTGCGTTCGCAACTGCTGGAGAAAGTCCTTCGGCAACCCATCGTACTCCAGCTCGATCAAACGACTGACGATGGCAGACGAACTCGCAAAGGAGAACACGAACGAATTGACGTACGCTTCCTTCGCTTCCGCCAATTCCGCGTCTGTCACCGGCTCTTCACGCATGCGTGTGATATTGGCTACGAACCGCTCGATCACCTCCTGTGTGGAGGTGAGTTTGGTTTCAGCCTTCATCATCCAAACCCCTTGATCATGCATGCCGGTATACAGTCGGCTACCGACGGAGTAGGCCAACCCTCGCTTCGTCCGCACATCATTGAAAAGGCGACTGCGAAACGAGCTTCCCCCCAAGATGTCGTTCACAATGGCCAATGCCACGTAATCGGGATCGTTCTCTTTGATCGAAAGATGGCCCACTCGAATGTGTGTCTGCGACGTATCCTTATCGACGAATCTCACCACGGGTTGGGACATGTCCGCTTCCGACACGTCGGGGATCTTCAGCTCGGGCACTGCGCCTTTCTGCCAATCTCCAAACAGCTTCCGGAGTGAGGCCAGCATCTCGTGTTTCGTAAAGTCACCGGTCACGCCAAGCAGCATTCCGTTCGGATGAATGGTGTTGTGATGAAACGCGACGAGATCTTGTCGCGTGAGACGCTTGATTGACTCGACGGAACTTTCTCGAGCCGTCGGATGATCAGCACCGTAGAGCGCCTTGGAAAATTCCCGGCTGACGATAGACCCCGGGCTATCCTGTCGGCGGCGGATCCCTTCGATGGCCTGTAACTTGGCCAACTCCAGGCGAGCTGGTTCAAACGCCGGCGATCGAAGAAGACCGGCAAAGATCTCCAGCCCGCGATTCAGGTCCTTGCTCAACACGTCGAGGGATGCCGACCCAGACTGCCTCCCAATCCCAATATGGATATCGCCCGCAAACTGCTCCAACTCCGCATCGACTTGCTCTGCCGACAACCCCCCTCCGCCACCGGTCCGCATCACCGCACCGGTCATCGACGCCAGACCGACTTTCTCAGCTGGGTCGAGCCAACTTCCAGTACGCATGGTGGCGGTGATTGTAATCAAGGGTAACTCGTGGTCCTCTAAGAGATAGACAACCAAGCCGTTGTCCAATACCACCCGCTCCGGTTCAGGAGTTGAGAACTCAACGGGGTCAAACGTCATGGTTCTGGGATCCCCGACCTCGAGATCAAGCTCGGCCGAATAGCTCGCCGATCCCCACGCCAGCAGGAGGATCATCACCCCAGCCATCACCCCGACCTGGTTGCGCATGCCCATCCGGCCCACCTTCCCCCGCTTCATGGTCTCACCCCAAGGGCCGGCGTGGCCGCCACCGGTTTCGCGCTCCCTTTCTTGACCAACACCGCAACGGTCCTATTCGACTTGGTCAAGTACTGGGTGGCGACTCGCTGCACATCGGCGGCCGTCACCTTGGCGATGTTATCCCGCGAAGTCAGGACGTATTGCCAATCGCCCGCCAATGCCTGATACAACGCCAGTTGGGACGCCAACCCGCTGTTCGAGCGTAACCCTCGCACCAAGTCCGCATCCAAATTGTTAAGCACCTTCTCTAGCTCCTTCTGGGATACAGGTTCTCGTTTCAGTCGTTCGATCTCTTCATAGATCGCCGCTTCGACTTCAGTGGTCGTGTGAGGAGCCAGCGGGGTGGCTGTGACGACAAATAGGTTTGGCGCCCGAGCTCCTGGATGACTCGCGTCCGACCCGACCGAAGCGGCCAGACGTTTGTCACGGACCAACTTCTGATGGAGGCGAGACGTGAGCCCTTCGCTCAGAAGAGCATCGATGACGTCGAAAACATCGTCATCCGGATGTCGGATGGTCGGCTTGTGATACCCGATGAGGATGGCCGGCTCCGCATCAAATTCAACTTCGACTCGTCGCTCCCCGCGTTGCTCCGGCTCGACCGTCACCAACGGAGGAGGGGGCGGCGCGGCCGGAATTTTCCCAAACGTCTCTTCGATCAACGGGATGACTTCTCTGGGATTGATATCGCCGACCAGGGCAATGGTGGCGCGATTCGGGCCATAGTGAGTTTTGAAGAAGGCTTCCGTATCAGCTGGCGTCAGCGACAAGATATCGGACCCCCATCCGATCGTCGGAATGCCATAGCCATGGGCACGAAATGCCGCCGACGTGAACGTCTCAAACAACAGACCATTCGGGCTGTCGTCGTTCCGCAGGCGCCGTTCTTCCATCACGACACCCCGCTCCTTATAAAATTCGCGCAACACCGGATGCGCCATCCGATCCGATTCAATCGCCGCCCACAACGGTAATCGATTGGACGGGAAACTGATCATGTAGCGGGTCAAATCCTTCCCCGTCGACGCGTTGAGCCCGACACTACCGTGGCGCTGATACAACAGCGCCATTTCGTTGCCGACCACATACTCCGACGCCTTCGCCTGGAGGTCTGTAAAGCGTTCCTGGAGCGATTCGATCGTGGCTCGCGTCTCATCCGTTTCACCGGCACCGTTGGCATCGAACTCCCGCAGGCGTTGGTCGAGCTCATTCCCCACGAGTGCAAGTTCGTCCAAGAGCGGCTGTTCTTCCTCGTAGTTCCTGGTGCCGATCGTACGAGTACCTTTAAACGCCATATGTTCATACAGATGCGCAATGCCGGTCTGGCCGACCTGCTCGTCGATGCCGCCGACCGCAAAGGTGATGTTGATCGAGACGATGGGGGTCTGATGTCGTTCGACCATGAGCACCGTCAACCCATTGGCCAGTCGGTGTTCAACCACGCGCTCCGCAAGGCTCGAGTTGGACGCGTACGCCGAATGGATGGGGGAGAGGATCACCACATAGAGCGAGAACACCGCAAGGCCCGATAGACGCATCACTTCACCTCTCCTTCTTCCGCCCAACCATTCGGCCCGAACGTGTCCATTGATAGCTCATACGAAAAGCTCCATCAGTTCTTCTGGGCGTTCGATGAACCAATCAGGCTGACAGGCGGCCATTTTTTCACGATTCCCCATCCCATACCCTACCGCACAGACACGGATCCCGGCGTTATGGCCTCCATTGATATCATTCGTACTGTCTCCAATCAGAACCGTCCGCTCCTTCGACGCACCCAGCATCTCCATGACGTGCAACAACATGCCGGGTTCCGGCTTGAGCCCAAACCCATTGTCTCCACCCACCATGTACCCAAAATGTTGCGGGCCTAACCCATTCAGAATGACGCGAGTGTATTCAATAGATTTGTTGGTCGCAATCGCCTTGGTCTTGCCTGAAAAATGCTGCAGCATCGGCTCGATGCCAGGGTAGAAGGTGGTCCGGTCCAAGCAATGCTCGAGATAGTGGCCACGAAACACCTGTAAGGCCTCCTCGAATCTGGCCTGATTGCCCTCTCCGACCGCCAGGCGGAGCAGCCGTTTCACGCCGTCCCCGACAAACCCGAAAATCTCCTCGATCGGGCGCTCCGGCAACCCCAACTCGACTAAGGTAAAGTTCACGGAGTGGGCGATATCCCACTTGGATTCGATCAAGGTGCCGTCCAGGTCGAAGATCAGCAAATCTACCGAAGTTGGTGCCATAGCTTATTTAGCCTTTCGCAAGGAGTCGATAAGTGCTGCCAGTGCTGTGCGATGGGCTTCGTTCTGCTCCTTCGCTTGCGCTTGTCGTGCGAAACTCACCATCCGTTTCAAACCGACATGTGGAGGGATGATAGGAGAGATAATGCGCCAGTAGTTCTTCACCACTTTCACGTGGAATCTGACCTCTTCAACCGTGTCCTCCGGAATAAAGGACGCATTCTCCAGATACACGGCCCCCAACACATGAAACGTCACAGGGATGATCACCTCAAGATTGTTGAGGATTTCCCACTTCTGATAATCCTCCGGCACGTTGGTTTGCTGAACGACAACGACACGGCCCCACGCTGGCTCTTCCTTCCAATCGATGTAGGGCAAGACAGTGTCGAACGAGGGCGCGTCCAGACGAGCCCCCTTCTGATCGAGAAGGACATACCGCTTGACGGCATCGACCGGAGACCGCTTCATCGAGCCGCTCGGCGTCACCTGTGCGTGGGAACCGACAGCCAGACCGAGAATCGCGACGGCGATGAGGGAAGGTGCGAGAGGAACGTGCGACCTCTTCACAATGTTGACCATACCGCACTGATACGTAGCCAGTAAGTTCCCAAGGAGGTTCCACCCAAGTCAGTCACGATCTCGCTTCGTCTCACTCATAAGTGCGGTACAGCGTATTGTAGCAAACAGGACTGGAGACATCCAGGATGAGGCATGCAGTTGTCTGCACCGTTTGACCTTGTTGAAATGAGAATGCTACGGTCGGCTCATCCTCTTCGTCCGCAACCGAAGGAACGGAATCGATGTTCACTGGTCTACGACGATGGATGCCACTCTGCGCGCTTCTCCTCGCACTGCTCTATGCGAGCGGCATGGGGTCTTCTCCATCATCGACCGAGGCCGAACGTGACCTGGCTCCCGGTCCTGGTAACTCGATCCTCACCCTTCCGGAGTCAAGTGATCCACCTTCTTCACTGAGAGGAGTTCCTCAGAAGGTCTACGACCTCCTGCCACGACTGGAAGAACGCGGCGGTTCTCCGCTCCCAGGCTACGTCGGCGGACGCGAGTTTCAGAATCGAGAGCGACGCCTTCCACGAGGTCGCTATCGGGAGTATGATGTCAATCCAAAGATACGGGGCCAAAGCCGTGATGCCGAGCGAATCGTGATCGAGCAGCGCACGGGGAAAGCGTACTACACCGGAGACCATTACCGAACCTTTATCCCGCTCAATTGAATCGGATCGCTATTCAACAAGCAGACATTATGGCTGCCAAACTCACACTTTCTGCTCATCTGAACACCACGACCCCTCCGTGGTCGTCCTTGCTCATGGTCCCTGGAAAGTCCTCCACCACATCCTTGGTGAAAGCCCCTCCGGGATTTGCGCTGCGTCTCGTTCAAGGCAAGAAATGTGGAACTCCATCGAACCTCTTCGACGAATTTGCGCAGGCGCTCGACTTTCCCGACTACTTCGGACACAACTGGGACGCGTTAGAAGAATGCCTCACCGATTTTGAGTGGCTCCCAGCCAAAGGGTACATCCTGCTCATCACAGATGCTCACGCGGTGCTCCCCGATGATGAAGATGAATACGAAACGCTGTTGGAAGTGCTCAGCGACGCCGGCGAAGCGTGGAGAACCGGACAAACCGCTGACGGTCGTCGAGCCCCATTTCATACGGTGTTTGTCGTGGCCGAACAAGACAAATCGAAGCGAAAACGGTGGGAGTTGGAGGAAGTGTCCTTCGAAGAGCGGAAGACTTCGCGAACGCGACCAGTCCGCAAACGCTCATCCAAACCTTCGAAGCGGTGAAGAACTTGCCAGGCTGTTGAGAATTCGGAAGAGGTCGAGGGAGTTTGGGAACGTTATCAGCGTGCTTTGGAAGCCCAACCCTTGAGGTCGACACCGAGCTGGAGAGCCGAGAGCACCACTCGCCGAGTCCGCCACGCTAAGTGCCTGACGTTATCGGTGGAAGCCGTATAGAAACCGATCCTCGGCCCATGAGCCGCCCATCGAGCCCGCACGGCAGTCTCATGCTCGAGGCAGATACTATGGGTTTCCCTCATATCATCCAGCGGAGCTTTTTCGCCGACGAATCCGCTCCGCCCTTCTCCGCGACACCATGAACAGACAACTTTCATTGGATCTCGCTTTCTTGAGCGATGAATGCAGCAAGAATTGCGCCGCATCCCCACACGGAGGAAAGACAGAAAATCACCAGAAAATGAGCATTCAGTCGATGTGCGAGGCCGCGAACTGTATCTGATCAGGAGGAGGATGTATCTCTTTATGCCAATTTTTGTCATCGGCGATCCCTCCACACACTGATTCTTTTCTGGCCCATTTCTTGACCAGCTCTTGCCCTGCATGATAGGGTGCGCCCCCATTATGAAGATATCCCGATCCGCGAAACTCTTCGCTGAAGCTCAGCAACTCATACCTGGAGGGGTCAACAGTCCTGTTCGAGCCTTTCGTTCGGTGGGCGGGCAGCCGCGCTTTATCGCGCGTGCAAAGGGCTCGCGTCTCTACGATGTAGACAAGAACGTCTATATCGACTACGTGCTGTCCTGGGGCCCGATGATCCTGGGCCATGCTCATCCAGCCGTCATTGCCTCGATCAAGAAGGCAGCAGGACAAGGAACGAGCTACGGCGCACCCACAGAGCTTGAGGTGACACTGGCCAGAGAAATCCGCAACGCGTTCCCCTCGATGGAAAAACTCAGGCTGGTCAGTTCTGGAACGGAAGCCGTCATGAGCGCGATCCGGGTCGCCCGAGGGTTCACCAAGCGAACCGGGATCATGAAATTCGAAGGGTGCTACCACGGGCACAGCGATTACCTCTTGGCTAAGGCCGGCTCGGGGTTAGCGACTCTGGGAATCCCTGATTCACCGGGCGTACCGGATGATTTCGCAAAACATACGCTGACCGCCCCCTATAATGACATTCGGACTGTTCAGCAGCTCATCCAGGCGAATCGAGAGCAACTCGCCTGCATTATCGTCGAACCGATCGCGGGTAATATGGGCGTAGTACCCCCCGCTCCGGAGTTCCTCGCCGCACTCCGGCAACTCACTGCCGACCACAACATCCTATTGATTTTTGATGAAGTCATCTCTGGATTCCGCGTGAGTTACGGCGGCGCGCAGGCACTCTATGGCATCACGCCCGACCTCACCGTACTGGGCAAGATTATCGGAGGCGGTCTACCCGTCGGCGCCTACGGCGGGCGGAAAGAGATTATGGATCTCATCGCGCCGGTGGGACCGGTTTATCAGGCCGGCACCCTCTCTGGGAATCCACTCGCAGTCAGCGCAGGATTGGCCACCCTTAAACAACTTCGGATGAAGGGGGTCTATAAGAAACTCGAGGAACGGTCAGTAACCCTAGTGAAAGGCATCGGCGAAGCGGCAAAGAAAGCTGGAGTTCCCGTGACGCAAACCCGTGTCGGGTCGATGTTGACGACATTTTTTACGCCTGGTCCTGTCGTGGATTGGAATACGGCGAAACAATCCGATACCAAGCGCTACGGTCAGTTCTTCCACTCTATGTTGGAGCAGGGCGTCTATCTCGCCCCGTCCCAGTTCGAAGCGGCCTTTCTCTCCACGGCCCACAGCACGCAGGATATCGACAAGACCATCCGCGCCGCTCACGCTGCGTTCAAGAAACTCTAGCGACCGTATTCCTGACCCTTCTCATCTTCTATGAGGTCGATCCAAACAGTTCGTATCTGAATTGATACAGATGGTATCTGTTTAGATACGGTGTCCTGCGCAGGCTGATCAGGACGGTTGTCCAGCGAGGCAACAACAAGCGAGGGGCTGAGGAGATACATACCAAGCTTTGCATGAACCGCTCGCTTTGCTCACATCTGAGCGGATAAGTACCTTCCCTCCAAGCGTTTTGATCGGCCTGCTATTCGTCGTCGTCCTCGTCTTCGGCTTCTAACGCCTCCTGCCTCTTCTGTTCCTCCATCGCATTGTGGAGCAACAGGCGGATAAACATTGAATAGAGCGACCCTTTTTCTAAGGTTCCACCAGGCGGGATGGCAATTTTCCCTTCTTGTATCATGCGATCCATCCAGGCCTTCTGATCCGGGGCGATCAACACCGAAATCTCAACCAGCCCCACTCGTCCCATCATATCCATGACATCACCCTCCGTAACACAACATCACTCCACATCGAATACGCCTTCGCATTGCAACATGCCGTTTTGAACATTGTCAATCGACCAGAATCTGGCACGACACATGCGTATGCCATTACACCATGAAACTATATTTGAGCATCGTGACGTGGTCGCTCTTCGGATGGATGACGTTCATCTCATTCGTAGCTGTCGCCGATGCCGAGCGCCTGCCGAAATCCGATCTCGGCTCTACCCTCAACCAGCAGTGTGACCTCTGCTGGTATCCGTCACCGAACGAAGAACGATCGAGCCGCCTCCCGACCTACAAGCAGCCTCGACACAAACATCCACCCGACAGCCGCCCACAACGCTATCCCAAGGGGCGGTACAAACTCGGGGGCGGTCACAAGCAAACTCGGCTTTCCACTCTTCGATCTAAGGCAAGACAGGAGATGAGACTGCTGAGCGATCTCCAAGTCCATGCCGTCGATGGCGATACGATTCGGGTTGGCGGTGAACGTATCAGGCTCCGTGGCATCGACACCCCCGAAATGAGCGAGTTTGAAGGCCCAGCTGCGAAGCAGCGGCTGGAAGAGTTACTTCGGGCAGGACCGATCCGTATCGTGCCCCATGCCCGAGATGTATACGACCGTCTCGTGGCCGATGTGTTCGTGAATGGGCAGAATGTAGCGGAGATTCTTCGGAACGAAGGTTTTTCAAAAGCAGGATAGCCTAGTACCGGTGCGGATCCTCACTGTGCGCACTTGCAGATCGGTCGAGCCCTCTCATACGGGAGCTGTCAGATGAAGTCCATCATTCGTTGCCAAGACGTTACTGGAATTGAAGTCATGAACATCACCAAGTACGGACTCTGGTTGCTGACCAGCGACAGTGAGCTCTTTATTTCCTTCCAAGGCTTTCCCCAGTTTCTAGACGCCTCCGTGTCGAAGATCATGAAGGTTCAACAGCCCAATCCCAACCTTTTGCATTGGCCGGACCTCGGCATTGATCTCGCAATCCAATCCGTCCTACGCTTCCCGCTGGCGGCGAAACCGCCGATCCCCAGAAGACGTTCTCCTCAACGAGTAAAGGCAGGCCCCACTAACCAGTGACCAACGGCTTTCAGATCCGATCAGCACGTCACCTAAAGAACAAGACACGACTGGAACCAGGAGCTAACGAACCGGCAAGCTACCGCAGGCTGCGACATCCGTTCGCCAGCCATCTACGTGGAGCTGGTGCGATATTCAGCCAGGCATGAACTCATTGATGGAGCAAGGATATCCCACCCTATAACCTCTTCTGGATATACCACCAGGTGCGCCTGGCCTACACCGGTTAGCGGTACCTTGACAAAGACTGACAAGAGACAGATATTGCAGATATTTTTGACAGGGAAGCATCGGAGTGGAGCGGAATATTCTGAGAGCCAATCGCGGAGTCCTCAGCGATACAGGTAACAGTTAGGGAAGGTCTGATTTATTCATCTCTCCTGATGTGCTAAGAGAAGCGCAGCAGTGAATTGGAGGTACGCCCATGCCGCAACAGACCTTTGCTGAAGTCACCTTCGAGCAGTATCGCAAATCCACCC
>JAOUHJ010000126.1 GCA_029865225.1 Nitrospira sp.
GATGCCGACCGCCTGCGGGCCATACTCACCCGCGCGTTCGCCACATTTCTGCTCCCGACAGCGGGCCCTCCGGCCTTGCCGACCTCAGAAACTGCGGCGACCTAACACGTGGACTGCCGTTTTTAGGATGAACAGATCGGCTCTGGACCGGCTACGTGCCGTGCGGGCGGACTGGACGAGACGGAAGCCAATGTTGTTGTTCCGGTTGTCGGCGTTGTTCCTGTTCCGGTTTGACGCACGCAGGTTCTCCGGTTTGTTGTTCCAGGAACCGCCACGGATCACGCGCTGGCCGTCTCTTGGCCCGCTCCCCTTCTGAACACAGCCTGGGAGAAGATCGCCCGGCGGAGACCCTCGGCGTCCGCATGTTGTGCATGGCCGATCCAACTCTGAACCGAAGCGACCACCGTGGGCCACTCCAGACGCCCCAGCCGATAGGCCTCCGCCATGTTGCGAAACTTTCGCGAAAACCGATGCCCATTATCGCTCCGCAACCGGCGGCGAGCGGGATAGACGACATAGCCCAAGAGGTTCAGCCCATCAGCCACTGGCGAAACATGAGCCTTATGTGGGTGCAGGCGAAGCCGGTCGGTTGCCAAGCGCTCTCGAACTGCTGCACGAGTTTCAGCCAGTCGCACCTTATCGTAGTCCAGCACCACCATGTCGTCCACGTATCGCAAGTACGGCCTGATCTTCAATGCCTGCTTGAGGTAGTGGTCAAAATCATCGAGGTACAGATTCGCGAAGAACTGACTCGTGAGATTGCCGATGGGAATACCGGTCCGTCGGTCGAGTGGCGTCAAGAGATCATCGCCTGGGAAGTAATGAGGCTCAGCCATGCTCTGCGGTGAACTCTCGATGATCCGGTCGAGTACGTTCAACACCCTTGCATCCTTGATCCGCCGTCGCAGTTTCTCTTTCAGTAGGTCATGATCGATGGATGGGAAATACTGCTGAACATCGATCTTCAGTACATACCGATAGGTCTGCGCCCAGGATTGATAACGATCCACCGCCGCATGCACCCCTTTGCCCTTGCGGCAGGCGTAACTGTCTGAGATAAACGTGCGATCCAATGGCGGCTCAATCACCTGCATCACGGCGTGATGCACCACTCGATCGCGAAACGGCGCGGCCGCAATCACACGCGGCTTGCGTTCATAAATGGTGAAGAGTCGATAGCGTCCTGGCTGATAGCTGCCATCCCGAAGCTCACGCTGCAGCGCAAACAGCTCATGTTCAAACGTGAACCCAAACTCCGCTACCCCAGGCCGGCTCCTCTTGCCTCGTCGAGCCTGGCGGTAGGCATGCAGTAGGTTATCGAAACTCGTCAACTGCCCCCAGATGCCATTGATGCGTTTCATGATGTGGGATGAGCCAGAGGTTGGCTGCGGAGCCACCCACCAATCTGCCGGCCGAGATCGTCAATCAACGCGGCACCATGCTCATACTGGCGGCTGGCGATCACTTTGAGCTCATGCGCGAGCCGCCAGAGATGCCGTACCACCTCCAGTTGCACATTCGCCCTCCGCAGTGAGGCCTCCTTGTTCCGCTGGTAGGCTGCATCGACCAGTAACTCCAGCACCTCCAGCAACCGAACTTCGATGCGCTCGCCCAGCGTGAACCGACGCGATCGTGGGAATTTGTCCAGCTGCGGAATGAGCCAGAGAAGCAGTTCATGGCAAGACTGCACGGCTTGGGGTACCGTCGGAGACATCACTCACCCCCATAGACCTCTCAAATATGATATTTGCCAGGCGGAATCGGATGTAAAGGGCAAAAGCACAAAGGGCAAAGGGTTAGGGCTCAAGGTCCTGGACGAGACGGAAGCCAATGAAGTTGGACCGGTTGTCGGCGGAGTTCCTGAGCCGGTAAGACGCACGCAGGGACCCCGGTCCGTGGCCCAGGAACCGCCACGGACCACGCGCTGGCCGCAGTCGCCTCGATGTGACTCTCCCCAGACTGCGCCGTCGCTTGGAGCACCGTTGTAATCCTTATGCCAGCAGTCCTCAACCCATTCCCAGACATTGCCGCTCAAGTCATGGAGCTTTAACCCGTTTGCCCGTTTTGTTCCGACCTCTGCCGTGCGGCCATCTGAATTCTTGCCATACACTGCGTACTCTTCCAGCTCAGCGTCCTGAGATGTCCCAGCCCAATTCTCCTGCTTGTCTCCGCTGCGCGCGGCATATTCCCACTCGGATTCGGTCGGTAATCGATAGCGTTGACCGGTTTGCCTGGACAACCATTCCGCATAGGCCTTCGCATCATCCCACGACACATTGATCACGGGCCGCCTACCACGTCCCCAGCCCTGATCACTAGGAACGGACCGCCCCTCGGCAATGGCAAACCGATCATATTCCTCGAAGGTCACTTCATATTTGCCCATGGCAAAGGATTTGATCGTGACCTCACGCACGGGGCTCTCGTCCGACTGTTTACTTTCTCCTTGCCGAAACGTTCCGGCAGACACGGTTTCCATCGTGGGTACGAGATGGATGCTCATGAGCTGAGATTGAGCCCGCAGAAATGCCTGTTCCACTGTTAAGCCAGTGCTCCACAACCAGGTCCCTCCTCCGGCCATGAACAGCATCACCATCCCGATCGCACCCGCTTGTATCCATCTTGCACGAGCACTGGCGTCGAGATAGGCTTTCGTCAATGGCGTGGCGGCGGCCATCGAGCGTCGAAAATCATGATATTCTCGACCGGACGCCAGCCCATCGAACCAGGGCTTGCCCAACTCCTCCCATTTTTGCGCGCGAATCTCCAGCAGCCGTTGATCAATCAATTGCTTCTTATTCGCCTCGACATAGCCCTTCAGCGAGGGCCAGGCCTCGAAGAGCTTTTCATGACTGATGGATACCGTGCCCCCCACATCGTCGCCCTCGGTGCGCAACAGCCGTGCATCGATCAGGACGGTGAGAAGTCTGTTCATCTCCGATGGAAGGGCCGAGCGTAACGGGCGGCGGCGTGTTGGGGCTCCATCCGCATTGACGGTGACCAGCGACTGGAACAGCTGCGGCAAGAGTGCCAACGCCTTGCTCCCCTCTTTCTTCTCGAGATCGGCCTCCACCTGTTCCGCATGCTGTTTCACGGCCCCGGCCACCTTGCCGAGCGCGAGATACCCCTCCGTCGTCAGTTCACGATCGTGACGTTTCTCACACAATTGATTGAGCAGAAACGCGAGAATTGGAAGATTGCCGGGATCCGACCCAGCCTCATACACAATCCGACGCGCCAGGTCATCACTGATGTGCAGACCGGCACAACGCGCCGGGAACGTGATCAGATCTTCCAACATGAACGGCTCGATCGGCCCCAGCGGATGGTGCCCCTTGCTGCCTAAGACCGCGCGCATCTCTGCATGCCCATGACAGTGATGGAGATGATCACTCCGAATCGTGGCTAAGACCCAGACCGTCTTCTCTTGGGCAGCACGATACAGCTCAGCGAGGAACTGCCTGGTCTTCGTCGCATCCTGAGCGGTAAACAGCTCTTCCATTTGGTCGAGAAACAGCACCAAGGCCCGCCCATTCATGCTGTCCTTCGTGATCTTCCTCAGAAGATTGGACAGGGCGTTTGGACTCTGATTGAGTTGTTCGACGAGGGCATCCGGCCTTAATCCCGCACGGGTCACCAGGCCTCCAAGGGCCACGAGGAGAGAGCTCCAGGGATCCTGGCGCTGACTAGGGACGATTCGCACACACTCGCACGACTCACCACCGGGCAATCCACCCTCGACAAGCTTGGGGAGGATCCCCGCGTCAACGAGGGAAGATTTCCCCACTCCAGAGTCGCCACTCACAATGATGAATCGCCCATCTTGGCCATGCATGCGATCCAGTACCGCTTGCACGTCCACCTTGCGCCCAAAAAACACGGGCGCATATTTCTGTGTGAAGTGCATGAGGCCAGGATACGGCGAGCCAAGTTTCTCGATATCCCAGGTGATGGTTGCTTCGACCGATTCCTGTTTCTTTACCGATTCCGGCTGTTTCTGTTCATCCAGATGCTTTGTGACCGCTGCAAGCACGAGCGTGCTGAGTTCGTGTGGCGAGGAGAATTGGCTGGCCAGCTTCTCGGTCAGCAAATGCTGACGCAGTGCCTTGATGCGCTCACCTCGATCATCTCCTGTGTGCGCATCATCGAGTACGCGGGGCCAAGGCGTCGTGTCCTGGACGACAAACGTCAGGCAAGGCTTCTTGTTGGTGTCTGCGCAACGATATTCCAACTCCGTGATAGAGAGGTCGTGAGGATTATTGTGCTCTCGCGGAGGTCTATACCCGTAGCGGAACGCGAAGAGGCCAATATAGATGTCCGCCTTCTCCACATCTTTGAGGCATTTCTCGACCGGCCGCTGGTCCGTCGCGACGTAGTCTTCCATCGCAATGACCTGGTGCCCAGCCTTGCGCAGCGCTTCGTAGACCACACGGCGATGGTCTTTCAGGTCTTCGTACGTCGATGAGAGATAGATCGTGGCCATAGCAATACGCGTGACGGACCGCTGACTCATTCCCGATCGGTCCGTGCGAGGCGCAGTGTATCCCGACACTTCGATTCGGTCAATTTACGTTCCACCGCAATGGAGCGGGACCTCTACATCAGCCCATCAATACAGCGCGCGCCCACGGTTCTTCCTTAGTTCACCCCTCATGCCGGTTTCCCCCTCAACCCTGACAAGAGCCGAAGGCTCTGCAAATGCCCAAAAACCTTTACACCCTTCAAGCCTGTGAGATGATGAGCCTGTGACTGGCTTCTAGCCAGGCTGAGTTCATCGGCGATACTACCCCATGCACCCATCACAACGAGATCGTTCGCTGGGAGACGGCGTTTATTTTTCCGACACTGACTATATCGGTCCCAGCCGACGCATTGTCATTGTCTGCATCGACACGGTCGTGCTCTTGGTGATGGGCTGGGGGCTATCATCCGCCTGGGTCGGTGTATTTGGCCACGATGAGGGTCTCATTAGCGCCCTCGTGATCATGATATGGCTGTATCTGGTGCTGCTCAAACGATCGGCGTGGCGGACGGTCGGATACCGAGTGGCTGGCGCCAAACTGGTCAATCTGCAAGGAACACGACCCGCGCTGTGGCTTCTCACCCTTCGCTCGCTGCTGTGGATGTTCTTCTTCATCCCGAGCAACTTCCTCATAGATTTTCTCTGGTGCAGCGTCGACGACGATCGGCAATCCATTCGTGATCGCATTGCTAATACCTGCCTGGTGAAGCACCACGCCGTTCCCATTGGGACCGGCGAGGTGCATATCGCATACTACTTTGTACTCGGCTATATGTTCGCCTATTCACATGTCGTCCACCCACACCCGACACATACCGTGTCAGCCACCAGGTAGTCTGCTACAGAACAACTCCATGTATTCAACTCCGTCCCGTTCGTCCTAAGCCCTTCGATACACTTAGGACAGGCCTCTAAAATCCTGCCGTGATTTCATTGAACCACACGAACCGAGATCGGGGGAATTCTCCGTCGTTGAACCAATCTCCAACTGTTGCTACCATGCTCGGTCATTCCCGATCTGGAGAACGTACCGTGCCGAACCCTCCGCCCCCTAACCCATCTACCAATCACCTCATCATCGAGGGAGCCCGACAAAACAATCTCAAGAACGTCTCACTGCAGATTCCCCACAACCAAGTGACGGCCATTACCGGCGTGTCAGGGTCTGGGAAATCCTCGCTGGCGTTCGACACAATCTTTGCGGAAGGCCAGTGGCGGTACGTTGAGTCGCTCTCGACCTATGCCCGGATGTTTCTCGATAAGGTGGCTCGCCCGGATGTTGACCGGATTCTCAATGTGCGGCCAGCCATCGCCATTGAGCAGAAGAACCAGGTGCGCACGGCCCGCTCGACGGTCGGCACGACGACAGAGATTGCCGATCTCCTGCGCCTGCTGTTTGCGAAGATCGGCAAGTCCACTTGCCCGGATTGCAAACAAGAAGCCCGCTCGTTTCAGCCGGACACCGTCGCAGACGATCTGCTCAAGCGATGGCCCGATGCCAGAGCCATGGTGCTCTTTCCGATTGCGACTCCCTCGGCCAAAGAAGAGGCGGCGTTTATCCAATCACTCCTCACACGAGGCTTCACTCGCATTAAGACTCATGACGACGTGCTGGATTTGCATGACGTTGGAGAGCCTTTACTCTACAAATGCCCTGACCTCTTCATCGTCCTCGATCGGCTAGTCATCCGGGAAGACAACCGTACCAGGCTGATCGAGGCGATCGAAACAGCCTTTCGTGAAGGAGAAGGTCGCTGTTCGGTCAACATCATCGACCATGGGCGGCAATCTTACAGCACGAGATTTCTTTGCCAGGGTTGCGGCCGTACCTTTGAGCCCCTGCGACCGATTCTTTTTTCGTTCAACCATCCGCTGGGGGCCTGCCCCGAGTGCAAAGGGTTTGGCAATGTCCTACGGTATGATCCAGAACTCGTCATCCCAGACCAGTCAAAATCGCTCGCGGAGGGTGCCGTCGAACCTTGGAGCAAACCCAGCTCCGCCTGGTGGCAAAAACAGATGCTGGCCGCGATGAAACGGCAGGGAGTCGACGTCGAGACTCCGTTCAAATCGCTCCCGAATGATACGCAACGATTGTTGTGGGAAGGCGACAAGTCGTTCGATGGGATCAACGACTTCTTCGAGTACCTCGAAGGCAAGCGCTATAAACTGCACGTCCGCGTCTTCCTCAGCCGCTACCGCACACCTTTCGATTGCCCGATTTGCCACGGTAGCCGCCTAAAACCGGACGCGCTGTTCGTGAAGATCGCCGGACACGATATCCACCAGGCGATGGAGCGGACGGTGGAGAGCCTTGCTGAATGGATAGAGTCTCTGTCTCTATCGCGGACCGAGCAGGAGATCGCGGCGGATATCTTCCGACAACTGCGAGCGAAACTTGGATTCCTCCAACGTGTCGGCCTTGGCTACCTGACGCTCAATCGGCAAACCAAGACCCTCTCCGGCGGTGAGGCCCAGCGCGTAGCGCTCGCGAATCAACTAGGCTCCCGGCTCGTCGGGACGCTCTATGTCCTCGACGAACCGACCATCGGACTTCACGCCAGAGATACGGATCTGTTAGCCGGCATCCTCCACGACCTAGCCGAAACCGGCAATACGGTCGTCGTCGTCGAGCACGATCGCCGGATGATCGAATCGGCTAACTATCTGGTTGAACTGGGCCCCCGGTCAGGCGAAAAGGGCGGTGAGATTGTCTGTGCCGCGCCCACTCAGGAATTCATCCATGACCGTCGGGCGATCACTGCTCGATACCTGCGTGGCGAAGATGCCATTCCTCTCCCAACCAAACGGCGCACCGGCAACGGCAAGATGCTGGTGCTCGCCGGTGCAGCTGAACATAATCTCAAGGACCTCCTCGTCCGCATTCCCCTCGGCATGTTGGTCTGTGTGACTGGTGTCTCCGGATCGGGTAAGAGCACCTTGGTGGAAGATACCTTGTATCGGGCGATCGCCCGCGCGTTTCGCGTGGAATCCCTGCCGATGGGGCGGTTCAAAGCCATCAAAGGTCTCGAACACCTCAGGGGTGTTCGCTCGATCGATCAACAACCGATCGGGCGCACGCCGCGATCCAATCCCATTACCTACCTGAAAGCGTTCGATGAGATCCGCCAATTGTTTGCCGCTGAACGCGATGCGCTGCGACAAGGCTTCACTCCCGGCCACTTTTCGTTCAACGCGGCCGGTGGCCGCTGTGATCGCTGCGAAGGCAGCGGAGTTGAAAAACTGGAGATGTATTTTTTTGAAGACATCTATGCTCCCTGTGAGATCTGCGAGGGTAAGCGCTTCAAGCCTCAGATCTTGAAGATTCGATACCGAGGGAAGAATGTCTCAGAGGTGCTCAACATGACGGTGGAAGAAGCCCTGTCCTTCTTTGCCGGAACACTAAAGCTCCAAGAGCGGCTGCATCTGTTGACGTCCATCGGCCTCGGGTACTTACGACTTGGACAATCCGCTACGACCCTCTCCGGCGGAGAAGCTCAACGTTTGAAAATCGCCGCGGAGCTAACGGCTGGGAAAAGGGAGAGGAACCCCTCGACGAGCTCGGGGAAGCGGTCCCCTGGCATGCTCTACATCATGGATGAGCCGACCACCGGTCTGCACTTTGAAGACATCAAGAAGCTTCTTGGGGTTCTGCACAAGCTCGTGAACGCCGGCAATACGCTGGTCGTCGTCGAGCACAATCTCGATGTCATCAAGTCCGCCGACTGGATCATCGACCTCGGCCCCGAAGGCGGCGCTGCCGGCGGACAGATCATGGCGGAAGGAAGGCCGGAACAGGTTGCCAAAGTGGCGGGGTCACATACGGGACGGTTTTTGGCGAATGTTCTTCAGCGCAAGGAGGGACCCGGCCGTTAGCGTTTGGTTCCACCAAACGCTAAATGACCTTGCATGTATCAAAATGCTTAACCTAAAGAAGGACACCAACTCGACGAATCTGGTTTCGGCAACTCAGGTACAACTCTCAATTATTCTTCCGGCTTGTCGGCTTTTGATGTCGGCTGCTCTTCCGCCGACTTCTTATGCAGATACTTCTTGCTGAACGTCGTCACGGCGAAGGCGAGACCGATGGCGATGGGAACAAACACCGCCGAGGCAATATTCGCATTCTTGAGCCAACCCATTTCCTGAAACCCTTTGAACACATATCCACAAAGTCCGGCCAGGTAATACGCAATGACGATGACCGACAATCCTTCGACAGTATGCTGCAGCAGCACTTGGCTCTTGGTCGTCTTATCGACGCTTTGGAGGAGCGACAGGTTTTGTGCTTCCAGAATCAAGTCGATGCGGGTGCGAATGATCGCAATGATACCCTCGAAGCCACCACGGAGCGTGTCGACGCGTCGCAAGAGTT
>JAOUHJ010000127.1 GCA_029865225.1 Nitrospira sp.
CGGACGGGACCGTGACCTACACGCCCAACGCGAACTTCAACGGCACCGACAGCTTTACCTACACCATCACGAGCGGCGGGGTGACCGAGACGGCGACGGTGACCGTGACCGTGACGGCGGTGAACGACGTGCCGGTTTTGAGCGTCAACACCGGTAGTACGGCCTCAGAGGGAGGAACGGATAGCATTACGGCAAGCGAATTGGCTGTCACTGATGTCGATAACAGCGCGGCGCAACTGACCTATGTAATCGGGAGTAGTCCGGCGTATGGACGACTGGAACTGACAACGGCGCCAGGCGTCTCGGCAAGCACCTTCACGCAAGCCGATATTGCCGCCAATCGGCTGGTCTATATCCATGACGGGTCGGAAACCACGAGCGACAATTTTACCTTTACCGTGAGTGACGGAGCGGGTGGCTCGTTGGGTGCGACGACGATGACGTTGACGATTACGCCTGTCAATGATGCGCCGACGATCGTCAGTAACGGCGGAGGTGCCACTGCGTCGATCACTGTTGCGGAGAATGTCAGCGCCGTGACGATTGTGACCGGCGCGGATGTGGATCTGCCCGCGCAGACCCTCACCTATAGCATCAGTGGTGGCGTGGATCAGGCGCGGTTCACGATCAATGCAGCGACTGGGGCGTTGAGCTTTACGGCTCCTCCCGATTTTGAAGTGGCGACTGATGCCAATGGGGATAACGTCTACGTGGTCCAGGTGCAAGTGATCGACAGTCAAGGGGCGAGCACGACACAGACCATTCAAGTCACTGTGACGGATGTGGCAGTGGGACTTCCGCCCACCCCTCCACCGGTCCTGCTGCCGACGACTCCGCCGCCACCAACTGGTCCAGACCCTGAGCCACCGAGTCCACCGAACTCGTCAGAATCGCCAACAGACGCACTCCCCCCTGCTTCTGTTGTGCAGAGTCCACGCTCGACGCCGTCGGATTTTCAGGCGGTGCACACCGTATTAGTTTCGACTGCGCCCATTGCAGAGCGCATTATTTCTCTACGAGATGAAGTGAGAAAGCTGTTCGATATTGCTCGAGACCAGGCCGGCTTCATCCCGTACGACGATACCAGACGACCAGTGTTCACGGTCTTACCGGTCGAACCGGTTCCGGTGCTTGATCCTGATCCAGTGGCGAAGCAGCAGTCAACCAGCGATCTCTTGTTGGCAAAGCTCAGTGAAATGGCCGGTTCGCTTGAGCAGGCCATCGGGGTTTCGGAAGAGCACCATGAGCTTGTCACGCGGGTTGCGGCACTCACCGGCACGACGTTGTCCGCCGGATTTATCGTGTGGGCCCTCCGTAGTGGCGCCTTGCTGGCGAGTTTCATGGCGACGATGCCGGCGTGGCGTCACTTCGATCCGCTGCCGGTGCTAGGGGGAACCCGGAGTGAATGGGAACGCCGTCGCAAGGACAATGAACGAGATCAAAAGGCAGAAGCGGCTGAATACCGTGGTCTCAAGAAGCTATTGGGTTCCTAGGTCTCCTCGCTAGTCCAAACCTCAATCGGATCCTAATACGCGCTGGAATAGCCACCAATTGCTGTCTGGTTGATTGGTCGGTGCTGCCTCTGCTCCTCGATCGGTTCCAGAAATCGGTATGGCTGAAGCCAACATGGGCTACGACATCAATCTTCTCGGCAGCAACGACACGATTGGCGGACGAACGGCGGCAGCCCTCCACATCCTTTCTGGTAAGGGGAGTGACGGGATCTACTTGCAGGAGGCGATTGGCAACACGATCCGCCCTCAATGAGATCGGCCCGGATGCCATCGGCGTGCTCAACTAGGCAATATCAGCTGCGCTAATTAACCCTGGGATCTTTCTTGCCGGTTTGTTTAATCTTGACTCTATTCATTGGGATTTCTGGGTCAGGTTGCTGGCATTATGGAGTTGATAGCAGCAGTACAAACTCTTTCCGACTTGAGCTCTAGGTGGAGACCCATCGTATTGAAGGCTCAAGAAGAGGGTGATCTCCCCTGCTCGGTGGCTAGGCCGAGCTAGAGCCATTCGGCCCAGGGCCGAAATATTCTTGGCGGCAACTTCGAAACGTCCTGTTCGTTGCTGCATTTTCCTTCCAACTCGTCCTCGTTCGTGTGGTCCCACTCTGAAATACCTCCAATTCACCACTCGCGCATCCTTGCGTCTAGTGCAGTGATTCGGTTACTGGTCTTTCGGCTTGCGAACTATTCGCAACGAAGGAGCCGAGAGTAACTGTGCAACCCATCACCATCGCTGCTCAGCACTAGAGTCCCTTCCCTGTCCTCTGCTGACCTCTCGTGACCCCTCGCGGGACCTTTCATGAACGCCGTCAGCTTCAGTAGGGTCGGGACCATGTTGAGCCGCCGCGAGACGAGGAGACACATGCACGCACCGTGGCTGACCATTCATGAACTGGCCAAGGCCCTCAAAGTGAGCATCAAGACCGTGCGCCGAGCCTATCTCCGTGGCGAGATCCCGGTCCAACGCATCGTTCGTTTCATCCGGTTCGACCTTGAACAGGTCAAGGAGGCGATGCGGCGAAATGGCGAGACCTACATCGCGGCTGGACCAAAAAACGGGGAAGGTCCCCGCGCGACCGGCGGCGCCAGCCGACGGCGCGACGGGCCGCCCAGCCCCCGCATAGTCAAACGGGGGCGCAAATTCCAACCACGAATTCGGAGGGACGTATGAGTAGCTGGGCGATGTCGATCGGATGGCTTCGCTTCACGGTTCCAAGCTCCACCGTGGAGACTCTCAAGCGAGTCCTCGGGGAGGGGGACTGGATCCGAGATGAGAAGGGCTATGAAGGCTACCGCGAGGTCTGGATTTGTCGAGGGAATGACAGTGGCTATGGCCGGATTGCCACTGGCGCCAAACGCGCACCTCGCGAAGTCCATGTCGATCTCTCCCAAGAGCTGATCAGTCATTGGACATACGAGAAGTTTCATCAGCTCGCGGCCTGGGTCTTGGATCAGAAGGGGCACTTCGGCCGGATCGATGTCGCGCTCGATGATCGCATGGGCGTGATTGATGTCGACGGGGTCTATGAGGCCGTGGCGAAGGGCCACTGTGTCTCCCACTTCCGTCAATGCCGGATCATCGGCGGGCTGGATGTGCCGACAGGAGCCGACCGGGGAAAGACGCTCGCGCTCGGCTCTCGCCAATCAGAGAGCTATCTCCGGATCTACGACAAGGCGGCGGAACAACGGGCCAAAGAGAAGCCGGTCGAGGGCCCCTGGATGCGCTGGGAGATGGAATGGAAGCGGGAACGGGCCCAAGCCGTGGGCTTGGCCTTGTCGACGCTCGATCAAGACTCCTTCCAGAAATATATCGTCGGCGTCTTCAGGACGGCCGTCGACTTCCGCGACTGCACCAGAGCGGACGATCCCAAGGATCGCTACTACGCGCCGATCTTAGGTTGGTGGAAGACGCTTACGGAGGGCATGGCCCGGGCCAAACTCACGATCGTGCAGGCGGTGAAGACCATCGAACAGGTCAAACGCTGGGCCGAACGGAGCTTAGCCCCCACCTTGAGCTTGCTCTGTGCCCATCCACAAGCCGGAGAACGCTGGCTCGTCCGCACCATTGTCGACGGCGTGGATCGCTGGCGGAGCAAACACCTGTCACTCCTGCAAAGTGGAAAGACACTCGAAAAGGCGAAACACAGGTTGCACTGGTGGAATCCCCGGGACGGATTCTCGGCCGCCTATGGCAGCGGGATGGCCTAACCAGTACCGCGCACACAAGTCCTGAATGGGGACTCACACTGACACGACAATGGAGGACGTGATGAAACAGACTTCGAGCCAGACGGTGAAACTCCTGAATGAGGAACGAGCCTTATTGATGAGCCTCGCAGCAAAACGAGACGCCAGTTATTCCGACATCCTGCGACTGGGACTCTATCAGCTCGCCAAACTTGATGGACTCCAGGCGCCCTTGATGGAGGCCGTCCAGGCGCGTCTCGAGCATGTGTGTGAGGTCGAAGCCGTGTGGCAGGGCGTTCGCGTGGATGAGCGTGCCGCAGCCCACCACGCAACAGACGGATCACGTCAGACAGTTGTTCAGACAGGAGGCAGCTGATGGCCACGCCGCGACGAGGAACGGTCCGTACACGAGCAAGCGTTCATACCACTCAGACGAAGCCGTCCGGAGTGGATGGCGAACGCCGGGTCCTCTGTCGTCGCTGTCACAGGGGGGTGCTGACGCTGTTCATGTGTGGCCCACGATTGCGTGGCCGCTGTCAGGATTGCGGCACGGTGTGGGTCTATTTGTGGTCCTGCAGCAAGCAGGGCTGGTTTCCATGGTCCAATTAACAATCAACCAATTCACTTACTCACCAGGAGGAATCACATGTCAAAGTTTGTTGCAACGTGCGTCGTGATGGGCGTCAAGGCGAGACCGAGTCAGGATGGTACCCGGACCTTCCGGAACGCCGTGCTCTATTTCGAGGAGGACACAACCACCTTGGAAGCGAACATCTCTGAGGACCACGAGGCCCTCTATAAGCAGATGGAAGCGAACAAGATGAAACTGGCTCAGGTCACGGTGAATCTCCGCGAGTTCAAGGGTCAACGGTTCATCGACGTCACGGGCTATCAGCCGATCACGCAGGCGGCAACAGCCGGCTCACACGGGCACCCAAGTAAGTAACGATCGTGTCGTGATCCGATGGTCTTCAGCGACTTAACAGTGGAGCAACAACTCCAATGGACGATGTTCTATCTCGCGTGTTTCATCGCGGGCCTGCTGTCAGGGCGGCTGTAAGCCTGACGACCTACATGGTTGGTCTGGCAGTCTTTGTCCTGATGGGACTGGTTACGCCGTATCAGGTCTTGGCGGTCCAGTATTCGCGGGTCATGACAGCAGCGAATCTCGCCACGGCTCAATCAGCCTGGATGAACACGGCAACCTCGGCGGCGTCTCACGCGCTGGTGGGGCAAGGTGGGAAAACCTTGGTGGTCCGGGCGGTCGCGGCGGGGACGGGGTGGCCGGTCATGGGAGTCCTGGCCGGTCTCACCCTGTGGTCGCTGTACTACAACAACACCCAAACGCACGCGATTGTGAGTGCAGCGGGAAGTCCTGACACGTTCACGCTTCCGAGTGGGCACACGTTGAACGCCAATCAGTATTTCACCTGTCCAGGCCATGCCCATTGCCAATCAGGATTTGCGGGGTACATCGAACTCGACTACACGGTGTGTCAGACCGGGCCGCCGTATCCGCAAGTACCGGATGGCTGGCAAGGGTGGTTCTTGGTCACCGGGCCGAAATGTGTCGCGCATCAACCGCCAGAGTCGAATCCTCCGACGATGATACCGGGGGCGCCTCCATCGGCAACCGACATTCAGAATTATCTCAACGGTCTGAACGGCTCAGATCCGTTGGCACCAGCAAACAATCTGGAGCCAGGCGGCACAAACAATCCCTCTCCAAACGGTGAGGTCTCAGTGAATCTGCCGATTGAGAGCGGCGAGGTGACCACCTCGGTGGTGCCGAGTGGTGACGTCCATGCTGGTGATGTGGTCGTGAATCCGACCGCGACCCCACCGGCGGGGACAGAAACCACCTCCAGCACCTCGCAGCAAACGACCACGACGACCACCACCACCACGAATCCGGATGGCTCGACGACGACGCAGGATGACACCAGCACGACGGTGCAATGTTCAACCGGTGAGCATGATCTCCGCTCCTTTGGGTCGATTCTCGAGCAACATCTCATGACCTGGAAAGGCTCCGGCATCGCCGGACAACTGGCGCTCTTACAATCGCTGACCTGGCCCTCAGATCTCCCCACGATCAGCCTGAGCTCGTCACTCTTTGGCAACTTCTCGGTCAACTTCAACGACTGGTCCGGGATGTTCTTAGCACTCAGGGCCATTGTCATCGCGGGGGCGAGCTTCGCCGCCTATCGCATCATCTTTGTGGGGAATAGCTAAGCCATGACCGCGCTCTTGAATCTCATCTACTGTTTTCTGCTCGATATGATCCTGTCCTTTACCGATGTCTGGAAGGGCGGCTGGGATTCGGTCCTCAGCGTGGCCGATCAGCTCCTAGCCTCAATCGGCACTGGGTCGCTCAGTACGCCCATTATTCCTATTCAATACACCTGGGTCCTCGGAGCGACCGGCATGAGTCAGGCCGTCGCGATCATCGCCTCGGCGATGTTGGTCCGGTTCACGCTGCAAGCGATCCCGTTCGTCCGGTGGGGCTCATGATCACGCTGTTGGAAGGCACACCTGGCAGTGGCAAATCCTATTACGCGGTGGCGGACTATTTGCTGCCGTGGTTCAGAGCTGGGCGTCGTCTCTATGTCGCGGTGGATGGGTTTTATCTGGATCGGCTGGCCCTCTTCGAAGGGCGATCACTGCCGGAACTCCAGAAGCAAGTCACGCTCTGGACCGATCGAACAGCCATTCCGTCGCTCCTCCTCTCGATTGAACCGGGTTCTGCCGTCTGTCTCGACGAGGCTCAGACGATCTTCCGGGCCAAGGAGAAGGTGCCCGGTGAGATCCTCCGCTGGCTCGAAACGCATCGCCACTATGGCGTCGATCTGCTCCTCATGGCGCAGGACTATCGGCAACTGACCTCAGGCGTCACCCGGTTGGTCGAAAGCACGATCAAGTTTCGTCGTATGGAACGGTTCGGCATGCGCCGACGCTTTCAGGGCTTCGTGCGAGGGAATCCCGAAGAAACGGAAGTCATTCGCACGCTCATCGGACG
Source organism: Nitrospira sp. (assembly GCA_029865225.1). Taxonomy (GTDB): domain Bacteria; phylum Nitrospirota; class Nitrospiria; order Nitrospirales; family Nitrospiraceae; genus Nitrospira_D. The sequence continues at coordinate 6,721 of JAOUHJ010000127.1, forward strand.
GTATGAGCCGAAGATCTACGCCTACTATTCCAGCTATGCCACCAGTGGCATTACGGAGGAACGACGCATGAAAACGATCCTCTCAAGTCCCTTGCTTGTAGTCGGGCTGTTCGGGCTCATCGGAGCCCTTGGCTTCATCGGCTGGGGGACGTGGTTCTCGGGGACGAAGCCCTCAGCCGCGCAGCTTCCCGCTCCACCGAGCGACGCGCAGCCTGTCTTGCTCAAACGAGCGGAGAGTCCAGCGTCGACCGATGTGGTTGCTCCACCACCATCCTTACCCAGCGACGTGATCCATGAACGCCTTCGGATCGAAGGCGGCATCGTGATGAACGGCAAGGCGTATTGGGTCGATGTGCAGGGTCGCATTCTGACTGCGGCCCAGATCGCTGCGCTCGTTGGTGCTCCGGTGACCGAACAGATCGTGAACGGGGTGCCGAGCTTGGTCTCCGATCGGATTCTCTGGGGTGGTGAGGGGAGTCCACCGGTCCTTCCGCAACTCTTAGCCCGGCAACCGCTCGATGAGGTGGCTGCTGAGTCCTCACCACTGTTCAATGAGCATGCAGACAAGCCGGATGTGAAATGTATCGGCGTCGATAACCAGGAGCGAGCGTGCGATGGATCAAGCCGCGATTGATGCCGCTGTCTTCTGGGCAGCGGCCTACTATCTCGGGGGCTTCACGGTCGGCATCATCGTCCGTTTGATGCTGGGTCCGTACTTGTAGCCCAGAAAGGAGGTGAGGGGTATGAAGAAGTTCTGGCAAGGTCTCTCAGTGGCCGTCCTCGGAACCATGGTCAGTGCGCACACCGCGCTGGCCCAGGTGTTCCCGGTGGATACGGCCAGCACCACGACGATCTCCAACGTGAAGGCCGATATTGTGGCCTGGGGCGTCGTGTTCATCGGGGTGGCCCTCACGATCTACGCCTATAAGCGGGTCAAATCGCTGGTCCGCTAAGGCGTGGGCCGAGTGGCTCCTGCAACGCGTGGCAGGAGCTGCTCTGTGAACACAGACGAAGCACGAGAAGAAGATGAACAGGAACACAAGGACAGCGGACGCACACAACGGAAACGAAGAAGGAGCACACTCTCATGGCCTGGGCCACCGTCGCATCGGATCTCCATCAATTGGGCAACACACTCTCGGCGGACATTATTGGCTGGGGGGCCGCCGTCATCGGCATCGCCCTCACGGCCTCCGCCGTGCTCTGGGTGTTGCGGATTTTGAGGGCATAGACCACTTGGAATCTCGTGATCGTGAGTGGAGGCTTAGGCTCCAGGCCAGCCTTCATCGGCAAAACTATAATGGCGCGCCTCCCCGAGGATGACATGATCCAAGAGCGAAATCCCCAACAAGTCACCAGCCTCCCGCAGTCGTTTGGTCAAGAGGCGGTCTTCCTGACTGGGCGTGGCGTCTCCCGAGGGATGGTTATGGCTGGCCAACCAGGCCGCGGCGTTCATCACGATCAGTGGCTTGAACACTTCTCGCGGATGGACGATCGAGAGTGTCAATGTGCCGACCGAGACCACATTGATCCCGATGACCCGATGTTTGGCATCCAGCCCACAGACGAGGAAGTGCTCCCGATCGAGGCCCTCAAAACAGGGTCGGAACAACTGGACGGCGGTGAACGAATCCCGAATTGGTTCAGCCGTCCCAGTTCCCTCCGTCTCACAGACGAGCGTCACCCGATACCGAGCTGCCCGATACGGCTCCGCTGTCCCGATGGATGCCGATGGTTGATTGCCTGCTGCTGCGAGTCGCGCTGCTTTCTTCATCCGAATTCCTCCTTCCAAGATAGGCCCCACCCCGCACACAACCCAGGGGTGGGGCAGAAGGAGGAGGAGGGCACAGCGCTCTCGCAGCGGGCAGGCCTGAACGGATGGCAAGGTAGGACATGACACGAACAACGGGAAGGCCTGATCCGCTGCTCCCCGGCGCGGGCCCGCCCCCACTGGGGGCTCCGTCTTCACTCCGTGCCGGCGGCCACGCGGGCGTATCCCGGGGGGAGCGGGGGTGTCGGAAGACTCCCCCGCAACGTTGGAAAAGAGAAATCTCGTGAAACAAACA
>JAOUHJ010000029.1 GCA_029865225.1 Nitrospira sp.
GGCCCATGCGGTCAACGTCGATCGTTCTGCGGACGACAGGAGAATCGCTGGGGCCCGATGCATGGGGCAGAAGATAGCGCTCGCCGGAATTGATTGTCAATCTATTTATGACGCACTACACTAGCTAGCGACGAAACCAAACAGTCAAGTTTCACACTGGTGGACTGAAGACAGTCAGGAAGTTCGATGAAGGCACTCACCGCAGACGATCTCCTCTCGATTGACGAATATGATCGGCGACGCGAGTCGTTTCGGGCTGGCATCATCACACTGAAGCAACGGCGCCGAATTTCCGTTGGGCCACTGATGACCCTGGTGTTTGAAAACCGAGAAACGCTCAGGTTTCAGATTCAGGAAATGATCAGAGCGGAACGCATCGTCGATCCGGTCAAGATTCAGGATGAGCTGGAGGTGTATAATGCCTTGTTGCCCGATCCCGGCGAATTGAGCGCGACGCTCTTGATTGAAATCACCGACGAAGCGGATATCAAGCAGAAGCTCGATCAGTTCATGGGCCTGGACCATGGCAACAAGGTTGCGATCACAGCAGGTGGCGAAGTCGTCTTCGGTGAGTTCGAGGGTGGCCGGAGCCACGAGACAAAGATTAGTGCGGTTCATTTCGTACGGTTTCGACCGACGGCGTCGATGAAGCACACGTTTGCGGACCTCACTCGACCGGTGACCATTCGCGTAGACCACGGTGGGTACAGGCACGATGTTTCGGTTCCAGGTACGATGAGAGAAGAGTGGCTTGCAGACCTTGACCGAGGAGTAACCGCAGGACGCTGATCTTTTGGTTCAGCACCCAGGCGTCAGTACACGAGTATGATGTCCACTGTTCTGTTAACCAAGCGCATCGAATTTGCCGCCGCTCACCGCTACATAAGGCCGGAGTGGGATGAAGTGAAGAATCGCTCAGTGTTCGGGCGTTGCTACAACTCTCCCGCTCATGGACATAATTATTTCTTGGAACTGACTGTTTCCGGTGAGATCGATCCGAAGACCGGTATGGTGGTCAATCTCTTCGATCTCAAGCGGGTGCTCCTCGATGTGATCGAAGAATTCGATCACAAGAATCTGAACCTCGACATGCCCTACTTCAAAGACCGAATTCCCACATCAGAGAATTTTGCGCACGTGCTGTGGGAGAAGTTAGCCACACAACAGGATATCGGAACGCTCCATACTCTTCGGTTATGTGAGGACGAAGATCTCTATGCCGAGGTCACGGCGGCAGACGGCCGAGAGATGGCCACCGTCACCAAACGGTTTACGTTCAATGCGACTCAAGGCGACCATCAGGGACGGGATTGGGATTGTTTTGTGACGGTGCGCGGAAAAATCGATCCGACGACTGGGATGGTGACCGATATCGGGGCCTTGGACCGTCTAGTAGAGGATTGGGTCATCAAGAAATTCGATAAGCAAAATCTGTCGCTTGTTTTCAACCGACAGGCCGTCTCCGGAGAAGATTTGGCTCGAAACATCTTCCAGGAACTCGCCCCACGCATCACCCAAGGAACTCTCACCAACATTCGGTTGGTTCCATCCCGCGACCTGGCGTACGAAGTGTCGGCGTCGTCTTTACTCTGATCCTGCGGACTTGCCCTTGGTCTGGCGTGGAGTAAAGCGAGCAGCGTAGGCATCTTGCTCCGGCATCCTGAGGAAGACCATGACTCCGGTATCCGGATTGATCGTAAATGTTCCAGTTCCTTTGAATGTATTCTCACCTGATGGTTCTAGTTCGACCTGAGTACGGGCTTTCTCCGTTCCATGCTGAATAGTGGCCTTGGCCTTCGCCCCATCCGTGGGGATGGTTTTGTCAGAATGATCCGTCACGTACAGGGTTAGCTCTCCATCTGTGGCCACAAGTTCGAGGTGATAAGGGCCTGCAGCGAGTGCTTGCCCGCCGTGGTGGGCCGGGACGGGGCCGGAGTCTTTCGCTTTGTGGGCTTCGACCGGCACTGTTCCGAAAAGTAGTGCGCAGAGAGCTATCGACCCCAGCAGGTGTTTCATGATCCTGTCTCCAGGAAAGTCGGTTTCATCTCATGACAGAGCTGATGTTGACCATCAATGCTTCGGCGGATGCGGTGTCAGCCTTATTTCAGCAGGTGGTCTGAAATCAGTGCGACGAGTTCGGCCGGTTCTACGACTCCTTCGCGTGTCAGCACGAGCTTCCCATGCGAGAAAAAATGAGTAGTGGGATATGTCTCAAATGTGTGAGTCTTCTTGATTTCTCGACAGCGACCGGGCACATGCATTTTTGCCTTACCGATCTTCAGGTCGGGAAACTTCGCAGCCACCAGTTCGAGTATCGGGTCGTAGGCCTTGCATGGTTCACACGTGGCGAGACCATAGGCCACGACCGCGGCCTGTGCGTGGGTAAACTCCTGATAGTTGGCATCACTGACGTCGAGGACGGTACCAGTCATATTGTCGTCAACTTATCACGAAGAAAGTCCAAAAGCTGGAAAGCCAAAACTACGCGGCTTTCCAACTTTCAGACTCCTTGACTGTGAACTAGTTCAGCTTCGAGAGCGCATCGAGAATCTCCTTGTCCTCACGCGCCGTTTTGATCTCCTGCACCTTCACATAGGCGACCTTGCCGGTCTTGTCGACGATTACCGTCGCCCGCTTGGAGCAGTTGAGAGGCTCGAAATAGAGGCCGTAGGACTTCGCGGTTGTCCGATGGACATCGGACAACAACCGGTGTTTCAGGTCCAGAGAGTCCGCCCAGGCCTTGTGCGAAAAGAAACTGTCGCAACTGACGCCGAACAGCTCGGCGTTCGCAGTCTGGAATTTGGGGAAGTCATCGGTCAGGCACTTGTTTTCGCCTTGGCAGACAGGGCTCCAATCCAGCGGGTAGAAGCAGAGCACGACGTTCTTCTTGCCCTTGTAGTCGCTCAACTTGACATCTTGCTGGTCCTGATCCTTCAGGTTGAAGTCCGGTGCTGTATCGCCCACCTTGATTTCCGGTGCTACATCGCTCATCACAAACCTCCTTATAGGACTGTATGGGTGATTGCTGTACTGAGGTCTCGAATTGGAAGGACCCCACTGCTACGTACACGTAAACTTTGTACTCCGTGGTTTAAAAGCTTGTCAACAGCCTGGAAGGCCCGGCGTGGTACCCGGTGAAGCCGTCGAAACACTCACGAAGTTTTCAGCTCTCGGAATCCCAACATCCGTCCGGCCGGTGCGGCAGTCCGATAGTTGCTGATGTGCACCACACGACTAAGCTGAGGAAGAATGAGCGAGGTTCCGACTTTCGGAGAATGTCCCACTCGCAGCAATTCACCGGCGGATGCCGACAGGATTTCTTTTGCAGTGCTGTCGGACAACCCCTTACTCGTGAAGACCTCAACCTCGTCCAGTCCGAACTTGCTCAAGCCCAGCGAATAGGACCACACGCGGTCACCGTCTGACGCATCATCATGAACGATCGACAGGTGGTCATCCAAGACAAAACTCGTGAGCGCGCGCTGCTGCCAGTCCGAGGGATTGATGTACGCCTGCGCGATGACATCGTACGCCGTGCCTTGTGACAAGAGCGTCAAGCAACGAGCCAGGCGGGCTGCAAGCAGGATGGTATCGGGCATGTCTCGGGGCGAAGCCACGGACGGGGCGACCGCACCCATGAGTTCGTGCTCCCAGGCCAGTTGCTTCATGATTTCAGCGACGTGACTCATCGGCAACGGCATCACCACATGAGCCGACCAGGGGCCATGTGTAGCCTGCCAGGATTCAGCTGAACCGTCTTCGTGACGGATGCTCAGAGGGCCGCCATACTCGCGGTCATAGAGTGCTTTGACCTCGTCGGTCGCGGGAGCGGTACCTCGATAACCAACAAAGTACAGAGGTGGTCGTTTGGCGGACGGCTTGGGAGATTTTTTTCGAATCCTCATGCGGCAACTCGTGGCGACATTATTTCCCGGCTTTCCGTGCCTTGCGGCGGTCATCCGGGTTCAACAGCCGTTTTCGTAGGCGGAGGTTCTGCGGAGTGACTTCGACCAGTTCATCAGCGCCGATATATTCCAGCGCAAACTCCAGCGTCATGTCTCGCGGGGGGGTCAGCACCAACGCTTCGTCGGAACCGGATGCGCGCATGTTGGTGAGATGCTTTTCTTTGCACACGTTTACATCGAGGTCTTCATCACGGCTATTTTGCCCGACGACCATTCCCCGATACACGTCCACCCCTGGCCCGATGAACATCACGCCGCGTTCCTGAGTCATGAAGATGGCATAGCCTGTGCTGGTCCCGTCTTCGAAGGCTACGAGCGAACCGTGCGGTGCCACAATCAGATCCCGTTCTTCGGCCGGTTCATAGGCCGAAAAGACGTGGTGCATAATGACGGTTCCGCGAGTCTTCGCCAGCAGCATGTTCTTCAGCCCCATGATGCCGCGTGTGGGAATGTGATATTCCAAATGCATCTCACTGGTGCCGACGTCGGAATGAATCAGCCGCATGTGACGCATCTCACCGCGGCGCTTCCCGATCTCTTCGATGACCGTACCCTGATAGGTCTCAGGCACCTGGATGGTCAACTCCTCATATGGCTCCATGACGGTGCCGCCCTCGCGGTGGAGAATGACTTCCGGCTGCGAGACTTGGAGCTCGTATCCTTCCCGTCGCATCTGTTCGATCAACACGGACAGATGGAGTTCGCCTCGTCCAGCCACGAGGAATCGGTCCGCGCTGTCAGTCTCGTTCACGCGGAGCGAGACGTTTGTCTCCAATTCCTTGAAGAGCCGCTCGCGCAAATGGCGTGACGTGAGGAACTTCCCCTCCCGTCCGGCGAAGGGGCTGTTGTTAACCGAAAACGTCATCTGAACCGTGGGTTCATCGATGGTCACACGCGGAAGCGCCACCGGTTTGTCGGCATCGGCGATGGTGTCGCCGATACTGACGTCATCGAGCCCTGCTACAGCAACGATTTCGCCGGCCGCCGCCTGTTCCGTGTCGGCCCGTTCGAGGCCCGAATACACCGCGAGATCGGAGACCTTGCCTGGAATCTGTGCCCCGTTCTTGCCGAGCACCATCACATTCTGCCGCCGGGCAATTGAACCAGACTGAACCTTGCCGATCCCCATCTTGCCTTTATAGGGATCTTGCACGAGCGCCAAGACGAGGATTTGGAGCGGGGCGTCCGCATGAATCGCTGGAGCAGGAATCTTTTCCAGGACGGTATCGAGGAGCGGGACGATATCGGTTCCCGGCTTGTTGACATCGAGCGTGGCGATCCCTTTGATGGCCGATGTGTAGACAATGGGGAAATCGAGTTGTTCGTCCGTGGCCCCCAGATGGACGAAGAGGTCGAAGGTGCGGTTGACCACATCGTCGACGACCGCGTCCGGCCGATCGATCTTGTTGATGACGACGATGGCCTTGTGCCCAAGCGCCAAGGCTTTCCGCAGCACGAACGTCGTTTGCGGCATGGGGCCTTCTTTCGCATCGACCAAAATTAGCACGCCATCCACCATGCGGAGGGTGCGTTCCACCTCACCGCCAAAATCGGCATGGCCCGGCGTATCGACAATATTGATCTTCACACCGTTGTAGATGACGCTGGCATTCTTCGCGCGGATCGTGATCCCACGCTCCCGCTCTTGATCCATCGAATCCATGATGCGTTCACCCATGTCGTCGATCTTGCGATGGACATGGGTTTGGCGAAGCACCGCATCGACCAGCGTTGTCTTGCCGTGGTCAACGTGCGCGATGATGGCGATATTCCGGATATCGCTCCGGCGGTCATGTGGGGCGCGGACGGTGGACATAATGAAGAGGTTTCCTTGTAATGACAAACAATACGCCCTGGTAGTGAGGCGCAAACCAAGAAGTATACTCGAAGTTCACCGTGCCAAACAAGCGAAGGATGGGATCCCGCGTAGAGAATGACTCAGCGGCAGTTTTCAGTCAATCGGGAGGATCAGATAAGTGCTCTCATCATTGCGTAGGTACGGATGTTTAATCCGGGACAGAGTTGATGTGGGAGGGTGCGACTTCAGGCGCGGGTTGAGTGGTTGGTCGTGACATGAATGAGGCGACCGTCCGTAGAAGGTGTTCTGGTGTGAAGGGTTTCTTTAAATATTCCGTGGCTCCTAGGGTGGTTGCCTCGGCCATCGATTCAGGGCGGCCGTTGGCCGTTAGCATGACGACCGGGATCTGTTCCCAGGTCGGTGTCGACCGAATCGCGCGCAGGACTTCGAAACCGGACAGGGAGGGCAGTGAGATGTCGAGCAACACCAAGTCGGGAGGCTCACTCGATTCCGTCAGACGTTTGGCGTTCTTTCCATCAGGGGCATGCCGGACCGCATAGCCGTTCCGTTCGAGGATGAATCGCACCAGGCAGGCTGTGTCGTCGTGATCCTCGATCATCAGTACGGTCGGTACGGAAGAAGTCGCTGTCTTCCCCATTAGGCCTCCTCAAACGATGTTCGACATGATCTAGGAACCGGTCTTCATGATGGACAGGGTGTTTCGAGCAATCTGTGTGTACGCGTGACTCATGCGGCTCGCTTCTTTTCGTGACTACTGCGAGGTCGACGGCGTGCGGATGGGCGCTGTTTGCGAGCCGCCTTGGGGAGTTTCTTCACGATGGGCTGGGTGCGTGATGAGGCGGGAGGATGCAGGACTCGCCTCATCGCCTCAATGAGACCGGCGGATCCCTTCTGCTTCGTGACATAGGCCGTAGCTCCTTGTCGCAGTGCTTGTTGAATGTCTGGCTCATAGGAGTCGGCGCTGACCACGATCACGGGAGTGTGGCACCAGTCTGGGTGATCGCGAATGAGTTTCAGCAGCTCCGCTCCGCTCACATAGGGGACCACGAGGTCTAACAAGACCAGGGAGGGTGGCTGTACCGTCTTGATCAGAGTAGAGGCTTGGCGCCCATCTTTTGCCTGGAGGACGGAAAAGCCTTCACGCTCCAAGACGCGTTTCAACAGGTCTGCCGTATCCTGCTCATCTTCCACGACCAGGACTTTGTGTTTCATGGGCCTGCTCCTCTTATGGCTCGGACATCACTCGTAGACGACCTTGATGCGGTCGAGATAGGAGCCCAATATCGGGAGATCGCGCTCGATGGTTGACGAGTCGAGCGCCTTGGCCGCTTGTTCAATAACGGCGGCCATTTCGCTGACACGGTCGAAGCCGTAGCTCCCTCCGGCCCCTTTCATCCCATGTGCCACTTTGCGTACCGTTTCAAAGTCCTGCACCACCACGGCCTCCCTCATCGTGATGACTTCTTTCTTGCGGTTGGTCAGGAATTTCGGCACGAGGGGTTCGAAGGAGGCATCGATGCGCACGAGTTCTTCACCAGTAGCGCCCGGTTCATTCCCCCGTGTATGATCCATCGGTGAGTCTCCGATCGGTCCTATATCGGTTGCCTTCCCCTGATCCTTAAGGGAGCTCCCTAGAGGGCTCCACAAGATCTCGCCCACAATCGAACGTTGACCGAAAGGCTGCTGACCGCACCGTAACGAGGTATTCCGGATCACTCATCGAGAACGTTGTGGTGGCGTCCTACGGGCTTGCTCAACATATCTCAGCAAGGTCTCCCGCTTGAACGGCTTCAACACATAGTCTTGGACGGCGAGAGCACGTACCTTGCGGATGCGGTCCGCATCGGCAACCGCCGTCAGCATGACGACCGGCACGTCCTGCCAGTCCGGTGTGGCGCGAATGGTCTCCAGAACGGTGATCCCGTCGACGTGGGGGAGCTGAATATCCAACACGACGAGGGAAGGAGGTGGCATCAGCGCGATCTTTTCTAGCGCTGCCGAGCCGTCGGCAGCGTGCGAGACTTGATAGCCTCGTTCCTTCATGATCAACGTCACGAGATCGGCCGTATCTTGTTCGTCCTCGACGAGGAGCAGGAACGGTTGGGCCCCTGAGAGCTGTGTGGTCATGGGGAAGTCCTTGTCTTAGGCCGCTTTGTCTGCGGGTCTGATCGCATAGTGGGTGATTGTCGTAAGGAGCGTCTTCTTTTTGATCGGTTTCGTCACATGGGCCGTGCAGCCGGCGGCCAGGCTCTTATCCATTTCTTCTTTGAACGCGTTGGCGGTGAGGGCAACGATCGGCGTGGGCGTACGCCGCTGCTCGTGCTCCCATTGGCGAATGGCCGTGGTCGCCTGGAGGCCGTCCATGATCGGCATTTGCATGTCCATGAGCACCAAATCGTACGTGCCGGTCTGGAACTTCTGCAGAGCTACTGCACCGTTCTCCGCCATGTCCAATTGGCAGGGGGTCTCTTTCAGAAAGAGAGCGACAACATCGCGATTGTCTTCCAAGTCCTCCACCAACAGAATATGACAGGACGGCAGGGAGGCGGACTCCGGATGCGCCGCCGATAATTGTCGTGCAGGCGGAGCCGGCGTCTGATTCAGCGCGACGGCCAGCGACTCCAGCAGCCGCTTGCGGCTAACAGGCTTGTAGGCGTAGCTGGCAATGCCCAGCGCGCGCGCTCTCTCTGAGGCGTGCCCCCGCATGTCCGAGGCGTACATGACCAGGGGCAATGAGGCGCAATCTTTTCGTTCGCGAAGGGCACCTGCGAGGTCTAGTCCGTCCATGTTCGGCATGTGATAGTCCAAGATCGCAAGATCAAATGGCTTTCCCTCCCGTTGGGCTTCGTCCAGAGCCTTTAGAGCTGCCAAGCCGTCGGGGGCTTCGACTAACACTGGTCCGAACTGCTTGAGATGCTCCCGGACAACCATGCGGTTGGTTTCGGTGTCATCCACGATAAGGAGACGGCGGTTACGAAGATTAGGAGCGGGTGACGGTGAAGCGGTGCGCGGGATAAAGGCTCTTGGAAGGCGCACGACGAACGAGAAGGTGCTGCCGACGCCCTCGGTGCTGTCGACTTCGATATGGCCTCCCATCAGTTCCACTAACCGTTTGGAAATGCTCAAGCCCAGCCCGGTGCCGCCGTATTTCCGCGTCGTGGAAGAGTCGACCTGTGTGAAGCTTTCAAAAATCGACTGGACTTTGTCTGCCGGAATCCCAATCCCTGTGTCGGAGATCGAGCAACGGAGCGTTCCTGGATTGAGCTGGTTCGGCTCGACACGGAGGACCACTTCGCCTCGTTCCGTAAACTTGATAGCGTTGCCGACGAGGTTGACCAGCACCTGACGCAGGCGCGTGGGGTCGCCCGATACCCAGGTCTGGACGTCGGGATGCACAAAGGTCGCGATTTCAAGCTGCTTGGCGTGGGCGCGGATGGCCATCATTTCGCCGATCTTATCGATGAGATCATGGATATCGAAGGTGAGCGATTCAAGGCCCAATTGGCCTGCTTCGATCTTGGAGATGTCCAGAATGTCGTTGATCAAATCAAGCAGGCTCGTCGCGGCGCGGCTGAATCGCCCGACATACTCCTGCTGTTCCGTTGAGAGCGGTGTCTCTTGGAGCAAGTCTGCCATGGCGACGATTGCGTTCATAGGCGTACGGATCTCATGACTCATCGAAGCGAGGAACTCGCTTTTGGCCTTCGTGGCCGCCAGGGATTTCTTATGTGCCTCCCCCAGTTCTTGATTGCGGGTTTCCATGTCCCGTGCCGCCTGCTCCAGCTTCGCCTCGGCGGCTTTCCGCTCGGTAATGTCGTAGTTGATACCGATCATTCGGACCGGTCTCTTCCGTTCGTCCTTGAGAATATCGGCGGAGGCCTTGATATGGCGGACGCTCTGGTCAGGAAGGATCAAGCGAAATTCTGTGTCGAATCGGCCGTGTCCATCAATGGCGGCTTGGAGCAAAGCTTGGGCATAGGATCGATCTTCAGGATGGAGTCGGGTGGTCCAGGCTTCATACGCGCCGGGAAAGTTCTCGACTGTGTAACCATAGAGTTCGTACATCCTTTTGTCCCAGACCAGCTTGTTTTCACGAATATGGTAATCCCAAACGCCGATGCTGCCTGATCTGGTCGCGAGATCCAGCCGCAGGATGGTGTCGTTCAGAATCTGTTCAAAGGCCTTTTGCTCGGTGATATCTTGAATGGTTCCCAACATGTGGGTCGGCTGACCCGCGGCGTTGCGTTGCACCGTCCCGCGGCACAGAAGGTGACGGATCTCTCCGTTCGGCCGAGTGATTCGGCAAGTCACGTCATACGGATGATTCTGCGAGAGCGTGTCCTCGATGGCCTTGTACACTCCGGGTCGGTCGTCAGGATGGATGGCCTCGCGGAAGGTATCGGCCGTGGGCGTGATCGTGTGAGGCTCATAGCCGAAGATGCGAAATTGTTCATCCGACCAGCTCTCGGCGCCCGATTGAATGTCCCATTCCCAACTGCCGACATGGGCGAGTGCTTGGGCCTGAGCGAGGTTTTCTCGATGGGCTTCCAGCTGTTGCCGCGACGTGACTCGCTCCGTCACATCCCGGCAGGTGCACATGAGCCAGCGAGCAGGATCGTGTAGGTGCTTTGCGAGGACAAGAGAGATTTCCACATAGATCTGACGTTCGGACTGTGTTCGACCCTGGACCAAGCCGGTCCAGTGTCCGGTATTGAGGAGTTCCGGGAAGTATTCGTTTTCGATCCGAGAGATCCATTCGCGTTCGTACAATGTTTTCCATGATCGGCCGATCAATTCATCCGGTTTATACCCATAGATGGCGGCATGGGCGGGATTCATATAGGTATAGCAACCGTCCTGATTCAAGAATGCGACGCCCTCGAGCCCTCGCTCAATTGCATGGATGATATCTGTATTCGTTCGGTCGGCCTGTTCACGCATGGCAAGGCTTTGCTCGAGCTCAATCTGGCGCCGCTTCAACTCGAGACGACTGACGACTTGCTGCCCTAACATACGGAGCGCGTTCATCTGATCGGCGGTCAACTGTTTCGGCGCCCGATCGATCACGCAGAGCGTGCCCATCGCATGGCCGGTCGGTGTAACGAGGGGCATCCCAGCATAGAAGCGAATGTTCGGGTCAGACGCAACCAGAGGGTTGTCGGCAAACCGTTCGTCTTGGGTGGCATCCGGCACGACGAACAGGTCGCTGCCATGGATCGCATGGGCACAAAAGGCAATGTCTCGCGGGGTTTCCGGTGCATCGATACCCACCTTGGCCTTGAACCATTGGCGATGGGCATCGACAAGGCTGATCAAGGCGATCGGTGTTCCGCAAATCTGTGCGGCAAGCTGGGTTAGGTTGTCAAAACCTTCTTCTGTTGGCGTGTCGAGAATCTCGTATCGTTGCAACTCGGCGAGGCGCGAGGGCTCATCTACTGGCAACGGCGCACTCTGCATGGAGGTCTCTTTCCGCTACGCCCGGAGCTTCTTTGACTCGACGCGCGTCCGGTCCGCCACTGGCTTGAACTGATTGTTCAATATCGGGTTGACAGCCACTGAGTCCATCTGCGTGGTCCGTGAGGAGGTTCTGACGTATTCGTACTATGGACGAAGCGATTTAGAAAGTGAAATGCTTTTCTATGCTGACGCGTACGCGATCTCCGTCTTGCTTGAGTTTTCACCAAACGCATTGTATGGTCTTGCGTTACCGCAGTTCGCGTCTACAGGACTCCATACACCATGCCGAGAGACGATCGATTTATCGAGATGCTTCAAAAGCGGCCACGCCGTAGCCTACACCGCTGGCAAGTCGTGCTGATCGGGCTAGTGGCGATCAGCATTATTGGCGCTACGACTGCCGTGGGCGTGGTGTGGCATTTTTCTCAGGATCTTCCCTCCCTCGACTTGCTCGAGAACTACCAACCCAGCTTGGTCACTAATGTGTACTCGGACGACGGCCAGTCGATCGGCCAGTTCTTCATCGAACGTCGCATTCTGACGCCACTGGCTGAAATTCCGAAGACGCTGACGCAGGCGGTGATCGCCACGGAAGATGCACGATTTTTTGAACATCCCGGGCTGGACTATATCGGAATGTTGCGGGCAGCGTGGACCAACATCCGGCATGGCGGACGAAAAGTCGAAGGGGCGAGCACGATCACGCAGCAATTGGCCCGGTCGCTGTTCCTCTCGTCGGAGCGCTCCTATGAGCGAAAAATTCGTGAGCTGATCTTGGCCTACCAGATGGAATCGGTATCGGGGAAAGAGAAGATTCTCGAAACCTACTTGAACCAGATCTATTTCGGTCAAGGGGCCTATGGAGTCGGCTCGGCGGCACATTCCTATTTCGGGAAGGACGTCAGCAAGTTGACTCTTGCTGAATCCGCCTTCCTGGGGGGGCTGCCGAAATCTCCCAGTCGATTTTCACCCTTCACCGCGTATGAGCTGGCCAAGAAACGGCAAGAACACGTGCTAGGTCGAATGGAGGAGGTTGGGTTTATCACCTCGGCGGAACGGGAAGCGGCTGCCCAGGAACAGCTGAATTTCCATCGGCCCGGCAGTGAACATCTTGCTCCGTACTTCGTCGAGTATGTGCGGCAACTACTCGTGGCGAAATACGGGGAGTCGATGGTGTACAAGGGCGGGCTCCAGATCCACACGACGTTGAACGTCGAGATGCAGAAGGCGGCGGAGACGGCGTTTTTGAACGGAGTCCGTAACCTCGACAAGCGTGAAGGTTGGAGAGGGCCTCGCCGCACCGTCGACCTGGCGGCGTTTCAACCGATGGAGTTGGCGTGGGCAGAGCAGTCGTTGAGGCCTGGGAGTGTGGGGGAAGGGGTCGTCCTGAAGGTCGCCAAAGATCACTATGTGGTTCAAGTCGGTGCCTTCGCAGCCAAGCTGGCGTTCGACGACATGGGATGGGCGAAGCGGATGCTCAAAGGGCCCGATCCCGCCGTGGACTTCGCCGTGAACCAGAACGTGAAACAGATCCTGAAACCGGGCGACGTGATCGAAATTGGAATCAAGAAGATGACGAAGGAAGGCATCCAACTCACCCTGGAGCAGACGCCGGTTGTTGAAGGGGGCTTGATTGCGATCGATCCAAAGGTTGGGGCGATCCGTGCGATGGTCGGCGGATATGATTTTTCGCGCAGCGAGTACAATCGTGCCGTGCAAGCCCATCGACAGCCCGGATCTGCGTTTAAACCCCTTATCTATGCCACAGCGATGAGCCAGGGGCTCAGTCCCGCCACGCAGATTCTCGATGCTCCCGTCGTGTATGAGCAAGAAGAGGAAGACAAGACGTGGAAACCTGAGAACTATGGGCGGAGATTTCACGGCATGGTGAGTCTTCGTGATGCGTTGGCACAGTCGCACAATCTCGCGACGGTTCGGCTGCTGGACAAAGTCGGAGTGAAGAACGTCATCGAGTTCTCCAGAACGGTCGGAGTGACGAGCCCGCTTCCTGCGGATCTGTCTTTGGGGCTCGGCTCTTCCTCCATCGGGTTAATGGAATTGACCTCGGTGTACGGCGTATTCTTGAATCAGGGCGTGCGGGTAGAACCCTTCGCCATCACGTCAGTCAAGGATAGCACCGGGAAGACGCTCGAGACAGTCGAACCAGAGCCGCGCGAGGTCATTACGAAGGAAACCGCTTATTTGATCACCAACATGATGGAAGATGTCGTGCAGAAGGGAACTGGGCAGGCTGCGAAGGTCCTGGGGCGCCCAATCGCTGGGAAGACCGGTACGACCAATGATTACATCAATGCCTGGTTTATCGGTGGAACGCCGAATTTGGTGACTGGCGTGTATGTCGGGTTTGATGATCGGCGTTCCCTTGGCGCGAGCGAGACTGGCGCCCGCGCGGCCTTACCGATCTGGGTGGCTTTTGAGAAGGAAGCGCTCAAGCAGCTGCCTGTCGTCCCGTTCGAAATTCCGGATGGCGTGACCTTCGTCAAGGTTGATTCCTCGACGGGTCTTCTGGAGTCGGAACAGGAAGGAGAAGGCCAACAAGGAACGGTGGAGCTGTTTTCAAAAGGCAGTGAGCCGACCCAAGCAGTCCAGCGTCGACTGGATCCAACAGACTTTTATAAGATGGATCAGATTCCCGAGAGGCAACCGACGGTGGAGGAGGATGTGGAATAGCCTAGGCTACGCTTTTGAATCCTGATACTCCTCATGCCACGCCATTTGAATCGTCTCTAAGGTTTTCTCGTTCGACTTCTTCGGATCATCCTTAAAGTCAGGCAGCGCTACGATCCAGGCGTGCATGTCCGTGAAGCGCACGGTCAGCGGATCCGTCTCAGGGTGTTCCTCGACTAATCGTATGGCGATGTCTTCCGCGTCCTGCCACTTCAAATTCATTGGGGGCTCCTTCGCGCCGAATCGTTCATGAAGCGTCCGGAGTGTCTTGGGAGATACGCTTCACGGTAGTTCAGTGACTTTCTTCCCTTGCAGGCTCTTCTTGAGCGAATCATCCAGCATCACGACGTTCAAGCGCTTCGCGGCCTGTTCAAGCTCTGCCATGCGCGCGCGGATGACACGAGAATCGCCACCCGTGTTCGCGGCGGACAGCTGAGCAAGTGCGTGGCGAATGCCTTCGACTTCTTCTGTCGAGATCAAATGTCCCGCATCGGCGAGAGATTTCTTCGTTGTTTTGCTCAACGCCTCGGCGTCCAATCGAGCTTCGATCAATTTCCGCGCGTTGATGTCCTCTGCCGCGAATTTGAACGAATCTTCGATCATCCGCTCCACTTCTGTGTCCGATAATCCATAAGAGGGCCTGACTTCGATCGACTGGCTTTCCCCGGTTCGCATATCCTTGGCCGTCACGTTCAAAATCCCATTGGCGTCGATCAAGAAGGTGACCTCGATACGAGGTACTCCCGCCGGAAGCGGCGGTACCTTGAGGCGGAAGCGTGCCAGGCTCCGGTTATCTTTGACGAGTTCTCGCTCACCCTGCAGAATGTGAATATCGACGCCGGTCTGGCCGTCGACATAGGTGGTGAACATTTCTTTGGCGCTTGCCGGAATGGTCGTGTTCCGACGGATCAGGCTGCTCATCACTCCGCCCATCGTTTCAATACCGAGCGACAAGGGAGTCACGTCCAAGAGCAACATGTCTGTGGTTCCACCGCTCAGGATGTCGGCTTGCACGGCCGCTCCGAGCGCGACCACTTCATCCGGGTTCAAGTGGCAATGCGGCGCCTTCCCAAACAGCGCTTCCACGCGCTGCCGAACCAAGGGCATGCGGATCGAGCCACCCACCAAGACGACTTCGTCGATATCGTGTGGGGTGAGCCCGGCGTCTTTTAACGCGATGCGACAGGGAGCTAAGGTACGTTCGATGACGCCCACCACGAGGGATTCGAGCTGATCACGCGTCAGCTCTCTGGTAAAGAGTCCCTTGTCCTCCGGTAGCTCGATTGTGATCTCGGTCTTGAGATCATCAGAAAGGCGTATCTTGGCCCGCTCCGCTTCCAGCCGGACAGTCTGCATGTGATCGGGGTAGCGGCCGACATCGATCCCGTACCTGTCTCGGATTTCTGCGATAAAGAGATCGACCAGCAAGCGGTCGAGATCGTCTCCGCCAAGGTGGGTATCGCCGTTGGTTGCCAGCACTTCAAAGATGCCGTCTTTCAACTTCAGGATTGAGATATCGAATGTCCCGCCACCGAAGTCATAGACGGCGATCGTCCCTTGCGTTTTTTCCTGAAGCCCGTAGGCCAGCGAGGCGGCGGTCGGTTCGTTGATGATGCGCAACACCTCCAACCCGGCAATGAGGCCGGCATCTTTGGTGGCCTGACGCTGGCTGTCGTTGAAGTAGGCTGGCACGGTAATGACGGCTTTCGTAATGCTTTCACCGAGGTAGGCTTCCCCCCGCAGTTTCAGTTCCTTGAGGATCATGGCGGAGATCTGCGGCGGCGAATAGTGCTTTGCGCCGAGCCGGATTCGGATCACACCTCCGGTTTCAGTGAGGTTATAAGGGAAATAGGCCAATTCGCTCTCGACATCCGCCAGCCCCTTTCCCATGAACCGTTTCACGGAGTAGACGGTACGCTCAGGATTTCGCGTCAAATGCTCCTTCGCGGGATCTCCGACGATCAAACCATTGTCCGTCAAGGCGACGACCGAAGGCACCATCGTCCGGCCGTGGCGGTCGGGAACGACACAGGGTTGGCCGTCCTTCATGTAGGCAATCAGAGAGTTGGTCGTGCCGAGGTCGATGCCGACTATACGTGCCATATCAAAGATACTGAATTGGATGTCATCAGGCGATCGTTGCCGCCAGATCGTTGACGATGTTGTTAATATAGGTTCGGTGCGACAGTAAATCGCGCATCCGTTTCAGGATTCGATCCCGCTCCGCCCGTGCCTGGCTCGTGGCCTCTCCTCTGTCCTGCAGCTGGTCCCAGTCCGTAAAGAGCTGCCGAATTTGCGACTCCATCTCTTCTCGGCGCCGTTCCAACGTCTGTTGCTCCGTCTGGAGCGTGGCTCGGAGCCGATGGCCCTCGTCTGACTCGCGATCCGAGGCCCGGTACTGTTCCAAGGTATCTTGCAACTCCAGGATTTCCTCGAAGAGGTCGGCAGGAGGAGAGGTGCGGATGTCCTTGACCGAGCCGGCTTCAAGGGCCAGCAGGTATTCCGCCCGTTGGATGGGATCACGAAGCGTCCGGTAAGCCGTATTGAGTACGGCGGCGTTGCCGAGGCTAATCGTTTGCTCCGTCGGACTCTTGGCTTGATAAAAATCAGGATGAAAGGCCCGGCTCAATTCGTAGAATTTGGCTTCCAGCTTTTTGGGATCTAACGTGAGCCGCCGTGGAAACCCGAGACAGGTGAAGTAGTCGGTGTCCTTCGAGACGGGCTGGACTTTCACGCATCGTTCGCAGAAGTATTCCCCCGACATCGCGGATTGACAATGCCAGCACATGCTTCGGGCCATCTGCAGCTGGTGGCGAGTCTCGGGACGGGTAGACGGTTGATCGTTAGCCATAAAGAAATCACCGGCATGACGCGCGCCATGCTTGGTCGGGTGCTCCTCTGTTTCGAATCAGGCGGAGAACGATTCCCCGCAGCCGCAGGTCTTGTTGGCGTTCGGGTTAATGAACTTGAAGTTCCCGCCCATCAGGTCTTTTTGATAATCCAATTGCGTGCCTTGGAGATAAATCGCGCTCTTGGCGTCGACGATCACTTTCACGCCGTCGATCTCGTAGACTTGATCGTACTGCCCGATCTTATCATCAAAGTTGATCGTGTAACTCAAGCCGGAACAACCTCCCCCCTTCACCCCCAGGCGTAGCCCACCTTCTTCAATCCCTTGCACATTGATCAACCGCTTGACTTCTTTCAAAGCCGCATCGGTCAGAGAGATGATCGGAGTCTGAGTTTCTGCGTTCGTGGTCTCCATATCCAGCTCCTTTCGTACCCGTTACTTGATGTCGACCGGCTGGGTATCAGATTTCTTCTGATAATCGGCCAGTGCCGCTTTGATGGCGTCTTCCGCGAGGACCGAACAGTGAATTTTCACCGGCGGAAGATTCAATTCTTGAACGATGTCCGTGTTCTTGATCTTCTGCGCTTCCTCGATCGTCTTGCCCTTGAGCCATTCGGTGGCCAAGCTTGAGCTGGCGATCGCCGATCCACAACCGAATGTCTTGAACTTGGCATCGACGATCGTATCGTTCTGTACCTTGATTTGGAGCTTCATGACGTCGCCGCATTCCGGGGCTCCCACCATCCCGGTACCGACGCCTTCTTCATCCTTCTTAAAGCTCCCCATATTGCGGGGGTTGTTGAAATGATCGACGACTTTATTGCTATATGCCATGGTGTCCTCCGAAATGTACGATGGTCTCTCGAGTTAGTGTGCTGCCCACTGCACGGACTTCAAATCCACACCTTCTTTTGCCATTTCATAGAGCGGGGACATTTCCCGCAACTTGGTGACGATTTCAATAACCTTCTTAATTGTGTAGTCAATCTCTTCGTCGGTGTTGAACCGACCCAAGCCGAACCGGATCGATGAGTGAGCGAGCTCAGTTCCGACGCCGAGAGCACGCAAGACGTACGACGGCTCCAGGGTGGCCGACGTACAGGCCGAACCGGACGAGAGTGCGATGTCTTTCATTCCCATGAGCAACGACTCACCTTCAACATAGGCAAACGAAATATTAAGATTTCCCGGTAAGCGGTTCGTCGGATGGCCGTTGAGATAGCTTTCTTCCAGGGCGGCCATAATGTCGGTTTGGAGCCGGTCGCGCATCTTGCTCAGCCGCGCCGTTTCCGTCGTCATTTCCTGCTCGCAGAGTTCACAGGCCTTTCCGAATCCGACGATCAACGGGACCGGCAACGTGCCGGAACGCATGCCCCGTTCATGTCCTCCGCCGTCCATCTGGGCCACGATCCGAACCCGCGGGTTTCTCTTTCTGACGTAGAGCGCGCCGACTCCCTTGGGGCCGTAGATTTTGTGGGCCGAGAACGACATGAGATCGATGCCCATGGCTTGGACATCGACGGGAATTTTCCCGACGCCTTGTGTTGCATCGCAATGGAAGAGAACGCCTTTTGCTTTCGCGATCTTTCCGATCTCAGCGATGGGATTGATCGTGCCGATTTCATTGTTGGCCAGCATGACGGATATCAAGATCGTCTTCTCGGTGATGGCCTTCTCCACATCCTGCGGGTTCACCATGCCGTATTTATCGACCGGCAGATATGTCACGGTCGCTAGACCCTTGGCTTCAAGGGACTTGGCCGTATCGAGTACGGCGCGATGTTCCGTGGACGAGGTGATGATATGAGTGCCTTTCTCCTTGTACATCTCCACGACGCCCTTCAACGCCAGGTTGTCCGATTCCGTTGCGCCACTGGTGAAGACAATTTCTTTCGAGTCGGCCTTGATGAGCTTCGCAATCTGTTTTCTGGCTTGGTCAACCGCTTCTTCGGCTGCCCAGCCAAAGGCGTGGTTTCGACTAGCGGCGTTCCCGAATTTCTCGACGAAATACGGCAGCATGGCCTCAAGGACTTGTGGATCCATCGGGGTAGTGGAATGGTTGTCGAGGAAAATAGGAAGCTTCATTGTTCGACTCCTTGTGTCGAGGGAGATTGAATCGTAATCAAGGGTGTACCACCCAGCATGTCTCCCAACGTCATGTTGTTCAGTAGTTGATAGATACTGTCTTGCACTTTCAGCAGCGGCGTACGGATGTTGCAGTGTTCGCGCTGCATACAGAATTCACCCTCTTTTTCGTGCGAGCAGTCCGTGAGGGCAAGTGGCCCTTCGATGCTCTCGAGGATTTGTGCGATGGTGATTTGTCTGGCGCTCCGTGCGAGGAGATAGCCTCCCTTGGGGCCGTTGTGGCTTTCGATGAGGCCGCTTTTTGAGAGCGCCTGGAGAACCTTGGCCAACAACTCCAATGGGATGTTGTATTCCTCCGCGATCTCTTTTGTGTTTACCACACGGCCGGGCGTGATATCACCGAACTGGACCGAGGCGATATGCTGCAAGGCCATGAGCGCGTAGTCGGATTTTTTGGAAATCTTCAACATTCTTATTGCCGATCGTTATGATCGGAGACTATAATGATCTCCGATCAATATGGTCGGATAAAGACTAGCATGTAAATTTCTGTGCTGTCAACACAAGATGTGAGTCAAACGACGGATTAGAAAGGAATTGGAAACATGGGTGGGACCAACCCTTACATTGAAAAGACAGACTATGAGCTCCCAAAAGTCTCCTATAGCCTCACTTTCATTCAACCGAGCGGAGACTCGACTACTGTGACTGTCGATCCCGACAAACTTCCATACGGAGAAACGGGACTCCCCGGAAGCATTCTGGACATTGCGATGGGGCATGGGGTGGATCTCGAACATGTGTGCGGTGGGGTCTGCGCCTGTTCCACCTGCCATATTGTGGTGAAGCAGGGGCTGGAAACCTGTAATGAAGGGACCGACGATGAGTATGATCAACTGGATGAAGCGCCCATGACGACGCTTCAGTCGCGGTTAGGATGCCAATGTGTGCCCAATGGAACGAAGAACATCGTCGTTGAGATCCCAGCCGTGAACAAGAATCTGGTGAGGGAGGGGCACTGAGCCGTCGGAGTCCTTGCTTCGTTTGTCAACTGTCGTGTGAGAGAACGGGTGAGAAGAGCCCAATGATGATACCCTCCGGATAGCCTTCAGTCGTAGGTCTCGACCTTCACTTCTTTTCGCTCGTAGCCTTGTTCCACGAAATAGGTTCTGAGAGGCCGGACAAAAGCCTTCGTTCCGCACAGCAAGGGTATGACCTTCGCCTGTTTCCCCATCAACGATGGAAGCATCCTTAACGTCTTTTCAACGGCTTCCACCTCACCGTTCTGAGCGACCAAAGGAAGATAGCGGAACAAGGGGTGTTGCGCTGCCATGCTGAGCCATTCCTGATGAAACAGGGTCTCCTCTTCGTTCGGGGCCACTGCAATCAGGAGAATGGGAATATGAATGGCGGAAAGAAACATTTGCTTGAGGATGCATCGCAGCGGCACGAGGCCTGTATAGCGACCAATCAGGATGAGTTCACGATCGAGCGTGTGAGGCAGCAGGAAATTTCCATACGGGCCTGAGAGTGAAATTTCATCTCCCGAGTTCAATTGGTAGAGATAGTTCGATCCAAGCCCACCGGGAACACGATCAAAGACCAGCGTCAACTCTCCAGCCGGTGAAGCTGGGGCGGCCACAGAGTATGCGCGATTGAGTGGTGGCTTCGGTCCCACCGGTAACTTGAGTGAAACCCATTGTCCCGGCTGGAACGAAATCTTGCTTGTCTGGGGTTTGACAACAAGTTGGCGGACGTGAGGTGTGAAATCAGTAATCGACAGCACCGTGGCTGGTTGTGTAGGTTCCGCCATGACGACCTCCCTTCACCCTCTTAGCAGAAGCCGTCAAGAGATGGAAGCGTGGATGCGATGTACAAGGAATTTTGCAGCGTGGTATAGATGTCGATCAGCTATAGGGAAGGGACCAAGCGCATATGAGTCAAGTTCGTGTCCGATTCGCACCCAGTCCGACGGGATTTCTCCACATTGGCGGAGTCCGTACCGCGCTTTTCAACTGGCTCTTTGCTCGTCAGCAAGGAGGGATATTTGTCCTTCGGATCGAGGATACCGACCAGAGTCGTTCAACCGATGAATCCATCCAAGCCATCATCGAGGGGATGAAATGGGTCGGGCTTGATTGGGACGAAGGTCCATTTCGCCAGACCGAACGGAAGGACCTGTATTGCCAACATGCCATGAAGTTGCTTGAGACTGGGCATGCGTACTGGTGTGTGTGTAAGGCCGAAGAGTTGGAGGCGCGTCGAAAGGAAGCGGAAGCTAAAGGGCTCTCGCCTCGGTATGACGGTCGCTGTCGGAACTTAGGAATCGCGAGCCCTACGGAGGATGCCGCACTTCGGTTCAAGGCCCCACAAGAGGGGCAGATTGTGGTTGACGATCTCATCAAGGGTAAGATTACTTTTGATACCAGTGCTGCCGACGATCTCATCATTCTTCGGTCTAACGGGTATCCGACGTACAATTTTTCCGTCGTGGTCGACGATGCCCTGATGTGCATTACGCATGTTGTGCGGGGAGACGACCATTTGACCAACACGCCTCGGCAAATTCCGATTTTCGAAGCCCTGGGGTTTCCCGTCCCACAGTTCGGCCATTTGCCGATGATCCTCGGCTCAGATAAGGCGCGGCTTTCCAAGCGGCATGGTGCGACCTCGATCATGGCCTACAAGGACATGGGATATTTGCCGGAGGCAATGGTGAATTACCTTGTCCGGCTAGGGTGGTCCCATGGTGATCAGGAACTTTTCACGCGTCGGGAGCTGATCGAAAAGTTTTCCTGGAAGCATGTGCAATCTTCGGCAGCGGTCTTCAACCCCGACAAGCTACTCTGGATCAACGCGGAATACATCAAATCCAGCTCACCGTCCGAGGTTGCCGAAGCGTTGGTGCCGTTGCTGAACGCAGCGGGATTACAGGAACAGGTCAGGACCGTCTCGAAAGAGTGGTTGGCGCAGGTCGTTGTGCTGGTGAAGGAACGGACGAAGACGTTGGTCGACATGGTGGAGTGGGTGAAGCCTTATTTTGGGCAAGAGGCAATATACGAGGTGGAAGCAGCCAAGAAATTTCTCTCGCCAATGACTGCTCCGTTGCTGCAGAAGCTGCTCACGCGCTTCGAGGCGTTTCCGAGGTTTTCTAAACAGGCTTGGGAGGAGAGTTTTAAAAAGCTCGTCGAGGAAGAAGGTATCAAGATGGGCGCGCTCGCTCAGCCAGTCCGTGTGGCCTTGACCGGGCGAACGGCAAGTCCAGGGCTCTTCGAGGTGATGGAAGTTTTGGGGCGTGACCGGACTCTGTATCGTCTCCAAAAGGGGGTCGAGCGCGCCTCAGGAGGATAAGAAGGTGGCTCCTCCGGCCAAACCCGCGTCGAACTTGACGGAATTGCGATCGATATATTACTGTGAACCCCGGTTGGGGGATCGTCTAGCGGTAGGACGTCAGTCTCTGGATCTGACTACCTAGGTTCGATTCCTAGTCCCCCAGCCAAACTCCTTTCGAAGTCATATCTTCATACCGCGCTGGGGGATCGTCTAGCGGTAGGACGCCGGCCTTTGGAGCCGGCTACCTAGGTTCGATTCCTAGTCCCCCAGCCACTTCCGTCCCAAAGAGATGAACCGCCCTGTCGATCACGAATCGGTACTGCTCGTCGACTTGAATCACCCGTTCATAGGCTTCATTGACCTGCTGAATGGGAATCTTATTGACCGATCCTGCAGCAATCCGTCGGGTCGGCGTAACATCGTGAGCTCTCGGTACGCGAGGACACCATGATGCTAGTCGGGCGGGTCCGACAAAAACATTTGAGCTGATGCCAAGATTAGGCTGCGTTCGCAGGATGTGCGCGGGGGAAGAGCGACGGAGGTCGTTCATGAACCCCGAAACTACCGGGACTCACTCTCGCGGCGAGACGCGCGAAGCACTTCCAGGGCGCGCTCTAAGACGATGCGGTCCGGAACGTCTTTTTCACGCAGCGTTTGTTTGGTGCGGAGCAGCCCTTCCAGATTGATGGTTCTAACGGGGATACCCTCGAACTCAATTGTTTCTGCGTATGGACGGAGGGTTTCGTACGTCATGCCGTTGGCATTCAGCATGACATCCACGACAAACGCATCGGCTACTCGGATGTTTTCACCTTCTTCAAACCAGGCAGGCTCAATCTCTTTGGCAGCTTGATCCGGCAGGATCAACAACGCCTCCTTGACCCGCTGTCCCGCTACGGCAGAGGCAGGGACCACGATGTCGATATCGGTCGTCGCCCGTTGGTATCCATGGGCGGCCAGCGCATACCCGCCGATCAAAAAATAGTCCACGCGATGTTGATTGAGGGAACGTAGAAGGGTCTTGAGATCGTCGAGGGTAGCGGGTCGGCTATATTCCTCCATCACGCTCGCTCAACAGCCAATCGCCCTAAGCCCTGCACCAAGCAGTCTTCTTGTTGCTTATTTGCGTCCCTGTGTGATCGAAAACGGTACACGCCTTTCGGAATAAACGTACTCTTGGCCAGCTGTGCGATAGTTTCGCTAAATCGGGCGCCCTCCGCCAGCAACGTTCCGTCAGCCTGCATGGCAATCGGTCGCTCGCGCCTGTGCCCCACCGTTATCATGTCGTCTACTCTACCTGAGGGATAACAACGGGGCAAGCTGAGCCTAATGACAGCGCAAGCGGTATGTGTGCAGGAATTAGATCAACGTGCCGATATCGATCACGAATCGGTACCGCACGTCGCCTCGAATCACCCGTTCATAGGCTTCGTTGACCTGTTGAATGGGGATCAACTCGATGTCGGATTCGATCTTGTGTTCGGCGCAGAAGTCGAGCATTTCTTGTGTTTCTTTGATGCCACCGATGAGGGAACCGGCGAGACGACGTCGTTTAAAAATAAGCGAGAAGGCCTGGACTGGGGCCGGGGTCTCTGGTGCGCCCACCAGGATCATGGTGCCGTCGGTCTTAAGCAGGTTCAAATAGGCGTTGTAATCGTGTGGAGCAGACACCGTGTCGAGGATGTAGTGAAAGTACCCTTGGAGTTTGATGAACGTCTGGGGATCCGACGTGACGGCAAAATTGGCGGCCCCTAACCGCTTCGCGTCTTCTCGTTTACTCTCAGACGTACTTAAAACCGTCACCTCGGTTCCCAGGGCTTTGGCGATCTTCACCGCCATGTGGCCGAGTCCACCGAGACCGACGACGGCCAGCTTATGGTAGCGGCCGACGCCCCATTGGCGCAGAGGGGAGTACGTCGTAATGCCGGCACAGAGCAGCGGGGCAGCTCCGGGCAATGAGAGGGAATCCGGAATTCTCAGGACATAGCCTTCGTCGACCACGATCTGGGTTGAGTAGCCGCCTTGCGTGATTCGGCCTTCCTTATCCTGTCCGCTGTAAGTCCAGACGGTGCCTCCGTTGCAATACTGTTCCAGGCCCTCGCGGCAAGGACCACAAGTACGGCAAGAATCCACAAAGCAGCCGACTCCGGCCCGATCGCCAACCTTGAAGGCCGTGACCGCTGCGCCTACTTGCGAAACGGTTCCGACGATCTCATGCCCTGGTACCATTGGGAACAGCGAGATGCCCCATTCATCACGGGTTTGGTGGATATCCGAGTGGCAAATGCCGCAATGCGAAATGGTAATGAGGATATCGTGTGGACCGACATCACGCCGTTCAAACGAAAACGGCTGCAACTTTTCCTTGGCGGCTCTCGCCGCGTAACCTTTGGTCACGAGCATAGAAGATCTCCTTCTATAGCAGAAAGCGGAAGGAATTTAGAAATTAGCAATGTTCGCGGTCGCTTGCCAACAACAAATGTAGGGGTGTCTGTCGACGAGTATATGCATCACCCGTTCGAAAATGTCGTCGAGTTTCAACCAGGAAAAACAAACGAGCGCGTGGTCTTTTCGAGCCTCACTCAGGTGTTCGATGCGTCGCCATCCGCTTCATCTCTCTCTCCGTTGCTGCGCTCGACCCTCGTGAAAGGCTCTCGCATGTCTATTTCGGCGGTGAGCGGCAAACCGGGAATACGGTATCGTTCGGCGGCCCAGGTTCCCAAATCAGTAATCTGACAACGCTCGCAACAGAATGGACGCCAGGGGTTCTCTTCCCAAGTTGTGGGTCGGTGGCACAGAGGACAGGTCATGGAACTAGTGTAGCGTGGTGGCCGGATGAAGAAAAGTCGGGGCGAAGTCGTTCAATCTTGGGGAACCGATCGGGGTCTGGCCAGGCGGAGCAACCGCTGCAACCGGCTTCGATCCAGGTCTGTGAGGCGCATGAACTCGACGCCGAATTCGCCGTGCTTGACCCATCGAACGGTGGCGGAATGGACGGTGATCGGAGCGGCTAAGTCCGTCGCGTGAATCAGTAGTTTGACGCCGGTTCCGGGTGACATCGACACCGTGCTGGTGACAGCGCACCCACCGGCAGAAATATCGAACATGGTGCCATGGCGGATCTCCGTCTGATCGGTCATGGAAAAGAGGACGCGCAGATCAACGGGCATTCTCGGGTGTTCCCGACATTCAATCACGATGACCTCCACAAGCGAGTGAAGAGTTCTCTATCCCATCTCGACCAACAGCTGCTGAAGTCCCTGGAAAGCTAGTATAGATCGTTCCGTTCTGCCAGGCACGCGTTGAGGAAGATTCTGCCTGGCGAGAGAGCGCCGATGAAAAAAGCGCACTGATGAATCAGTGCCGAGACGCCCGCTGGGTTTTCTCAACCCTGGCCCAGGCATCCTTGAGCGGCACCGTTCGGTTGAAGAGGAGGGACTCTGGTGATGAATCGAGATCAAGGCAAAAGTACCCTTGTCTCTCAAGTTGGAAACGAGAGCCGGGTGTGGCAGAACCGAGGCTTGGCTCGACCAAACAGCCACTGAGGGTTTCGAGCGATTGGTGGTTGAGGGCCTGTGTCCAGTCACCAGCCGGTTGGTCCTTGGCTTCGTCCGGGAGCAGAAGCGGATGATAAAGCCGGACGGTGCTTTTGAGCGCGTGGGCAGCCGATACCCAGTGGATGGTGGCCTTTACTTTACGTTGTTCCTGTGCGGATCCGCTTTTCGTCTCGGGGTCGTATGTGCAGTGCAGCTCGGTGACCGTCCCGGTTTGAGGGTCCTTTGTCACGCGCACACACTTAATAATATATCCATAGCGGAGCCGCACCTCACGACCAGGCGCAAGGCGGTAAAACTGTTTCGGTGGATCCTCCCGGAAGTCGTCGTGCTCGATATAGAGGGTTCGTGAGAAGGGCACCTTTCGAGTTCCAGCAGCGGCATCCTCAGGGTTGTTGACGGCGTCGAGTTCTTCGACCATGTCGTCCGGATAGTTCTCGATCACGACTTTCAACGGTCGGAGAACCGCCATCACGCGCGGCGACTGTTTGTTCAAGTCTTCCCGGATGAAGTGCTCGAGCAGCTGCATCTCGACGATGGCGTCCCGCTTGGCGACACCAAGGTGGTCGCAAAACGCACGAATCGCTTCCGGCGTGACGCCTCGGCGACGAAGGCCTTTGATGGTTGGAAGCCGAGGGTCGTCCCACCCGGCCACCAGTTTCTTGGAAACTAATTCGAGCAGCTTGCGCTTACTCATCACGGTGGAGGTCAGGTTCAGTCGGGCGAATTCAATCTGTTGTGGGCGATGGGGCGCGTTGGTCTCCGCGACAACCCAATCGTACAACGGTCGGTGATCCTCAAATTCCAGTGTGCAGAGAGAATGGGTGATCCCTTCGATGGCATCAGAGAGGGGGTGTGCAAAATCATACGAGGGATAGATGCACCAGGTGGATCCTGTTCGGTAATGGGCCGCGTGCCGAATGCGATAGAGGATGGGATCGCGCAGATTGATGTTCGGCGATCCCATATCGATCATCGCGCGTAGGACGTGCGTGCCATCGGCAAACTCCCCGGCCCGCATCCGTGCGAACAAATCTAAGTTTTCTTCCACTGACCGACTTCGAAAAGGGCTGTTGCGGCCAGGCTCGGTCAGCGTGCCGCGATACTCGCGAATGAGGTCGGATGAGAGACTGTCAACATAGGCTCTGCCTTTCCTGATCAGGACAGTGGCGAAGGCGTAGAGCTGCTCGAAATAATCCGAGGCATAGAACATTTTCCCCTTCCAATCAAACCCCAACCATCGGACGTCGTCCTGAATGGCCTGGACATACTCAGGGTTCTCGGTCGTGGGATTGGTATCGTCAAACCGCAGGTGACAGATCCCCCCCGGTGTTTCGTCGGCGATTCCAAAATTCAGTACCATGGACTTGGCATGCCCGATGTGGAGGTATCCATTGGGTTCGGGCGGAAATCGTGTGATGACGCGGCCACCATGCTTGCCCGCTGCGCGGTCGGCGGCGACGATATCTCGGATAAAATTCGATGAGGTTGTCGATTCGGAAGCCATCAGGAAGATTTCTGTCGCGACCCACGTCCGGTTAGTTAGATGGACGGGCTCATCGCACGAAGGAGTTGTACCACAGACGAGGTGATGGGAGAAACGGCGATCTCTAGGTCGATGGTTCGGCGGCGGAAGGGTGTGGCGGAGGCATGACGCTGAAATCCTTCTGTGCGATGAGGTGTCCTTCCATTCGGAGCCGGAATTCATATCGACCCGGTGCAGGAAAGATTAATAATGGCACGTTAATGCCAAAGTCAGAAATCTGGAGGCGATCGCCGATTTCAATGTTCGGGAGCGTGGCACGACAGACAAGTTGTTCCGAGTTGAGGTAGATCAAATCAATATCGAAATGATAGGGGCCCTCCGCGTCGGTTAAGCAGAAGTAGAGGCCCATTTGCTGATGCTGAAAAGGAAAAGAAGGAGCTTGCAGATGGGTGAAAATTCCGATCAGGCTTTTCTTTTTCGTCAGGCTGTCTTCGATCACTTGATCACAGACCAGAAATGCCTGCACGGTCGGTTTTGGAATGTCGGTCATGTCGCAAATCCGGAGATCATCGTTAGAGTCGCCCGGTTCTCCCCTGTCGTGAAAACGAAGCGAGGTCTACTAGGTATTCCAGGACCATGCATGTGCCTGGGCCATCCCCGGTGGAGCTGAATCAACGACGGGTACCATGGGACGAACCGCAATAGGTCTGCTAGGTGGTGAACTGGCTCAACCTAGAATAACTGGCCCGCCGCGACTTTCTACGATGTCTCCAAACAGCGTGGTTCCCGAGCCAATCCGACAATAGTTGGGGGTGATTTCCACCTGAATGCCACGATGCGAGTACAACTTCCCGTACAAGAGCGAGACCTTATGCGCTCCCGTCATGGCTGCTGCGAGAACGATCCCACCGGACTGCAGATCCGTTAAGCGAACGGATGGACCCTCAGCCGAAGAGGGGCCTGGCTCAAGGTGTACTTCCACGGCAAAACGATCGTCCTTGTTGAGGGTGAGGGCATTACGGCGCAGATGCGCAATGCGGCCCCCGTACTCGTCGTACAGATCGAGCGTGATGAGAAACACCCCCTGTTCACGGTTGGTCTCGATGACCAGTTGTTCTTTTCCATGAATCCTGACGACGCCGTTGCTATTTCGAAAGAGGTTGGACCCGATGCCCAGTTCAAGGCCTGGCTTGGCAAGGACCCCACCGGATACGGCGTGACTCGAGGAGCTGGTCTTACCAGACACCGCCGGTTCATCCATTCAAGACCCTCGAACCTCGATGGTGCTTCGGTCGTCCGGAATTGGTGCAAAGCATGGGCTGTACCGTAAGAAAATCATGAGAAAGCTAGGCTTTCTGATGGTTTCTGTCAAGATCAGCCATGCCAGATGTCACCAGGTATTTTGGCCCCCTGCAAACGGCCCAACCATGATAGACCCCTCAAGACGCATTCCAGAGGAGTGGCAGCCGGTGGTTGCCCGTTGACTTTCACCCGTACGAAGCCCGTGGAGTCAGCCTCTTTTCACCTGTATGTGACTCGGTTCGAAGGGAGGTATTTCGGCGGAATCTGATTCGAATAGGAGGGCTTACGGCGTCGATGGGCTTTCATTCCCATGGCTGTCTGTTGCGGTCACGCAGATTCTAACCGATTGTTCACCTTGTATCTTAGCTGGGACTGTGATGGTCTCAGAAATTTCACCCCCTCCTGACAATTGCGTCGCCGGGACCTCCTTGGCGAGGGTACGTCCGTGACCGATGTCGTAGTAGATGCTGGTCTTGGCGAGGCTTGTGAGTGGATCTCCTTTCAGATTCATGGATGGTTCTGTATAGGAGACATGAATCGTTGATTTCGTCGCGTTCAATTTTGCCTGGATCGTGTCGGGGCACGAGAGGGTGTTTGAGCGAATGTCTTGGTGGATACCTGTGCAGCTCCAGAGACTTGTTTCCAAGCAGAGGAGCAGTACCAAGGCGACTCGGATGGGTGTGCGGTGACGCATGATCTGCCTTACATGGGATGAGGTGAATCCAGCGATCTCCTCGCAACAGCCCACTTCGAAACCGGTCGTTTTAGGGCCGAGGCTTGAATATGTATAGGCTAGGTTGTGGGGATATCGCAAGCAACGCCCATCCACTGAACTGTCACAATGCTCACTTCGTTGCAAACCGAAAACCGCTTATGCTACGGTCCCACCTCTCGGATAAGCGCAGGTTGGTCCCATCGTCTAGCCTGGCCTAGGACGGAGCCCTCTCAAGGCTTAAACACGGGTTCGAATCCCGTTGGGACCACCACTTTGAATTTATTCAAGTTTTGGGCTTTGTGTTTGAGGAACATGCGAATGTTCCTCGAACATGGAGTCGTCCTCGCTCCGAAAACTCTCCAGCATCTGCCGCGCAGGCTCCTCGTAAAACGACACCGCTTGCTTCAGTTGGGCCGGACGAATCATCGTGTAGATCTGCGTCGTATCGATGCGCGCATGGCCGAGCAGTGCGCGCACTTGCTCCAGATCGTGGCGCCGCTCTAAGACTTCCATTGCGACACCATGGCGCAAATCATGCGGCTTCAACATGGGATAGCCGATCATCCGTCCATAGAGTTTGCACAACCGCCAGATGTTTTTCCCCGGTCATCGGAGCACGATGCTTCCCGATGGACCGGCGACCCCACACGGACCAGAATAACGGTGTCTCCGGTGCGACCGTTGTGACGGACGGCGTGAGAACTTGCGCGACATATGCATGCAGGTACCGCATGACGGATTCGGGTAACGGAATGTCTCGCGTCTTCCCGCCCTTCACTCGCACACGCCGCAATCCCCAGAGCCCATCCAAGTGTCTGGCTTGGAGGGTTGCCACGGATTCTCGACGCATCCCCGAGAAACGCAGAATCAGGAAGATCGCGACATCACGAGGCCGCTGCCGTTTTCTGGCCGCTTCGATCAATGCATCCATCAGGGCCGACGTCGGCACCTGCTTAGGCGGCTCGATCCGATGCGGAGGCCGATCCATTCCGCTGATGGGATTCGCTGGTAAGACCTCGCGCTTGACCAGCCAGGCACAGAAGCTGGACAACGTCGACTGTCGGCTTCGGATTGTGCCGAGTGTGAGATCCCGTGCGGCCATCTCATCCATCCAGTCCTGAATCACGGCCTTCGTCAAGTCCGAGAGTCTGGCGACTCGTCCGAAGCGTGCGCGTCCGAAGAGAAGAAACTGTTCCAAGTTCCAGCGATAGGTTTGCACCCCTCCTTCCGTCTTCCCTCGCTGTTTGAGTTGGTACTGACAAAACTGCTCCACCAATTCCACTAACGGTCGGGTCATGACAGCTCCTTTCCGGTCCCTGCCACGACTACGACTTCGCCGAGCGGCAGTATGCGGAGGGACGACCCACCCGTCAAGCGAAGAGGAAAGCAGTTCTGAGTCTATGTCCATGGGCGCACTTGAGTCTGTCATCATGCTGCGTGTCGAAAATCGGGGGCGTCGTTCGACACCCCCGTGCCCCCGTTTCCGTGCTCGCGTCGGAACGCCAGCCACTCAGTGGCGGCTGAGCTTCGCGGGGAGCAGCGGGCCAACCCTCCTGCCGCATCCAGGTTTGCCTTCTGCAAGGCGCTGCGCTCAGCGACAGGGATATGGTTCCCTGCCCTTCATTGAGCTGGGGGGCAGGGAACGGTGTTGAGTTACCGGACGAGGGCCTTCAGTTGGTCTTTCTCCAGCTTGGCCCCGAATTCCCGTTCCAACCGGTCAGCCATCTCCTGCCAGGTTCGGCCAGCGGCTTTCATCTCCTTGAGCACCGTTAATGCGTGTGCTAGGGAGCGGTCGTTGTGATCTCCTGGGTGGTCAGCGTCCTTGCTCCTAAAGGCCTTGGTGAGCGTCTGGCCGAGGCTGTGGGACAGCGTCTCTTTGTTCACCGATTCGTTCGAAGGTGTGACAGCCTGCCGCACTCGCCGTGGCTTGTCCCAGTAG
The DNA here is from genome assembly GCA_029865225.1 of Nitrospira sp. Classification (GTDB taxonomy): domain Bacteria; phylum Nitrospirota; class Nitrospiria; order Nitrospirales; family Nitrospiraceae; genus Nitrospira_D. Next base: position 31,195 of record JAOUHJ010000029.1, read on the forward strand.
GGGCTCTTGCATCCGGGGCATCGAACCGGCTTTCGTGGCTGGCGGGGCCACCACACCTTGCCGCAGCGGTAACAACGTTGCTGGTTCAGGCTGGCAGGCCGTCCACTTCCCGATAGGAGTACTCTCAAGCGAGCAGGATTTTGGTCGAATCGCTTGGAAAGACTCATGGTTTAGTGCCTGGAAATAGCGCCCCCGTTTGACTAAGCGGGGGCTGGGCCTCGATGGGCGGTCGGCGTGCGCCGCTCGCGGCGCATCGCCGGGCGCTCACATAGGCCTCGGCCTGGCGCTGCATCACCCGATGGACTTCCTCTAGGTCGAACCGGAGTGCGGTCTTCACGCGGATCGCGGGGAGGTCGCCTCGCCGGTAGGCCCGTCGAATGGTATCGGTGCTGACCCGCAGGAGCGCAGCCAATTCTCGAATCGACACGCGCGGGTTGTGAGATGTCCTCATCATGCTCCTCCTCCGTAAACAGGACTCATGGAACAACGAGACTCAAGTACCGCCAGGGGCGAGCGTAGCGGACTGACACAAGAAAGGAAATTAGGCAGGAAGGGACAGGAGAGGTCACCAGAGGTCAGGAGTGGTCATCTCGTTCTCAGGGAGACGATTCACAGAATGCTTCGTCAAACGCTGAAGAGCCGCTCCTAGACTGACCGAAGTCGAGCATGTGAGTGTTGCGAGAGGTACAGATCGACAGAATTTCGATGCTGCTCAGAAGATATTTTCAGGGGGAGGCGGAGGAATATGGCCCAACATGCACTGTGGGACAACTCGCCACTACCGCCTTTACGCGGGTTTGGGACAATCCCGCCGACGCCGACTCTGACCGGCTATGAGATGGATGGTTCTAGCCTTGTGAGGTCGGCTGATTGCTCTTTCGGAGTGCAGAACGTTGACTGTTACGTCAGCTGGTATACCCGTCCTACGGCTGGCGGGGTGATCGCTTTGCGCACAAAGTCTTCCCGCACTTGTTCCAATCGACGCATGATGTCGGCGGAGTAGTACGCCTCTCCGCATTGCGTGCAGGCCTCGGCGTCCACAGTCACCAAGAGGTGATCGTTCCCGATCTTGATTTCCGCTTCCACTTTCTTCGCTCTGACCTCGCCGCGCTTACAAATGACACATGTCATCGCATTTTCCTCCGTCGCCAATCAGCTTCCCATCGCGAGGGGTCTGGCTGATAGACCGTGATGATGATCAGTCGGCCTTCGTCCACGACTGGAGCGCACACGACGTGCAAAGCTCTGCCTTCCTGGGTGCGTCCAAAAATGAGGCAACTCGGATACGGCCCGTCATCAGGATACTCCTCGATGATTCCCCCAGAGTCAAGCACCTCCAGAATTTCGTCAACGGAGATGCGGCCCAACGGCTCCGTTTCCATCTCCCGGCGGGCGTGATCTGTAAAGCGACAACCCTGGACGCACTGACGAATCGTATCATAGTTCATGCGGCGTTGGCGCTCCTCCACACATCAGATGATGCTTCAGTGCTGTGGGAGAGTGCATGGTAGCGGATGTTTCCCCAAAATGCATCCAGCCTCAGAAGGCGAAATCTTGCGGGGGAGGGTGAAACGTGGTACCGTCACCGCATGACGCAGCTCGCCCAAAAACTCGACAAAAAGCTCGCCTCGTGGCGGCCTGAGGTGGCGGCTCAAGTGGAGCAAATCGTCACCGACGTGATCGAACTGGCCGACACCGACACCCTGGATCTGCAGCCTTCGCGAGCTGTCGTGCAAGAAGTGCTCGATACCCTCGATGAACGCCAAGCCGGGTGACATCTGGCTGGCCGATCTTGGGTTGGCTGCTAAGACCCGCCCTGTTCTTATCGTCTCTCGCTTCGATCCCGACGCTCCCCGAGCACTTATCACATACGTTCCACTGACCACGCAACATCGGGGCAGTCGGTACGAAATTCAGCTCGGCGATCTTCCCTTCTTGCACCAAACATCAGTCGTTAACGTCCAAGGTATTGGCTCTTTGATCGAACCCAGGCTTGAGCGCAAACTGGGTCAGCTTTCCGCTGCCACGATGGCCAAGGTCAAAGACGCCATTCGCTTCGCACTCGAACTGTAATTTTGTGATTTCTGGGCAAATGACAGTAGAAGGGATCATGGGTGACACCTATCCTGCTTACTTGCGAGGGTGCCAGACTAGTGCGTTAGGCATGCACATATGAAAATCAATGCCCCGAACAATCCAGAAGACTACTTTCGAGAAACGGCGCACGCGGTGAAACACTTCTACGCTGGCCTAGATTCCTGCTGGCTGTGCTATCAGGAAGGCCTTCAACATTGGGATATGAGCCAAGTTAGTCAGCCCATGACGGCGGAGAGAAAAGCGGCGCTCAATCGCTATCTGGAGTCAGCTGGCAAGTACTTCGATCTCAAGTTTTCGGAAGCGATGTTGGTCGGCGCGATTCTGCAGGTCGCTTATATGGCCATCAGACTCTATTCGCGTAACAACTCCATCCCCACCAGCTGCGCTGTGCTGGTCGCGTCGTCGAACATGTCAGCAATCCCATTCTGCATTGGTCAAGAACGGCACGGGGTTCCAATCGGGCTTATCGTCTATGCTGCCAGGAATCAATATAACCACTGGGATGAAACACCTCACGATATTCCGAGGAAGGTCTTCAGTGCCTTGTCAGCTTCGTTCGAGCACAATGTGCTTGCTGACCTTGCTTTCGAACTCTCAAACCCGACGATCAACGTCTATGCGAGTGAGGTGTTGCTCCTGGCTCTGGGTTGGAGGTCATACGACACATATCTAGCAGAAATGAAGTCTTTGCTCATTTAGCCAGTGAGGCTCAGCCAGTGCGAGACATCGCGTTGGCCTACTTCCACAATTTGGGCTAAGTTCACGGAGCTATTGCTGCATGCTCAAGTTCCTGAAACGCCTTCTCGGTCTGGAAACTCCCTCCGTGCGGGGTTACTGCGAGCCAGGCGTTGAGGCCTGTACACTTGCTCCAACGCCTTCTGCCAATGAGAGAGCTTTCAAAACTTACTTTACCACATTGGGGCAACTGCAGGAAGCGGTCACAAAACGGGAATACGAACGGGCTGCAGGTCTTGCGCGAGAGAACATGCGACAGGTTTCAGGATTCGTCCAAAGCACGGAGCGCGAGTACGGTTCGTTCGATATTTCTTCCATACCCGCACTTGAGCAGGGGGGAACCATGTTAGCTCTTTTGGGAGACACGGAGGGGCTAAAGGAGATGCGGGAAATTGTTGGTTCGTTACCCGCGCTTGGGTCATGGCGCTCCGTGGTCGATCAGCACGAAAAGGATCGGAGTTGGTTTGCCGCAATTCTTGCAGCCATTGAGGCGAATCCTGGCTGCTTACAGAGCGATATCAAAGATCTCATTGGTGCTGAAGATGGTCGTCGAATTGCGAACCTTCTCGCATGGCTGGAGAAGGCAGGGAAGATCAGTCGCACGAAGCAGGGACGCACCTATGCCCTAACACTCGCCCATTCAGTTCGCGTTACAGCGTCTCCACTCAAAAGGGAGGTCCGATCGCATCGGTCGGATCAAAGGCCTTCCCAGCTTCGTGAGATCGACTTGCAGCACCTACCTTACGTGCCACTGCCGCGAGCGCCACTTCGGTGGGAGGAGGTGCAAGGGGGGCGCAAGACCGAAATGGTCGAAGATGCCCATGACTTCTTCGAGATCCGCGACAGCGAAGAATGGGAACTCTTATCGGTTGAGAAAATCCCAACGGATAAGCGTCCGGACCCGGCTTTCCGTGAGATTCACTCAATCGATTCGGGACTAATCATGGTTGACGATCTAGGAAAGTCAGAGAAGTTCACACACGCACCAGCAGCCGCGCTACGGTTTGGACGTGCCGGAGAGCTAATGGTGGAAGCGCCGCTCATTCACGACGTCTATCGTCTCGGGGTGAATGCCTTTGGCCATGGTTTGATCGCTATGTCGAAGGACTGCATTGTCCATGCATACGATGACGAGTTCAACGTCATCTTGGAGACGCCGCTTCGAGAATCACCAGAGGTTCGCACGTTGCAGCATCGACTTGGGATCGAAACAGACAGGCTCAAGAACTACCTCCGTTGTACTGCTCTCGCTCACGACAACAGCCGGTATCTCTTTACAGGTGTTGATCAGGCATGGTGTGTGTCCATGCAGGGGCATGCTCTGTGGGGGATAAAGCTGCCACTCAAGGAGGGGTGGGCGCGTGTCGCTGAAAAAACTGCTTCCTTCGGAACGAGTGCTGAAGTGATGCAAGCTCTTGAGGTTATGAATCTGACCCTTCCGATCACGCCCGATGATGTGAAGCGACGCTACCGCGAACTAGCGAAGCTGTGGCATCCAGACTTGAACCCGGGGAATGCGAGTGCTGAGGAGCGGATGAAGGCGCTCACGGGCGCAGCAGAGATCCTCACCGGGATTGATCCAGCGGCACTACCACGCTACACCGGCACAACCTTCGCCAAAGAAATGAACCGACAGGAGTTTGAAGTCGGGGCCACGAAGTTCACCGTTGCAATGGCGATGCAAGTGAGTGAGGTGAATGCAGCGGACTGGATCTATGCTGCCAATTTTGCGGGCCGCTCACAGGGTGCCTTCCTCGCTGGATATTCTGGACGAATCGTTCAGGTGGACGGCGAAGGTGAACCGGTGCGCGCCTACGACATTGGGGCAGTCCCGCGGAAGATCATCGACACAGGTGACTATCTTTACTTTCTTACGGACACCCGCCTCTATGTCCTGCATAGTGATGCCCTACATGCACTCGTCGACACTGTCGACGGCGGGAATATCATCGTGGCGCAGACAGGATTTGGTCTCATTGAGAAGAAGCGTTTCCGGTGGTTCCGGGAGGACGGAACCTACCTTGGATCGATTGTGACACAGAGTCCGATCCCCGAGTGTACTATGCTTCGGAAGGGATGGTTGTCGAGACCAGACAACACAAAACGACCATTACTGGTATAGCGAGCTGGTGGGAATGAGAAACACGGGTCTACTTAAAGAAGAAGGGCGATCATCAATAGCTGATCTCCGCTAATTGAGTGGTCCTGGGTACCTGCATGTTTTAGTCGTACCCATTTCTGACTTGAATAAATACGTTTAACCATTGCTGTCCAAGATAGCCGAGACCTGGTGGGAGCCCACATGATTTGATGCGGGTTTCGGACGGGTGATGGCGGGTTTTCACGTGCATGCCTCCTGGTGCTGTCCAAGATCAGGCGAAGGCCA
>JAOUHJ010000128.1 GCA_029865225.1 Nitrospira sp.
TACAGTCTGTCGCCATCGGGGTCCTCCGTCGCTGCCTGTAGAAGTTGCTTGGTCGCCGCTCCTATAGCACAGTGTGGAGCCTCGATGGCTTTTTTTCTTGGCCGAGTCGTGAATTATCCGGGCTAGGGAAGCGCGGAAATCGCTGCTCTGACGTTCAGACCGATATCGACGGTCGTCCTTGTGGATAGGGATGGCTACGCACCATGCCCTCGAACTGAGACGTGCGTCTACAGATTTCTCTACTCTGTTACCGAAGTCGTGTGGCAAATCTTACAGAACTGGGCAGGTGAGAGAACAGCTGAAAGAGCCTTGGTACACCGTCGTCTAGTTGTTTGCAATCGGATCCTGACCGGTCCGTGCGCGAGCCGCTTTGAGAGCGAGTATCCTGCAAATGATGCGGCGTGCCTCGAACATAACTGTCTCAGGCAGCGTATCGTCAGGCGGGTAAATATCCCCCTGCTGAAAGTCCGGGTCACCCTCGCCTCGTGCATTGGTAGACGTATCCATCGAGCTGGTGTGAAAGGCGGGCAATTGTTGCTTCAGGTCCTCAAATGATGGAACGGGAGTCTGTCGCTGGGAGGAGCTGGCATTAGTTACATCATCTCTTGAGTGAAAGGAGGTCTCGTGGCCTGTAGTTCGTGATATCCACGCGAGGCCGAGTTTTTGGCGGAGGAACTCGTCGACCCAGGCCTGGTCGATGGGCGCCATTTCCTGGGCTTCAATCGCAAATTCATGATTTTTCACCCACAGGACGGTTGCCCGTTTGATCTGAAGCGGGGCCGACCGTTCGGGGATGGAGATCTGCAGAGCTAACTGCATGCCGGGGACGACCGGCATCGATCCTGCGAGTCGCCAGCCGAGGGAAGTCAAATCTAAGACAGTGCCTTCTGCGACGAGCTCATCACTGCCATACAACATGGGCCACCTGACCGGATAACGACTATAACGGCGCACGGGATTCGATCTGTTTTTCATGGGTGCTCCTCCGCTTTGGTCCATCCTTCACGAATAGATAAAGCGTAGCGGGGAGAGTAGTCGAACGCATTCCCTAAAGTAGCTGCTACAAAAGAGGGGGGTCTTGAACTGAACACTGAGCCGAATAACATGTTGGAGTTGCAGGCCATGGCGGTGAAAAGGCATTCCAAGCAGCGGACCATAGAAGCCGTGTGTTATCTTAAACCAATCGTCTGGTAACCGGACTCGACTGTGAGAGAGGAGGCGAAGCGATGAAGTTGACACGACCGGCTGTCGAACGGTTGAAGACATTGATCGGCGAGCATCCGGAGGATCCCATTGTGAGGGTGCAGGTCAAGGATGTGGACGACCGACGGTTGGCCTTCAGTATCACGCTGGAAGAACGAGTTCAGCCAGAGGACCAAGCTCAGACGATCGACGGGTTGACGGTCGCCGTCCCCACGTCGAGCGCCGCGCGCATGGACGGCGTCACCGTGGATTACCAGGATCCGGGAGGATTCCAATTCCACCATGCCGATCCACCGGACGAACTGCGATCCGACCTCATCAAGTTGGACTGAGCCGCGTTCATCTCTTCTTACGCATTGCGCCGTCCCTCGGCTCCCTCCTAGAATACAGCATTCGAAAGGTTGCCGGCCGTCTACATGTTCTGGATCATGAATCATGCCGTCCAAGGACAACAAGAAAGCCGAAACTGCTCGCGCCAACACTCGCCGGATTATTGAGCAGGCTCCGAAAATACTACTTGGCTTGTTTGCGATTACGGGTGTGGCCTATCTGGCGGGATCGATTTACACACGATCCTATTTTTCAGAATTTCGAGCCTCATGGATCTTAGATGAGGTTCCGACGACGGTCTACTTTAGCCAAAGCTGGATTCCACTGCTCTTGATCCTCTTCCTCGGCTATCTGGCGACCACGAACCTGGCTTCCATGGAGGGCCAGGGCAACGTCACAGAAACAACACGTTTCAGGGTGTCCGTAGCGGTGGTTCAGTATGGCCCATGGCTTCTGGTCGGGTTCCTCATCGTGATCCCTCTGCTCAGTGGATTGAGATGGATCATGCCTACCATTGTTCTGTCGGTCATTGCGATCACCCTTCTTCTCCTATTGTGTGCCTCGACGCTTGAACTTCTGGTTGTGCGATTCGCCCAGGCGGGTCGGCACATGGATTTGTCAATGGCATACCTTTCTCTTGCTGTCATGGCTGTCGGTCTCTATATTGTACCGGTGCAACTTGGCCTGAATTGGGCGAGAGTCGATAAGCAAGTATCGTCCAATCTGTTCAAGGTGTACCTTCGCAACGATGAAGCCAGAGAGTACAAGGTTCTGTTCGCGACTGGTGACAGACTGTACATATTCCCAAGTACCTACGAAGGGGAATATCCTCCTGTAGCAGCTACAAGGGCCTCAGAAGTCACATTCATCCCTTCTGATGTCAAAACAGACTGACGCACTGTTTGCTCTTCTCGCTATGAACTTCCCTGGTCCTTTCTTTGCAGACCATCACGTGGTGTGCATCATGGGTGCAGGAAGTGGCCCATAATGCGCCACCTAGCCCGGTCGGTTGTAGCATGATGGGGCAGTCTGCAGTCTATGGTGGCCTAGGCTTGAGGAGAAAAGGAGATGACTGAAGATTGGGGAGCGATTCTTGTCGTCGATGATGATGCCGATATGCGGGAACTCGCCTACGACATGTTGAAGGATCGTGGGCACCAAGTCTCGATGGCCGGAAGTGGTCAGGAGGCCCTGAGGTTGCTGGCTGAGGAGGATTACGCGGTTGTTCTCACCGATCTTCGGATGAAAGGGATGGAGGGATTGGAATTATTAGTCCAGATCAAACAAACCTATCCCGACATCAATGTGATCCTCATGACGGCGTTCGGCTCTGTGGAAACAGCCGTCGAGGCAATGAAACATGGAGCCAGCGACTACCTCACTAAGCCGGTCAAGAAGGATGAATTGGTTCGAGTCATCGAGCGGGTCGTTCGAGAAGCATCCCTACGGCGGGAAGTCAGCCGACTCAGGAAGGAAGTCCACAAGGAATATAGCTTTCACCATATTTTGGGCAAGAGCAAGGCGATCCAAGCGGTCTTCGATCTCATTCGCCGCGTCGCTGATAGTCCGACCAACGTGCTGATCACCGGAGAGAGTGGGACGGGGAAGGAGTTGGTGGCAAAGGCCATCCATTACAATAGCGATCGGAAAGATGCACCGTTTATTCCTGTGAATTGCGCGGCGATTCCTGAACAGCTGTTGGAGAGTGAGTTATTCGGCCACATGCGCGGTGCGTTTACCGATGCGAAGCTCGACAAGCGCGGACTCTTTGAAGAAGCCCAGAAGGGCACGTTATTTCTCGATGAAATTAGTGAATTGCCGCTCATGCTCCAAGCCAAGATTCTACGCGCGATTCAAGAAAAAGAGATCAGGCGCGTGGGAGCGACCAAACCGATCTCGGTCGATGTACGGATCATCGCCGCCACCAATTTGAATCTCGGTGAGGAAGTGAAGGGAAAGCGATTCCGTGAGGATCTTTTCTATCGGCTGAACGTGATCGAACTGAAATTGCCGCCGCTTCGAGAGCGTCGGGAGGATATTCCGCTCTTGGTCGACGCCTTTCTGAAGAAGTGCGGAGAAGCCAGGGGGAAGGAAATTAAAGGAGTGAGTGAGGCGGCCCTCGCTATGCTCATGGACTACGCCTGGCCTGGGAACGTCCGGGAGCTAGAGAATGTGATTGAGCGGGCAGTCACGTTGAGTCGAGGGGAGAAAGTCTCACCGGACGATTTGCCCGCGGGAATCCAGGGAGCACGTGGCGACCGCCGTGTGCTGGACGAAGCTGCCGAAAAGGCCCTCCCCTTACACGAGCTCGAGAAAGAATATATCAAGAAAATCCTCGAAAAGTCCGGCGGCAACAAGTACCAAGCCGCTCATGCCCTTGGCATTGACCGAAAGACTCTGTATCGTAAGCTCGCTGAAATCGAAGGTAGTCCGCATCCAGAGGAATGACAACCTCTTTCTGATCATCACATCAGGATTGGCTTCGGCCAATGCTGACCCAGGCCGGGATGGATCACGTGACACTCGTGGATTGGCGTGTTGTGCGCGCTGTGCCGTGGATGATCCCTTTTCTCACGATCGGAATTTTCATCGCCGACCTCCTCGCCCCCGTCGGCATTGCCGTATCGATTCTGTACGTGATTCCGATGCTCATGACACTCCTGTTACCACGCGCGCACGCGCCCCTCTACTTTACCGTTGCAGCCACAATCCTGACCTGGATTGACCTTCTGGTACGGCCGGCCGGTATCCCGATTCCCTATGCAGTCTCCAACCGCGCGTTGGGCACGATGGTGCTCTGGCTCCTTGCAGCAGGCTTGTTCCGGTACCGACGAACTCAGCAGAAGTTGACGTCTGCACGTGTCGAGCAAGCGCATGCCGAAGGCTTGATGATGGTGGCGCAAGAGGCCCGCGAGCGTGCGGTTGAAGATGTTGCGCACGCCGTCGTCGGCCGTGAACAGGCTGAGGAGCAACTCGTCGTCAGCCAGCTCAGACTGGAAGGCATCATCGAATCTGCGATGGATGCGATCATCACGGTAGATGAGGATCAGTACGTCGTGTTGTTCAACCGAGCCGCCGAGGAGATGTTCGGCTGTTCCGCTGAAGCAGCCATTGGGCAGCCACTTGATCGGTTTCTGCCAGAGCGCTTCCGTGAAACCCACCGACAGCATATTCAGTCGTTTGGGCAATCCGGTGTGACGACGCGCAAAATGGGGCAATTGGGTTCGGTGATGGGGCTCCGATCGAACGGTGAAGAATTTCCGATTGAAGCTGCCATCTCGCATATCGCCGTGGAGAAGAGAGCATTCTATACCGTCATTCTCCGAGACATCAGCGAGCGGAAGCAGGTGGAAGAGGTGATCCGTGAGGGTGAGCGGAAACTGGCTACGCTGGTCGGCAACCTTCCGGGCTTCGTGTATCGGTGCCAAAATAATCGCGACTGGACCTTCGAGTACGTCAGTGAGGGGGTCTGCGAGTTGACCGGGTACACCACCGATGAATACCTCGTTCAACGCAGCACCTCATACGGTGTGACTATGCATCCCGATGACCGCGAGCGTGTCTGGCACGAGGTTCAAGACGCTCTGGAGCACCATCGCCCATTCGAGATGACCTACCGCATCCTCACGAGATCGGGTGAGGTCAAATGGGTGTGGGAGCGAGGTGAGGGGATCTATACGACGGAGGGCTCACTCAACTATGTCGAAGGATTCGTCACCGATGTGACCGAACGCAAGCGAGCCGAGCAACTGCTCCGGCAGAGCGAAGAAAGCTATAGACGTCTCATCGCGTTCTCGCCCTACGCAATTCTTGTCAACCGGGGCGACCGGATCGTGTTTGCTAATGATCAAGCCATCAAACTGTTCGGCGCCGTGAGGGCGAATGAGATTCTGGACAAGTCACTCTTGGACCTCATTCACCCGGATCATCATGCCGTCGTCCGCGAGCGGATCCACGAGTTGTTGGAGGGAATGCAAGCGATTCCTGTCTCGGAGGACAAGATTGTCAGACTCGATGGAATGTCGATTGACGTCGAGGTCAGTGCGACTCGGTTCACTGACGAAGAGGGACCGGCCATCTTGGTCATGCTCCGAGATGTCAGCGAACGGAAGCGGCTACAGGCTCAACTGCGCAGGACTGAGCGGATCGCAGAGCTCGGGACACTAGCCTCCGGTATGGCCCACGAAATCGGGACACCAATGAACGTCATCCTTGGCCGTGCCGAGTATCTGATGGATCGGGTGACGGAGGAGCCGATCAAAAAAGGGCTCCAGACGATCGTGACTCAGGTCGAGCGCATCACGAAGGTCATGAATCAGTTGCTGTCATTTGCACGACGCAAGACACCCGAACGACGCCCGTTGGATCTTCAGAAGGCCATTGAAGAGAGTGTGGAAATCTTCCGCGAACGTCTCGCGAAAAATCGGATTCATGTTGAAATGGACTTGGTGGATCCCTGTCCCTTAGTGCTGGGCGATGCCGATCAGATGAACCAGGTATTGATCAATCTCATCATGAATGCCGTGCACGCCATGCCGGATGGGGGGACACTGAGCATAGGGCTGGCACGGGAAAAGGACTTTGTGAAACTCACCGTGGCCGACACAGGCCATGGGATTCCCCATGAGGTGGTCAAGAAAATCTTCGAACCATTCTTTACGACGAAGGAGTTCGGCAAAGGGACGGGATTGGGCCTGACCGTGGTCAAGGGGATCATAGAAGAACATCAAGGTTCCATCGCCGTTGAGAGTGAAGAAGGGAAGGGTACGAGGTTTAGAGTTCTGTTACCGGTGACAGATCGTCATATGTGAAACGACCGCTTTTTCGAGAGGAAGTCTTACTCCCCGTTTCTTTCTTATGGTTTCACCTTTTACGTCTCACCCCTCACATCAGAATGCTGTTGCATTCCGCAACAGGTGATGTGCCTGTAGATGTGGTCTTTCTCGCCACCCGAGTCCCCCTCATCTCGATGCTGCCTCAATTCTCAAAGAATTTGACCACGTTCATCGGCCTCTAGCGGCATGCACCTTGCCACTCAATTGCTCCAGTACTGTTCGGAAGCGCCAACGAGAGACGAGGTATATCATGACCCTGCCGGAACAAAAGGGGACGGTGTTGCTCATCGTCGAGGATGACCGAGACATGCGGAGTCTGCTCTGTGATGAATTTTGGGGAACGGGGTATCAGCTTCGTGAGGCGAGGGATGGAGACGAGGCCTTTCTGTCGGTGCTGCAATCTGTGCCGGATCTGATACTAACCGATTTGCGAATGCCGGCAGGGGGAGATGATTACGTCAGCCGGCTCCGGACGGTGGCACCCCACTGTCCCATCGTGGTCATTACGGGATTCGGCGATGCGGCGTTGAAAGCCCGAGTGTTGCGAGCAGGCGCGAACGCCTACTTCGACAAGCCTGTCCGTATTGCGGATCTGAAGGCATGTGTGCAACAATTGCTCGGCCTCAGTACGAGGACAAAAGAGAGCTGATGAGCAGTCCTCCCCATCAGCTCAAGTAAGTAGACAGCCAACCAATCTCCCACCACTGACGTGAAATGGCTTTGTCTGATCCAGAAACCCAACCAGGCTCAGCGCAGATGGATCCTATCATTACCGCGCGCGTTGAGGCGATCAAGCAATTGGCACATGGGCTGTCTAACCGAGTGGCCGTCATGGATCGAGCCTTCAACGTCGTGTATGCAAACGAAGCGGCGTGGGCAGTGGATGAGAAGCAAGACTGTGACCAGCATCACGCCAAGTGCTACGAAACCTTCGCACAACGGACAGACCCTTGTGGAACCTGTCCTGCGATTACACTATTCGGGACGCCGGAGGTGCAGTGTGTGTCCTGTTCAGGAAACGGCGACGGGACCGCCTGCGGGATGCACCAAGCATTTCCCCTGAGGGATCAGCACGGCACCGTGGCATCGATACTCGTGCTGTTCGACTCGGCCTCGAACACGAAGCGCAGGACCCTATCACCCGACAGGTCAACCATACCGGTCACCGATCGCCTCGGTGATCTGATCGGTCGAAGTCCGATCATGCAACAGCTCTTTGACATGACCCGGTTGGTGGCGGACAGCTCATCCACGGTTCTCATTCAAGGGGAGAGTGGAACAGGGAAGGAACTTCTAGCGAGGACGGTGCACACCCTGAGCAGCCGGCGTGATCGACCCTTTGTCGTCGTTGACTGCGGCGCACTTCCTGAAACACTGCTTGAAAGTGAGCTCTTTGGCCATGTGCGAGGAGCCTTCACTGGAGCGGTCACAAACAAACGCGGGTTGTTCGAAGAAGCCGACGGGGGAACGATCTTCCTGGATGAAATTGCCGATACGACGCCGACCTTTCAGGCGAAGCTGCTTCGCGTGTTGCAGGAGGGCGAGATCAAACCGGTCGGTGGCACACGAGCGATGAAGATCCATACACGGGTCATCTCTGCCTCGAACAAGGATCTCGCCGAGCTCGTGAAGGCAAAAACGTTTCGACAGGATCTTTATTATCGACTGGCCGTCCTTCCATTGTACTTGCCGGCTCTCCGGGAACGACGTGAGGATATTCCACTGCTGGTCCAGCATTTTGTGACAGCGTCCTGCGCACGACATCATCAGCCGGCACGCAAAATCGCCGAAAGCACGATGAGAGCGTTGCGCGATGCCCCATGGCCTGGGAATGTTCGAGAGTTGCAGCACTATATCGAGCGAGCCGTGGTAACGACGGCCGGGCCATGGCTTGGGTGCGAAGATCTGGTTTCAGGAGACATCGAGAACGAAGACGAGAGTTTACGGTCGGCGTCGCGCGAAGCCGTTGCTCAGGCTGAACGCATTCGGATCGTGGACGCCTTGCAAAAGACCGCAGGAAACCGGTTGAAAGCAGCCAAGCTGCTCAAGATCAGTCGAGCGAGTCTCTACAACAAGCTTCGCGCCTATTGCATTGAATAGCCCTTGGTCGGTCTCATTCCTACCCCTTGT
>JAOUHJ010000169.1 GCA_029865225.1 Nitrospira sp.
AGGAGTAGGTAGGTCATATGAACTAGGGAAGGATGGACCTATGGCCCAGCGATTCAATAAAGAGCCGATCAACCTTATTCACCGTATCCCCTCACAAAAACAGATTGATGAGGCACGACCGGCCCCTGCCCCATACGGCCAATTGTTCCTTGAGGTCGCGACCAAATGTTGGCGGAAGACGGTTGACTTCCTTGCCCGCGTGACGCGATACGAAGAGGAAGCAACGCCCTTCCCAAAACCTAAGGCTACGCCACAAGACAGTGGGGTGGTTCTTTCTCCAATGGCTCAGACGGGCACACAACCTGAGCAGGCCGTTGCAGATGTGAATCATGAGACCGGGGGAGTAGGAGTAATGGTACAACCTCGTGAAGCGGAACACGCAACTGTTGCAAGCTTCCAGGATGGCGCCCCCCAACAACAAAGTGTGACTGCGACGCTGGTCCAGCCTGAAGCCATCTCCGAACTACGATCATTTCTCATTACGCAACAGGATCAGATCGCTCATCTCTCTAATGAAATTGCGCAGTTGAAGTCTCTGGTCGTCTCACAGCAGCAGGTTCTGGTTCATCTTGGGAAAGAACTTGAAGCAGACAGCTATCCCACGCTTGCGACTGGGATGGGGCCGAACCCAGCGAAACGGGGACGGATTGCTCGGAAAAATCTCACGACAAAAGAAAAACCGCTCCCACCACAAGAACCGGAAAGTCAGTCTCTCAATCTGTAGACTGCCGCCCAAGGCACAAGCACCAACCCTCCCCTAGCCAGGTTTATGGCGGTCTGCTAATACACCCATGATGAACCTTCACCTTGAGTGGGGGGGTGTTTTTGGACTCTGCCCTTAGGCACAAGGAAGCCGTCTTGGCGTTTGAAGCCGCTGCTCACGTAGACCCCACTGTGGCTATGAATTACCTGGAGGAGACCTTTGCGTGGGGTCCGAGCAACGGGCATGGGCGTATGGAGTTATGATCCTCACGTCATCTCGATTTTGAGCGATTGCCGGAGTAAGGGGAGGAAGTCATGCGGTTTGTAGTCGGTGTTATGGGACCAGCCAAAGCTCTGAAGAGGGATCTCGATAATGCGCGAGTCCTTGGTGAGCTGATCGCTCGACGTGGCTGGGTGGTGCTGACGGGAGGTAAGGATGTGGGCGTGATGGACGCAGCTTGTGAAGGCGCGAAGCGAGTTGGGGGCAGTCTGACCATCGGGGTCTTGCCGACGGCCAAGGATAAGGTCTCGCGCCATGTCGACGTCTCCATCATCACGGAGATGGGAAGCGGGCGAAACAATATCAACGTCTTATCTAGTTATGTGGTCGTAGTATGTGGCCTGACTGGTTCAGGCACCGTGTCAGAAGTCGCGCTGGCCGTGAAGGCGGGCAAGCCCGTCATTCTCGTCGCCGCCTCACCCTCCGATGTGGCGTTCTTCCGCAAGCTGGATAAACGATTGGTCAAAGCCGCGGACTCGCCAGAGGAGGCCATTGAGCTGATCATGAAGTTGATGGATGCGCGTCAACCGCGAGTGAGATCTGGCCGACAGAATCCATACGCCTATCTTCCAGTGTGAGGAGTGGGGTGGAGCCGACTCAGTCATGTCCGGTGTCCTGAGGTCGCTTCTTCCAGTCGGACGATCGTATAGTAGGATGTAAGAACGATCTCATTGCCACGACTACCGGCAAGGAGGAAACAACCATGAAGACACGATTACGTCTGATCCTATTCACCATCGGGATCCTGACCTGGATGCCCTTCGCGTTGATGCCGTCAAACGTCGCCCTCGGCGCAGACACCAAGGCCAAAGCCTACTTCGCGGGAGGCTGCTTCTGGTGTATGGAAGAGGCGTTCGAACAGGTTGACGGGGTGCTGTGGGTGTTCTCCGGCTATATGGGGGGGAACGTAGCCAACCCCACGTATGAACAGGTTTCTGCAGGACGCACTGGCCACGCGGAGGCAGTCGAAGTGACATACGATCCCGAGAAGGTCAGCTACCAACAACTCTTAGAGGCCTTTTGGAGCAACGTCGACCCTCTCACGCCGAACGCGCAATTCTGCGATCATGGCAGCCAATACCGATCCGCGGTCTTCTATGCAACGAACGAGGAGAAGCAACTTGCTGAAGCATCGAAAGTCGCCATCGAGAACGCGAAGAAATTTCCCTCGGCCATCGTGACCGAGCTAGTTCCGGCGTCCACGTTCTACCAGGCGGAAGACTATCATCAGGATTACTACAAGAAGAACCCATTCCGGTACAAGTATTACAAGTACAGCTGTGGACGAGCGAAACGGTTGGAAGCCTTATGGGGGAAGTCGTAGAGGTGATACTGTAAACCGTACGACAACGGCCCTGCGTGTCTATATCGGCATGATGGAGTGGATTTCGGTATCCCTGAAGTGCTGATCTATATCCTGCTCTGCATGATCAAGTTCCGTAGCCTCTCTCGCTGAGCCAGTCGAATGCTGGTGAACTCTACGCCAAACTGTTTGCCGTCGATCCATCGAACGATGGCCTGATCGATTCGCAGGGGCCACTTAAAATCAGAGAGAAATA
>JAOUHJ010000129.1 GCA_029865225.1 Nitrospira sp.
CCTCGTTGTGACTGTCCGGCTCGGCGGCCTCGCCGGGCTTTGTAACAGCTTGAGCCGGATGAGCGGAAACCATCAAGTCCGGTTCTTAGGGGAGGGTGCGGCTGCAAGGCCGCATCCTTACCCGACAGGACTCGCCATGATCTGCGTCAACACCGACCTCAAGTCCTTCTATGACGGCCTCCAGCAGATTCCGGTGGGGATCCAGTTTGGCACCTTCCAGATTCATAAACCGCTCCTACTTTCGATCAATGACGGGTTGATGGTGCAGTTGTTCTTTCTCGTGGGGCTGGAACTGAAATGGGAAGTGCTAGAGGGAGGGCTGTCCGAATCGGCCAATGTCGTCCTGCCCGCCCTGGGAGGCATGGTCATTCCGGTGTGCCTCTACTGGTTGGTGAACCGCGATCATCCGGTCGGCAGTGACGACTGGGCGATTCCCATGGCCACCGACATCGCCTTTGCGCTGGGGCTACTCTCTCTGTTGGGACCGCGGCTGATGATTTCTCTGAAGATCTTCCTGGTCTCGCTGGCGATCTTTGATGATATCGGCGCGATCGTCGTGATCGCGCTCTCTTTTTCCCCGCCAACCTCTCTCCGAAGATGCTGTGGATCACCGGTGGCTGCTTGGCGATTCTCTTTCTCCTCAACCGCCGGGGCGTGACCGCCATTCCACCCTATTGCGCTGGTGGGTGCAGTGATGTGGGCGGCTGTCTTGAAATCCGGCGTGCACGCGACACGCCGCATGGCCATTGGTCCACCAGGAAAACACGTTTATCCGGGCGATACTCCTACTGTATCCAGACGGATCAACGCAAACCGCGCATTCCCTCGACCACCTGGCGGACTCGCTCCATTTGTTCCTCCTGCTTAATCGCGGTGACCTGGACTTGTCTTTCCTCTGCGCTCTTGAGCTCGGAGATCAATGCTTCGATCCGCTGGCGGCGTTGTGAACGCGTTATGGTGCCAGCCTGAACAGCGTTCGTCATGGTGATGTCCTCGTTGATAAGCTGGTCGTATAAGCCGGTCAGAGTCGGCTGAGAACGCGCATATCTGCGCACCGCATCGTAGCCGCACTGGCGCCACTCGATCTCACGCGGGGCCAACTGGTTCTCCGCCATACCGGTCAGATTATTGGGATCGTAGCCGAACGTCTTCGTGCATTGACTAAGATCGGTAACGAGCTGCTGGCGAGCCGCGGGAAGCGGGCTCTGCGACTTTGAGGCGGAACCCTGGGTCGCGCAAGACGATACGCCGCCGGCGAGGCATGCGACGAGAAGCAAGCCGATCAATCGTTGCATCTTGGTATCCTCCACAATGCTCCGTCCTATTTGTTCCCGGGCGAACAGTAACTTGAAACGCACTCTCACTGCTGTCCGGTTACCGGTTAAGTGGATGGTCAAGTCTCTGAAAGCCATGACTAATGCGGATTTCCGAGCGATGAAGCGTGGTGTCGATTTGAACAGTGGTTGCCAGTCCGGATACTCTTCCGGGCTTTTGCCCGGAGGCTGCGATGAACGTCGGCAAGACGCTATTCGCCCAACTCATGGATTTCTTGCCATGGACGAGCTTGGCCCGCTACGGCGGCGACAAGGGTGTTCGCTCTCTGACCTGCGCGGCAACATTCCAAGCTTCATCCACGTCTCCGAGGGCAAGTTACACGATGTCCATGCCCTCGACCTGCTGGTGACCGAACCCGGTACCAACTACGTGATGGATCGCGGATATCTCGATTTCGGCAGGCTTCATGTGCTTCCATCGCGTCTATTCGGCGAAGACGAATCGCGATACCGACATCATTTGCGATCAAAGGATCTCCTTCGATGGTTTCTACACGAAGCCAGACTAATACTTTTTTACAGATATTGCCAGTCACTTTTTGCGAGAAGATGCCCTTGCAGGGGTAACCTTGTTTTCGGTGCACTAACGCACGGTAGGCCTGAACGGTAGCTCCTGTCACATACAGACCATACGTTCTCGTTGTGAAACCGTTTGGAGACTCGCCTGAACATCGTCGGCCCCCCGGTATTACGAATGTTGTTGCATCGTGTGGCTCACGGCGGTCGGCAACAATTGTTCGGCGTATTTCTCGATCGGAAATCGAAAGACCCCGTGCAGATTCAGATGCTCGAGGTGGGTCGGCCCAATGCGCCCGATCACGCTGCTCGGCAGTGGCGCGCTTCCCAAAATGCGCTGCATCTGAGCCGTATTCCAGGCCATGACGATGTTGGCCAGGAGACTGAGTGCCTCAGCCACCGCCCGCATTTCCTCTTCGCGCTTGGCCTGATACGCGGCGACACGACCCACGTAGATCGCGCGTTTCAAGGTTGTTCGTGGCCTCACCCCGATTCAGGACGCGCAAGAGCTCCCGGCGAAAGACGGGATTCACCAGATAGCCGCACAAGAAGATTGTGCGTAACAGCCGGCCGCCCTGGACGCCAGCGTCGTACAATGCCGCGCCGCGCGCAGCTGTCCCGAAGCGCCTGAGCACGTCCACTGAACTGCTAAACCCGCTCGCGACCGACGCGGCGAGAGGCACGAACTGATCCCAGTGCGCCGCGACGTCGGTGAGGTCGAGCGTCGCGCGGCACACCGGTCGCAAAATGTCGGGGATCTCGCTTCCACGTGGAAGATACAAGTGACGATCCGAGAGCGTTTTGAGGCGGGGACACAAATCGACGCCGACTGTGCGCCCGATTCACATGGCAAATTCGGTCCACCCGTGCGTATCGGTCGCCAGGCGTGACACCTCGAATTCCTCTTCCCGGATGGCCCCTTCGATGGCCGCACCAGCTTGGCGTTCGTTGAGCACAATAGGCTGGGCATAGAAGATGCCCCACCGGTCTCGCACGTGAGAATAGACGCCGATACCGGGCTGCCGCCGCCTCGGATCGATGCGCGCCTGCCACACTCGCCGACTCGCGTCCAAGCTCTTCATGTCCGCCGAGGCCAGATCCGAGCGCCCCCAGGCCTGAGTAATCGGATGGCGATGCATGAAGGTCAACACGGCGCGCGAAGCCTCCCGCAGCCGATGCTCGTCGGAGGCCCAGCGCATGGCTTGGCGCACACCCTCCGCCGTGAGTCCCGGAATCATGCGCGCCGTTTCCGCCGCCGACATCGCGGTGCCGTGTGCAAGCACGCCCGCATAGGCCATGAGGAGCTCTTGGTGCGACCGCGGCTCGCGCCCGAGCATAATCCAGCTGAAGCGGACTTCGGCATCGACGCTGAGAATCAGATCTGCCAGCTGCGCCTCCCCTATCTGTTGATTGAGCGTTCTTCGGAGCTCGGCAACTTGTGGATCTTCTTCTTCAGCCTCGAGCCGCCTGAGGTGCACGTCCTCGTCGACCGTGAGCGCTCCCGCTTCAGCGGCCCGTGCCACCGCGGCAATGCCGCACGTCGCTTGCTCGATCAGGGGTGCGAGAAAGTCCTGGACATCGAGTGGCAGACCGAGCCGCTGGTGGTGCGCCTGACGCTCCTTCGCCCAGCGCTGTTCCGGAATAAAGAGACGGTCTTGGCCTCGGAAGGCCAGACTGTGCTCGATCCACACACTGCCATTTCGAAGCGCGCGATGTAATCCCGACAGGGTTGCGACCTCGAGTGCCCGGAAAGCCCGCTCGCGGTTGGCATCATTGACCAGGGCCTGCCACACCGCGCCACACTCAAGCGACAGGTCTGTCGGTGTCAAGACCGAAGTTGGTTGTCCAGTAATCACCGATGTGAGATGTCCCCTGTTTGCCGATGAGATTGTCCGGTTGTCGTGTTCAGGCGAGACATCGGCACTCACCTCCTCCGCGGCTGTGACTGACCGCCGACCCAGGAGCCCAGCCTTCTTCTTCTCCCGCAGCCGGTAGCTCTCGCCTTTGATGTTGAGCGTCGTCGCATGATGCAGGAGCCGATCCATGATCGCCGTGGCCAGGATCTGATCGTGGAAGACCTCGCCCCAGTCCGCAAAACTCTTGTTGCTGGTCACGATGAGGCTCCCCCGTTCGTACCGACGGACCAGCAGCCGGAAGAATAGGCTCGCCTCTTCCCGCGACAGCGGCAGATAGCCTAACTCATCCAGAGTCAGCAGGCGCGGGTAGGTGAACTGCTGCAGGGTCCGATCGTCCCACAGCGCGTCATGAAAGGAACCGTATGAAGACCACCTGGTTGACCGTCCCTGAACTCGCCGCGGTGTTGAAACTCAGTGCGGTGTCCGTCCGTCGCGCGTATTGGAAAGGGCATCTCCCCGTGATCCGGCTCGGGGGCATGGCCCGCTTCGACCTTGACCAGGTGCGAGCCGCGAGCCAACGGAACGGACATCATGAAGGTCAGACAGTCGATACCCAGGAGAGAGCGACCCGCCGCGCGCGCGGCGGCGCCAGCCGACGGCGCGACGTGCAGGAGAGCCCCCGTTTAGTCAACAGGTGCAACTATAAATTAAGGTTCAAGAAGGGGACGGTGTAGTACCTTACGAAGACCGGTCGCGCTCCGACGAACGAGTCTTCGGGATCTCCCGCGACCGCTCACTCAAGTAACGGACCAGGTCTGCGGCCAGTTGCCGATCCTCTCCACGATCCGACCGGGCTAACGCCCGCATCACCTGCTCATAATTCCGCATGACTTCCTGGGCTCGTCCATGACGGCGCGTGGTGCGCTTCAGCCGCTCCAGCGCCTCCCCTATTTTGCTCGGTGCATGCAGATGCCGCACCGTCCAGCGCTCCTGAGTCGTGCGATGAATCCGGCTCGTGGTCGTCGCCTCAATGCCATGCTCGCGTAAGGCCTCCGCAAACCCCTCTCGCCAGCGCTGCAGATCCGCCTTTCTCGGATTCAAGCGGACCCCGTCAAGGCCCGCCGCTTTGACCGTCAGATGGACATGCGGATGTGGAGAGGGGTTCGGATCGGGATCGGTCTCGAAGGTGTGGAGGACCATCGCGTACTGAAACCCTGCGAACTCCCGCGTCGCAAAATCCCGGGTTGCGCGCTGCACCGATAACGGATCGGTCCTGGTCGGCATGGAGAGGACGAGATGAAAGGCATCGCGCATCGTGGAGTCTGCGAGGATCGGTCTCCCCCCCATCGCGCCATTCGGCTTTCAGATCGGCCACAGCATCCTTCCCAAAAATCACCTGACCGTCCTGATCCTCGATCTCGAGTTGGCCATCCCGCGAAATGTACGTGAGGTTGTTCGCGATGCCCTTCATCCCCTTCGGCGCCCTGACGAGTTTGACCACGACTTGCGGCGCGCGGCGGACCATGGCGTGTAATTTCCGCCGCACATAGGTCGCGCGAGCCTGTGACGTGCTGAGCCGTCCGCCGGTACTCAGAGGCTTGGCTAAGCCAAGAGGACTGCGCGTGCTGCGACGCGGCCGTGGCAGGGTCTCCGTTGAGACATTGAAGAGCCGACTCCCCCACTCATCCAATTTGTCATCGATCTGGCTCATGGCAGGACTCATTGGAGAGACCAGCGTGCCACCGTCCCGCGCAAAACATCGGAGACCTTCTTCGTATGGGCCTGGATCACCCGAGAGAGTTCGGTGATGACCTCCACCCGCAACGCAGTTCGGTTCTGAGGGGTGCTATTCAAGACTTTGGCGATCTGGTTCAGGTTCCTCCCCAAGGCGAGCAGTTGTTGATTCGAGCGGGCCAATGTCTCCAATTCCGGCTGTCCGACCTGCGGCTGCCCGGTCAACTTCGCGCGCACCATCGCCACCACCCATTTCGTCGGCACGTAGCCTTCGTGACCGGCCATCTTCTTCAGGGCAGCGAGCTCTGATGCCGTGAGATGCACTTCCATGCGGACGGTGGCTCGTTCTCGCTTCGGGGTGACGCGACTCCTAGGCGCAGGGGCCCGCGTGGCTCTCCGGTCCATGGCCTGTCGAAGGGCGTTCCGCAAGGCATGGCTCGGCGTAAGCTTGCGCTCGTCACACCAAGCCCGCCAGGGCCCGTTCAGCTCACCCAGATCCACCGTGATGGTCGTCGTCCGTTTCGCTCGCTGCCCCATCAGCTCACCTACCCCAACCCAATTTACGACACCCCACTCCCCTCACCGACCGGGGTCTGATTCCAGTCATCGGAGATCATCCCGGGGGTCGTGATCGGAGGGTCAACAAACATGGGCACAACGATATAATAAACCCATAATGTAAGACAACTACGGGCGAAAGCCATATCCTGCAACATCTCAAACATCACCTACTCCATGCAACATCTCAAACATCACCTACTCCATGCAACCTCTTAAACATCACCTACTCCATGCCTCTACCGTCATCTCGGACACAGGCCCGAGACCCTATCAGCCACACCGCTGATCCACCAGGATGAGGCCATCCCTGGTACCGTCTGGGAGACTGGCAAAGGCGCCATGTTTGACCTTGCCGCCTCCCCGCATCCTGGTCAGTCAAAGGAGGACGCATGCCGGTACTGTCACGGTCGGTAAGAAGCCTGCTCACACCGAGGGTGTTCACCTGTCCGCGCAACATGAGGGCTTCAGGATCCAGATGGGCCTGACCATGAAAGGGGCATGATCTGATCACATCATGCGCCTTGAATGGATCGATGAGATTACGGGGACAGGATCTCTCGAACCGCGGTGGGTGCAAAGAATCCCTGATCTTTCAGATTGGCAAACCAGTTCAGGGCAAACTCTTTCAAGTCTTGTTTCAGCGTGGGAAACACGTGGGTGCGCCTGCCCGCCTCGTCATACCGATAGACATCTTGAACGATCCCCAGATAGTCGTTCCGGAAGGACACCGGCTCCGCTGCCGCGCCGTCGGGTACGTTGTGAAACTGGAACACCATGTCGGGATCTCGCATGAGGTCGCCGTTTTGCTCGCCGTAGTGACACAACGATACCAACCGGTGTCCGTCTTCACTGGATCCAATCTCCTCGACCGACAGCGGCATGTAGCCAGGCTACTGTGATGCGGACGGCATGGACGCCGCCACGCAGCTGATCGAGATGCGTCGCAAACTCCTGATAGATGTTCATCGTCTTATTTCCTTTCTTCGGGTGCAGGAAGCCTCCGGCGTGAGAGCCGGAGGCTTCCCATGACGGTCAGCGTCCCGACCGCTCGGTGACCCAGCGTGTCGCCTGTTGAGCGACCGCCACGAGCGCGTCCAGGTCCGCCAGGCCGAAGGAGTCGGAATTCTTCCAGACTCCATCCTGGCCCTTGTACGAGCGGGCCACGGTCACGTTGTAAAACGGACCGTTCACGCCCTCGTTCTTCCAGATGCTGGCTTTGATGCGGCTGCATCGCAGCGTGGTGACCGGCTTGGGTTTCTTGTCTTGAGGTGCCATGTTGTTGTCTCCTTTAGTTAGAGTTGATGTGTTGGCCTCTCACCAGGCGTGGAGGCCACACAGCGACGACAAAGGAGACAGAGAGGCCGCCGCACCCTGGCGGGCCGGCGGGCGCGATGCGGAGGAATGAGCGCGCAAAGAAGCCGCCTCAGAGGCGGCCCACGGGCATGATCGACGCAGCCCGCCGGTGGAAAGCCAGGGCGGCGGCTGGATGCGCACAGGCACCGGACCACCAGCCGGGCCACACGCACCGAGAGCACCGCACGATCAGAAGGAAGATACGAGGCGAGAAGGTCCCGTTCTCATAGGACAACGAAAATGGGTACGCTCGTCAACGCGGAAGACGGCCAAAAGCTCGGCTTCGACTCAGGCTTGATGCGGCTGTCGGCCAGCAGGCGACCGACTACGCGTCACATGGTTGCTGAATGCAGTGGAATACCGAACGGCAGACGAGATGAGCAACCGACCCAGTCATTGAAAGGTTCTGAACAGGTCGTGCAGACGGGTCCGATCTTGGACGGCGTGCGGACCAGTTTTAAACCAGTCGATGCGGAGGTTGATGTCAAGAATAATGTGTACAACTTCAGACCTGATCTAACAGACACTGTCTGAGCCCGACCCAAAGCAGAAGTACCCGGCGTCATTTGCCCTCATCTGATCGAATATTCCGTTCTCCCGGCTTCTCCCCAATCCGCTGCCGCTGCCGGTCTCACTGTCGTCAGTGACATCCGGAATTGTTTGGGGCGTTGATGGGGCAGGCTTGGGCGGAGATTCAAGTAGACCTGAGTGTAAGGGTTAAGATATGCCTTGTTCGACCAACCCATTCTCGATCGTGAAGCCCATTCGTTCTATAAGCCGAGTGAGTAATGTGAAATGGGCACGCGAGTCAGTCGCAACGGCCAGCTGTTCAGCCGTCGCCAGTTGGATGGTATACACCAGTGAGGCGGAGGTTTTCAGGAGGGCAAGGCCATAGTCGAAGAGATCCGCTTCTCTCCCGATGAGCCGTCGCCGGCTGAGTTGACGGATACCGGCCACCGTAAAGGGCGTCGTCTCGAACGAAACATCCTTCAGACGAACCATCAAGGTCTGCTCGGCATGGCCATCGTTGTGACGCCCAGTGATGTCTGTGCCGGCGAACAGACCGCGTTGGAATCGGCGATTCTCCACCAGCGCGCGATGAAAGAGCCCACGCCACGTTGAATC
>JAOUHJ010000130.1 GCA_029865225.1 Nitrospira sp.
ATAGGAGACGCTAGAAACTTTGCTCATACCGCGAGTTCGATCTGCTCTGCATCAGGACTGAGTGCTAAGTCGTCTTCGACCGGTTCTAAATATAGCTCAATGGCCTCGCGAATATTCTTTAAGGCGTCTTCTTTGCTTTCCCCTTCACTGATACAACCCGGAAGTGTGGGGACAAAGACCGTGAAGCCGCCATCCTCGCTGGGTTCGAGCACAATGCGGAGTTTCATACGTACCCCATGGGTGAAAGACTTCCTGAACTAGAGAAAATAAGTGGAGGGATCGGTTCATGATGGAGTCGTAAGCTTTCGAGGTAGCCTGCCATGGCATCCTTGATATTGGCCACGGCCTCTTCGCGCGTGTTTCCTTGACTCACACAACCAGGAAGGGACGGACATTCGGCGACATAGACTCCATCTTCATCTTGTTCAAGCAGGACTCGGTAACGCATATAAGCAGCCCTCCGCTTCTAGGTGGCATTGTAGTACAACGCGGAAGAAACTGACAGTAATCATTCGTCAATCAGGAGGTAGTCCGACGAACGATGAACCAGCGTGGCCGGGAGTTAGCATTGGTGATGGGTTCACCGTCGTTGACAGATCCAAGAGAAAATCATGCCTGATGTCTTTATGACGCAATATCGGTCGGTGGCCACGATTTCATGATCAGAACCGCTCGAACTACGATGGAATTGACTATGCCAACAAGTAATGCGAGCATGCAGAGGTAATACTATTGACGTGAGGTAAGTATGATTGGCTCAACGATTACCCGAAAAGGTCAAGTCACCATTCCCAAGACCATTCGCGATCGGCTTGATGTGCGGGAAGGAGAGAGAGTTCTGTTTATTGTTCGGGGTGATGATGTGGTGCTCAAGGTGGTTCGCGGCACAATCTTAGACCTGAAGGGTTCAGTCACTCCTGTTCAACGACCGGAAGATTTTGAGAAGTTGTCAATAAGTCCGTTGTAATTTTCTGAGCAACTCCCATGGTTATCTCACGCGGCTTTCCTCGTCTGAACCAGTGGCGGCTCCGCGTGGACCGCCTCAATGCTCGCCATCACCTGCGCAATCTCGGCATAGCCCTTCACTCTTCTGAATCGCCCCTCACAGGCGAGCAGCACGGTCCCCAGCCACCGCTGGAGCATCGCGCTCCCTCGGGTGCGTTTGAGGTTGCGCTCACTGTGCCGGACCAGCGAGAACATGCTCTCGATCGGATTGGTGGACATCAGCGTCTTGCGCAGCAGGGGCGGCACCTTCAGCCGATGCAGGGTCAATAATTCCTCAAAGGCTTCCCGAAGTGATGCGGCCGCCGACTCGTTCTTGGTTCGCAGCCACGCCTCCAACTCCATCAGCATCCGTCGAGCATCAGCATAGCTGGTCTGCTCCAAGGCCGCCATGAGTCGCCGATGCGCCTCGTTGCGAGCGGGTTTGGCTAGATGCCGCTGCAGGTTCCGGCTCTTGTGAATGGCACACCGCTGATGCACCAGCTTCTTACCGAACCGGGCCCGCAGCGCTTTGAGCAACCCGCTGCCGCCATCCGTGACGAAGAGGATCCGTCGGGCGAGCGCCAGGCCGCGCCGCTCCAGGTCGCTGAACAGCGCCTCACAGATCTCGTGATTCTCCGAGGAGCCTTGCCAAAACCCCAAGGCCCTCTTCTCCCCACTCTGGTCCACACCCAGCGCCACGAGAAATGCCTCGCCGCCCCGGTGGATCGTGTCGAGAAACACCGCGAACGGCGTGAAGTCGGCCAGCGAGCGCGTTTGAAACTCCTTCAGCTTGGCGGCCGTCAGCTCCACGAGCTTGCGGGAGATCGTGGAGGCGGACACCCCGAACGCCCCCGCGGTATGGATCACCGTGTCCGCGTACCTCTGGGCGGACACGCCACGGAGGATCTTCTCCAGCAGTTCCTCCGAGAACGCCCCCGGGGCGCGCATCTGGGCATAGGACTGGAGGGTCACCTCTCCCTGTCCCACGTGCCGCAGCCGGGGGCGCGTCACCGTGACCTTCTGGTCGCCGAGATAGATGGAGCCCTGTTCATGGGCCCACTTCTTGAGATCGGGGTCTGTCGGATAGTAGTCCGGTCCCGTGATCTCTTCGCGCTCCATCAGCATGATGCACTCGGCCATCAGCCGCCCCATCTCCAGCATCACGGCGTCCAGCGCCTGCTTCCCCGAACTGATCACGCGGACCAGGGTCCCCAACATCCCGTCCTGGCCCGCGATCGCCCGCAAGCCCGCGAAGGCTCTCTTGCGTTGTCTCGTGTCTCTCTTCATCGGTGACTCCCTCCCGTTATGAACCGTGGAGTATCCCACGGTGGAGTCACTCGTCAAATTTCAACGGACTTCAGTATAAGCTCGATTTTGAGGCGATCCGCCAGTGTGCCAAAAAGTCCGTTGCCACAAGGTTCGGGCGACATGACTAGCCGGTTCATCGATACGAATATCTTCCTTCGGTATCTCACGAATGATGATCCGGTGAAGGCGAAACGCGCCGAGGTGTTGTTTCGTGATGCCGTTCATGGCAAAGCCGTGTTGACGACGAGTCTGCTCGTCATTGCCGAGATCGTGTGGACGCTCGAGTCTTTCTATTAATTGGACAAATCAGCGGTGGCTTCCCGCATTGAGAAAATCCTCAACACCCGAAACCTCGATTGTCCTGACAGTACGCTGATCATGATGGCACTCGATCTGTATGTTCAGCAGAACATCGACTTCATCGATGCCTATCATGCCTACTGGTTAAAAGAACAGGGCACGAAACGAATCGTGACCTACGATCGAAAACATTTTTCGCGTGTTCCCTGGCTGGAGATTGAAGAACGATAAGCAGCGGGGTGCAGGGCCGTCTGTGGTTTTTATCTAACGGGTGTTGTTGAGGGTGAACCCTGTCTCACTGAGCGCTCACATGATTTCGAGACGGCCTGCAGCCTGCTAGTCGTCTTCTCTCGTTGAATCATTGTTTCTGTATCCAAACAGATTCTATCTGAATCCGAATAGATTCAGTTGTCTCTCCATGTTCTTGATAATCCCTTCATTCGCAAGGGTTAGCGACAAGCTCATGATGGTCTAATCCTTGCTCGAACCCAAGCGAAACATTCGACGATAATCATCGCTGAAGTTGTGGAGCAGTAGGGGAAGGCTGTTCGGTTCCTTCTGAAGATGGATGGCCTGACACCGTGAAGCGGACGCCACCGGTTGCATCTTTCTACGTGTTCGGTATAAATGCAGACGGCATGTGTCCATGGCTGTCTATCGGATCATCCTTTTCCACCATGCTGTGCGCATGTGGGAGGACTGGCAGTCAATAGGAGCAGTTTGGATACGCGATGATTATTGAAGACATTGTGTCCCAGCATGCCGAAGAAGCCGCTTTTCTGTGGTTGCTCCGTTCGCATGCGATTCGGCAGCCGCACTATGCGTTGAAAGACCTCGCCAAGCTCGATGATCGTGTCGAGGCGCATCTTGATGGGTTGCGGGTCGCTGGCGAACCCGGTTGGGAGTTATGCAAAGCCGCGCTAGGGAATGAAGAGGCCGGCGAAGTCTTTGCAGCCTCGGTCATGGCCTTTGAGTCGGGGATCGAGGCGCGCATTCAGGCGGTGCTGAATGTGGTGACTGCCAAGCCTGAACTCATCGATGGGATGGTTTCGGCACTGGGATGGGTTACCCGTGAGCAAGCATCCCCCCACCTTCAACGGTTTCTATCTTCTCACGTGCATCTCCACCGCCAGATCGGTCTTGCCGGTTGTGCCGTTCACCGTGTGGATCCGAAACAAGCGTTGACGCAAGCCGTTACGTCGCGGAATCTCACCCTGCGTGCTAGAGCCTTGAAAGCGGTCGGTGAATTGGGACGGAGGGATTTGCTCGGTGCTGTGAAGGAAAATCTTAAGGAGGAAGACGAATCAGTTCGGTATTGGGCGGCCTGGTCGGGTGCACTTTTAGGAGAGCCGGCGGCTATTCCCGTGCTTCAACGGTTGGTCGAAGCTGGACATCCCCAACGTGAGCAGGCCTGTGCACTAGCCCTCAGGCGAATGGCCGTGCCGGAGGGACAGGCTTGGCTGAAGACCCTGGTCAGTGCGCCGAATACCATTCGTTTGGCGGTCCAAGCAGCTGGGGTGATCGGCGATCCAAGCAATATTCCTTGGCTCATTCAACAGATAGGAGATCCGAATCTGGCCCGTGTGGCAGGCGAATCGTTCTCCTTCATCACCGGACTTGATCTCGCCTATGATGATCTGGACACCGACAAACCGGAGGGCATCGAATCGGGTCCGACTGAAAATCCAGAGGATGAGAATGTCGAGATGGATGCAGACGAGGATTTGCCTTGGCCCCATCCTCAGCTGATTGAAAAGTGGTGGGCTACGCATCGAATGGAGCTTATGAACGGAACACGATACCTGCTTGGGAAACCCATGACGATCGATTCACTTACAGAAGCCGTGAAGAACGGCAAACAACGTCAGCGCCGAGCCGCCGCAATTGAACTGGCCATGCGCCAACCCGGTATCGCGCTCTTCAACTGCAGTGCACCCGGCTTCCGGCAGCAGAAATTGCTAGTGTAAGCGTAGGACCGGAGAGCCCCCATTCGTTCAGATCTTCATCGCACTCATCCGCACATTCTCTGACTGAATCTAATTGGATACTATGTGAATCGAATTCGATTCACCCGGCGAGTGTTCTTCATGTAGGCAACCCCATCAGGTCTTGGAATTCAACAAGTTCTCGGGAAGTATTCGTGGTCTGTTCTTTGAAGGCGTCACTCCATAGTTGCCCACATAGGTGAGGACCTGGTAGAAGGGGGCCAAAACCGTCTTGCTTAGCACGTGCTTGCGATTAGCGAATAGTCCGTAGAATAATAGACGTCCTTTGTGAATCAGGAGACGGCTGTCTCATGGCAGAGCCACCCCCCATATTTGTGCGAGTCCTGCAGGGTACGAGATGGGAGAATGAGCGCTCGTTTACCCACGCGTTTACGATTGGGCGAGCACCGGAGTGCGACGTGGTGGTCGATGAACCAGCTGTGAGCCGTCACCACGCTGAGGTACGGTGGCGTGACGGGCGCTGGCAGTTGATCGACCTCAGAAGTCGTAACGGGACCTTTCTCAACGGTATGAGAGTTCAGGAGGTCCCGTTGCCGGTATTGTGCCGAGTCACGCTGGGTGAGAATCACGCGGTCTTCCAATTCAGCATCGGCCATTCGGCAGAAGCGTTACAGGAAGACTCCGATCGCACCGTCTTGTCCCAACGGCTGGATTCTGTGACGAGGATCGTCCAAAAATTAGAGCAGCATGAAGAGACTGCCGATGTCGGACCACAGACCAATCAATATGACAAGGCCCTGAAGCGGATCAAACAGCGTCAATCCCGTCGTCACTATATGACGGTGGGTGTGATTGGAGTGGTGCTTTTGGCGGTCGGTGGAATCGCCCTTAATCAGTGGAAGAAGGTTGATGCCAAGGACAAGCAAATTGAAACATTCAGTAAGACAGCCGAAGACATTTTCTACACGATGAAGCGATTAGAATTACAGGTGGCTCAACTCGATGAAGTGCTCTCGAAGAGCACTCACGCGAAAGAATTGAAAGAGATCCAATTGAAGCAGCAAGAAATCAAAAGCCTCCAGAGCAAATACGACCGGTTCATCAAGGAATTGGGCCTCTATGCCAACATGAGTGAACAAGACCGGGCTGTCTTGCGAGTCGCTCGTCTCTTCGGCGAGTGTGATGCTACCGTGCCCCAGGACTTTCTGGACGAAGTCAACAAGTACATTCAGAAATGGAAGACGACGGAACGGTTGCAGGCCAGCATGCAGCGCGCATTGTCGGCGGGCTATACCGGCACAATCTCCAATGCCATGTTTACCAATAACCTCGCTCCGCATTTCTTTTATCTGGCGCTTCAAGAAAGCGGGTTTGATCATAAAGCCATCGGTCCCAAGACACGACTGGGCTATGCCAAGGGCATGTGGCAATTCATTCCACTCACGGCGAAAGAGTTTGGTCTCCGACCTGGCCCTCTCCTGCACGAGCCGCGGTTCGATCCGGACGATGACCGGTTCAACGTCAAAAAGGCGACAGAGGCCGCAGCGAAGTACATCAAACGACTGTATTTGACGGATGCCCAGGCGTCGGGCCTGCTGGTGATTGCCTCCTACAATTGGGGTGAGGGGAACGTCGTCAAGATGATCAGACAATTACCCAAGAACCCACAAGAACGAAACTTCTGGCAACTGTTGAAGAAGTTTAAGATTCCACAAGAAACCTATGACTATGTGTTTTACATCATCTCCGCCGCGGTGATCGGGGAGAACCCGCAACTGTTCGGTTTCAATTTCCCCCCGCCGTTTCACAATACCAGCATCAGCACCTCGCCATAGCGTTGGGCGTCTTAGATCGGTCCGTGAATCACCAGACGATCTTGTCCCAGGCATCTCCCTGGCGAGGGATATGGAGCGTAATCTTCCTGGCAATGGGGGTGAGGTCCACCGTTTCTCCAGTGGTCGTGATGGCGAGCTCGATCAGGAGCACAGCAGCCGCACCGTTTTCCTCTCGCGTGAGGGTCGGACGAGAGAGTTTCAGGGTCTTGTACGTGCGAAACATTTCTTCAACGTAGCGCTGCCGTGCTTGGTCCATACGGGAGATGGAACGAAGTTCCGCCAAGTCTTGCCGTTCGTACGCCTGTTGAAATCGGTCGAGTAGTGACTGGAGGGTTGCATCGGGAAACGTGGTGACTGCTTGGACGGAAGGCGTGAGTGACTCGTTTTTCTCCGAAGGGGACATGGGCTGAGGGGGAAGGATGGGCTGTGGCGGCTCTATCTCTACTTTAGCTGTTGGGTTTGGGAGAGGAGCAGGAGGTTGTGGTTCAGTGTCTATCTGGCGTGGCGGTAAGTCAATGGATTTGTCCCCAGAGGAGGTACTCTCCAGTTGTGACGGGAAGTATGAGATGATTCCAATGGCAGTCAGCCCGATGAGGACGATGCCGACTGCGACGATCACCCCGAGTGGGCGAGTCGGCGGGGGGGCAACAATTTCAGGAGGAAGGGGGGGGGTGATGGACTCTGATCTGCTTGGTCTTGGTCCTGTCCGATCTCGTCTGGGAAGCGGAATTGTATGGTCCGCAACGGAGGGACGCGATTCGGTGGCGGAAGGAGTGAACCGATATTCTGGTGGAGTCTGAGGGCGGCCAGGTGCAATGGGAGATTCCATGTCTCGGACGATAGGTCGGGTCGGCCCTCTAGTGTGAGACATAGGCGATGGCAGAATCTCTGTCGGTTCAGATGTGTCTGGCACCATCGCTTCTGGAGTCTCCGGCAAGGTATACAGGAGCTCGTGTAGCTGGCTGGCGAGTATGTCCGCATCTGCGATCCGGTCGTCTGGGTTGCGTCGGAGCAAGTCCCTGACGACCCCCTGCACCAGGGATGGGACATGACTTGGAAATGACAAGCTCAGTTCTTCACGGTCGTGGGCCAGCTTCCCAAGAATGGCAGTTCCTGAAGATTCAGGATACGGTGTCTTCCCCGTCAGCATTTCATACAGCACGATACCGAGGGAGTACAGATCAGACCGCCCATCGAGCTTCCAGCCACGCGCCTGTTCCGGCGACATGTATTCCGGTGTGCCGATAATCTGCCCCGCCGACGTCAACGCGGCTTCATCCAGTGCGGCGGCGATGCCAAAGTCCGTGAGCTTCGCGGTGCCTTGCTGGTTGACGAGCGCATTGGCCGGCTTGATGTCTCGGTGGATCACGCCTCGGGTATGGGCATAGGCCAGCGCCGAGGCCAGTTGCTCCGCCAGACTGACGGCGTCGCGCAGGGGAAGGGTAGACTGCGTCCGGATCAGGTCACGCAAATTCGTACCGGGACAGAACTCCATGACCAGAAATTGCGTGTTGCGCTCTTCCTCGACGGCATAAATGGTGACGATGTTCTTATGCTGCAGCCTTCCCATAGCGCGCGCTTCCCGGAGGAACCGCTCGGCAAAGGATGCATCCCCGCTGAAGTGGGCGTGCACCAGTTTAATAGCCACGGTGCGATTGAGGGTGCGGTCGAGCGCTTTGTAGATGACGCCCATACCTCCACGGGCGATCTCTTCTTGAACGACATATTTTCCGGCAAAGACTTGGGGTGTCATGGGCTCAACAGTATGAATGACGTAGCGAGTGTGGGGATTATACCCAAGTAAGAGCGGCAAGGCTATGCGGATTGCGCGTTGTTCCACGATATCAGCCTGGCAGCCCGTGGTCAGAGTGGCGTAGGCTCACTTGAGTTGATGCTCGGTTTACTAAATCGCGTGAGGTGAATGGTTATACCGATAAGGGTTAGGGGCGGGGGCGTTGCTTTGGACTCTCCTTCTTATATTCGGTCACCCTACGACTTTCGGTATTGAGTTCAACCGAAGAGGTTGAGGCGACGACTTTGATGCCACGAAGGCGCTGTAGGTACTCGCGACTGTTGC
>JAOUHJ010000030.1 GCA_029865225.1 Nitrospira sp.
GAACGCCCAGCCGCCTGTCGGGAGCTGCTTGTCACCTCACCGGCTGATCGCTGTGATGACCTGACCAAGAATCCCATCGACCCAGTTGCTGTGCCTATACAGGTGAGTACAGTCTTGGGGTTGGTGTGGCAGGAATTGACGGCGGATCCTACGAGGTTGATCCCACTTCCGCTGGCATTGGAATGGGCCGAGCAGCATGATGAACAGAGTCGTCGTACGTGGAGAGGGGGCGAGTTATTCGATCAAGCGTTGGACAAGACCTGGCGTTTCTTAAGCCAAGCCTTTGTGACAAGCGACAAGGATCCTACCAAATAGTAACGGCTGCAGAGGAAGTGTTCATACATGAGCAAGGAGAGACGAGATGCGTGAGCCAGTTCTGGTGTGTTTGGACCTGGAAGGGGTGTTGGTGTCTGAGATTTGGATCAACGTGGCCTTAAAGACCGGGATCGAAGAGTTGAAGGTCACCACGCGTGAGATGCCGGACTACGATAAGCTCATGGAGCAACGGCTGAAGATACTGGACCGGCACCATCTTAAGATCAACGACATTCAAGCCGTCATCGCCAAGATGGGACCGTTAGACGGGGCGGTAGAATTTATCGCGTGGCTTCGTGAACGGTACCAGGTCGTGATCTTATCCGATACGTTCTATCAGTTTGCCGAACCGCTGATGCGACAACTGGGGTTCCCAACTCTCTTCTGCAATCAGCTGGAGATTGACGGGAGTGGACGGATCATCGCGTATCACATGCGGATGATGGATCCAAAGAGACACGCCGTGGCCGCTTTCAAATCCCTGAATTTCCGTACCATTGCGGCTGGTGATTCGTACAATGATACAGCAATGCTGGCGGAGGCCGATGCGGGGTTTTTCTTTAGGCCGCCCGAGCATTTACCGAAAGAATTCCCACAGTTTCCAGTGACGCAGACGTACGGTGAACTTCAGAGTCGATTTGAAAGTGCGGGGTCGTAAGCAGTCATGAATAGATGCATGGTGTGATCGTCAAAGATGTGTGGGACTGGCTCATGAGACGCCTAAAAGTTGATCCAGAGTTGAGCGTAAGCCCAATCTTGACCGACGGCTCGGCGTCCTAGATTGTGTGAAACATAGGAGCCAGGCCAGAAATGACCATAGCCGGTTTGAAAAGCGACCAGGCCTTGCATGAAAAAATGGGTCCAGACGAAATTGATTTCATCACCGACATGCGTCTTAGTGTTGTCAGGTCTGGAATAGACATAGACACCTTGACTGGCGCGATACCAATTGTCCTTTGCGTTTGCGAGATGCAAGTTCGTGTACCAGATCTCAATGTGATCATTCTGCGTTGGGCGCGCTTGGAAATTACCTGAGAAACTCATCATGTTCTTCCACGCCATGACATCCATGTACCCCATGTGGATGTGATTAGTCGGGAACAGATTTTCAAATGTGTTGGCCGTTTTGCACGTGCCATAGGCCGCGTTTAGTGTACAATTCGCCCGGCCGTCTCCAGAGGCATAGTCGAAATTGAAGGCGAGGCGAGGCTTTCCCGGTAGGTTGAACGCAGTATAGCCAAACCAGTTTCTCGTCGCCCAGGCATTGATGTGGAGGCATTTCCCCTCACCTCCTGGGTTGCCACACAAACTGCTGGCACTGTCAGCAGTGTCTCCCATTTGTCCAAACTGGTAGGCGATTTCATTGGAAAAATCGAAGCCGCCCTTCTTGACGGCTATGCGGTTCCCAATCGTATGGCGTGTTTGGTTCCCATGCTTGGGTGTCCCGAGACCTTGGATATTATTGCCATCTGCGCCGAGATTGTTCTTGTAATAGATGTAGAAGGGTTCGACCAGCGCCCATGGGATGGTCTTGATTTGGTTATAGAACACCAGCATGTCGACTTCCCCCTGTGCGTTCTTGGCCTGACCTGTTCCGGGTAGATTTGGCCCTCCGCTACCGAGCGGGGCGCCCTGTGGGAGATCGGTCTCGGCAAGTCGATACCAGCCGAACGAAGAGTCGATGATCTCAGTGCTATAGTTTGTCGTGATCCCGTCGAAGGAGAAACCAGTATTGGCCCAATCGAAGTGGCCGAGCAAACTTTGGTCTCCGAAGACCAGATATTGTCGGCCTGCCTTGAGGCCGAGGCCCTTGATTCCGGCAAAGTTGCGAATGAGCATGTAGCCCGCTCGAATCCCAAGGGAACAGGTTGATTTCCCACTGCTGAGGGCAGGGCCACAGGTATGGGAGATCGGGTCTTGGTTACCTCCCCAGGTACGTGAATCAATCAACTCGAGATAGAAATTGATATCCGGAGACAAGTCATAGCCGATACCAAATCGGGTGAGCTGTTGAACGAATTGATCGTTGGCTTTGCCAATCAAGCTATTGGGGGTCCCAAGGGGGGCGTTACATTCTCCGGCGCTTCCGATACCACCTCCGAAACACACATTGTTTCGGTACTCGGGGCGAACGCGCATGTCTGCACGAATCCAGAGATTTCGAATATCGAAATTCCGGCCGATCCTCGGGTCAAAGAGTTCGTAGGCCTCTTTTTGGGGAATGCCTCGACCGATGACGATGGGATTGGTGATTTTTTCTCCTTCGGGCAGTTCGAACACAGCGTGAGCTGTGGCAGCGAATGTCAGGAGGAAACTGAGAGCCATGAGGCTGTTGAACGTCTTCGTCCGAATGCTCGACATGATATGTTCTCCGATCGAGGTTACGGTGTTAGCGCCTTCGCGTTGGTCACAATCGCCCGGGTTGTGCCCATAGACAAGGAACAAAGCAGCTGATGCTTGACTTTATCCCCGACCCAATCGCGGGTCAGACCGCCTGTAGTAGCGAGCAATGCGCTTGAGCTACATGAAGGTCGCCGGGGGAGATCCTTGCGAGGCAGAATTTAGTAAAGCAGGTCTATCGTCGATAGCTGTGTCATTCGCATTCAAGCAGGGTGCGTTAGCTCCCCGTATCAGACGGGGCCGGACTTACTGGCTGTTTCGTTACCCTCCTCTGCAGATCGACCTGCAGCAGTAATCTCTTCCTCTGCTTCTTTCATAGAAGCTTGGAAGTCCTGCTCGACCGTTTTAACCTCCTGTTGGATAAGATTAAGCTCGGGTTCCACGGACTTGCGCAGGTCGTCGGCAGTATCCTTAAAGCCCTTGATAGCCTTTCCAACTTGCCTTCCAACCTCCGGCAGTTGTTTGGGGCCGAAGAGGAGGAATGCGATGATCAGGATGATTAAGATCTCGCTTGTGCCCAGTCCGAACATAGTTCACAGTGGTTCAGCTATGCTGACGGTGCTATGTGCTCCAGCCGTCACGCTTCAGCTGGGCAATTAACCTTGTTTCATCTGGCCCGGTTGGGTCGTTTGCTGACCGGGCGATCGCGATGATTCCGATTCGTTGGTGGTCTGGCCAGATGGAGTAGTCTGGGATTGTGCGTGTTGGGATTGCTCTTCTCCGGGTGTGACGTCGATCGCGTCAGCCTCATGGACTGATTTCTTAAATCCTTTGATGGCCTTGCCGAGGCCTTCTCCTAGTTGTGGGAGTTTGCCGGCGCCAAAAATGATCAACACAATGATCAAGATCAGCAGTAACTCCATCCAGCCAAATGAACCGAACATCGATACCTCACACCCACATTTTGGACGGTCGGCTACGCATGACAGGGACCTGCGTCGGCCTCCGGAATCCGCAAAACTGTTCGGCTGCGAGGCTATAGAAGATCGTATGACAAAGTCAAGCGAGGGAGGGAGAAAAAGCCGTCAGGATGGCTGGATAATGCCTCCCCCGAGGACCGCATCATGGTCGTAGAAAACAGCAGATTGCCCTGGGCTGATCGCTCTCTGTGGGTGGTGAAATCGGACCCCAAGGCCGGAGGTGCCGAGTGGTGAAACCGTCGCGGGTGTTGCGGGTGTCGCATAGCGAAGTTTGATTTGGACCTCCGTTTCGCCTTGGGTGAGTCGTGGATCCAGGAGATTGAGATCTGACACGGTGCAGGCGTTCTTGTAGAGAGATTCCTCTGGGCCGAGCAGGACTGTGTTGGTAAAAGGATTGACTTGCTGAACATAGAGGCGTTGACCGGTGGCAATGCCGAGGCCTCGGCGCTGACCGGGTGTGTAGAAGGCAATGCCGTCGTGTTCGCCGAGCGGGACTCCAGCTTCGTTAATAAAGAGGCCGGATTTCTTGGCTGTGGGCCGCTCGTGTTGGATAAAGGTCCGATAGTCGCCCTGAGTCACAAAACAAATCTCCTGGCTTTCCTTGAGCTCGTCTGGCGGTAGGCCTAAGGCTTCCGCCTCTTCCCATACGGTTGATTTGAGAAGCTCACCAACGGGGAAGAGGAGCTTCCGTAACCACTGACGGTGGAGCCTATAGAGAAAATACGTTTGATCTTTGCGGTGATCAACGGCTCGAGAAAGAGTCGGAATTGGGCCATCCATCGTGAGCCGAGCATAGTGACCTGTCGCAACATAGTCGAAGCCTTGGGTGGTTGCCAGGTCGATGAGAGTCCGGATCTTGACTCGTTCATTACAGCGAACACAGGGATTGGGTGTTGTGCCAGACGTGTAGCCGGAAAGAAAATCGTCGATCACACCGGCTCGAAAAGATTCACGGGCATCCAGGACATTGTGCGGAATATTGAGACGTTGAGCGACGTGCTTAGCAAGCCCTACTTTACAGCAACCTCGTTCTTGCCATTTTTTCGAGGTGGCGACTGAGTCGTCCTCGTGTTCCCATACCTGGAGGGTGATACCGTGGACATTATAACCCTGGCGAACCAGCAATGCCGCTGCGACGGAGCTGTCAACTCCACCGCTCATTCCAAGAAGAACGGAGGGACGATTCATGGTGCCTGGTATTGTAGCGGGAGGAGTGCGTGAAGAGCTAGAGGTCGGAGGCCCGCATCTTGGCACGGTGGCCGGAAAAATCGTAGGCGTGCTTGGATGGCGAAGGCTGCTCCTCAACCCATTTATGAGCCCCCATATCACACATCCCGTGGAAGTGGGCCCCATCTTCTATTGAAATGCCGGGTGTTCGAATATCCCCGATCAGCACACCATGTTTCTGTATTAATATCTTGGCCGTCGCGGTCACTGTGCCGTTGATTTTTCCACTGGTCATCAGGGTTCCCACTGAAATGATGCCCTTGACCGTAGCTTGTTCACCTACGATCAAGGTTCCTGTGGTATGGACCTCGCCCTCCACGCGTCCGTCGATACGGATCGTTCCATCAAAGGTGACCACTCCTTTGAAATCCACTCCTTTGGCGAGGAACGTGAAATTTTCGCTGTCGCCTGTCTCCGGAACCTGCTTTTCGCCTATGGCCCACATTAGGGTTCCCAGCTCCTTGTGACAAAAAACTGACGAGGTATGCTCTTTACAGCATCACCTGGTTCACGAAGGGCGCCCACTCGTCGTACGTCGAGGTGAAGGGATAGCACATCGCTAGCCGTTCACTTTTCGGAGAGGGATGTCGCCGACTGTTCCAACCGGATGGAGCACCGTTTCCCGTTGGATCGGTCGAACAGGTTGTTCCATCTCCAATGTGCCGTTAAAGAGAACTCCTTCTTCAATGGAGAGCATCGGGGTGGTGACCCCGCCATCGATGATAGCAGGGGCCCGGAGTTTCATCTTGTCTTTTGCATGAATGTCGCCAGTGATCTTGCCTTTGCACACGATCGTACCAGCGGTTACTTTTGCCGTGATCACGGCCTCTTCTCCTACGAGCAGGACCCCCTCAGTGTGGATTTCACCTTCGAGGGTTCCGTCAATTCTAACGGTCCCGTGATAGGTAATCGTACCTTTGAAAACAACGCCCTTTCCGACAAAGGCACTGACATCTTGCCCTGCATCTGACCGTGTGGATTCGAAACTTGGTGCGGGACCGTCAAGGTCCACCTCATCAGCGCGTCTGCCATCTTGCTTGTCCTTCCACATACGGTCGCCTCCTCTCCCTGCGTGGGATAGTGGTTAGTAGCCGAATTATGAGTTCGTTCCCGTTAGGTGTCGTATCGGTCGGTCGTGCCAAGATATTTAGCGTTGAGAAGTGAAAAAAAGGCAAATAGATGTGGATTCTTGACCAGGGGGCCAGTAACTGCGTGAGGGGGGGGTGATTTAGGGAGAGCTAGCCGAGAAGAATATCGACAACGCCATCAAGCTCTTCCTTTGAGAAGCAATGAATCACGAGTCGTCCTCCCTGTTTTTGAGGCTCGACGGTCACTTTTGTACCAAGGCGCTTCTGGAGGCGAGTCTCGAGATCCGCCCAGAGTGAGTTGTGTGTAGGGATGGGACGACGGGTGTTTTTCTCGAGAGAATGGGTAATCAGTTTTTCTGTGGCTCGCACGGAAAGGGAGGCGGAGACAACCTTCTTTCCAATACGGAGTTGTTCTTCTGGAGAGGGGAGACCGAGTATCACTTTGGCGTGACCAGCTGATAGGCGTCCAGTTTCAACGAGCTCCTGGAGTTCGGGATGCAGGTGTGTGAGACGAATAAAGTTTGCGACGGATGACCGATCGCGTCCGACTTTGAGCGCAATTGCGTCCTGTGTGAGGC
Organism: Nitrospira sp.; assembly: GCA_029865225.1. GTDB lineage: Bacteria > Nitrospirota > Nitrospiria > Nitrospirales > Nitrospiraceae > Nitrospira_D. The sequence goes on from JAOUHJ010000030.1 coordinate 6,529, forward strand.
CGAATTCCTTCATCATTCTGGTATAGGCGCGTGCGGTTTCCATTGGATTCAAGTCTTCTCGTTGGATATTTTCGATCAGGGCCAGCAATAAGGATTCCTGATCGGAGCAATTTTTAATAATCACAGGGATGGTCTCAAGGCCTGCCTCTTTGGAGGCCCGCCATCGGCGTTCTCCCGCGATGAGTTCATAGGTGCCGTCTCCTTTGCGTCGCACGACGATTGGCTGCAGAACACCGCTTTCCTTAATGGAGGCAGCGAGGTTAGCTAGTTCCTCCTCTGGAAAGTGGTGGCGAGGCTGATAACGATTTGGGACAATGGCGTCGATCCGGAGCCGTTGAATATCGGCTCCCTCGGCAGAGGGGGTGACCTTGGTGGGTGCTAGAAGGGCCCCAAGGCCCTTACCGAGCGCTTTCTTTTCCATGAGCTATAAACTCCTTAGCTAGAAGTACGTAGGATTGGGATCCTGCGGACGCAGCGTTGTACAAGATTCCCGGCCGACCGTAACTCGGTGCTTCTGCAAGGGCTACATTGCGAGGAATGACAGCTTGATAGACTTTGTGGGCGAAGTGAGATCGGATTTGCTCGGTCACCTGTCGAGCCAAGCTGTTGCGCGAATCGTACATGGTCAAGACGATTCCTTGAATTTCCAAATTTTGGTTCACGGATTGCCTGATAAGTTCAATGCTGTCAATAAGGCGTGTCAGGCCTTCCATGGCGTAGTATTCACACTGTACTGGTATGAGGACTGAATCAGCAGCCGTCAGGGCGTTGAGAGTCAGAACTCCGAGGGCTGGCGGGCAGTCAACAAAAATCAGATCATACTTTTCCCTTATGTCACCAATGATTGATTTCAGATGTCCCTCACGTTCTTCAAGATTGGCGAGTTCGACTTCCGCGCCCGCAAGATCTGCATTGGATGGAAGTAGCGAAAGCCCTTGTATAGTTGTTTCGAGAGAAGCTTCTTGGATCGAAGTGTTTTTTACAAGGCATGTGTACGTGGTTTTCGTCAAGGATCGCTGATCAATTCCTAAACCACTTGTGGCATTCCCCTGGGGGTCCATATCAATGAGTAAGACAGATTTTCCCTCAAGTGCGATGGCGGCAGAAAGATTGATGGCTGTCGTTGTCTTTCCAACGCCTCCTTTTTGATTTGCTATAGCGATGATTTTTGCCATTAAGGTACTCCAGGACTGGAATCATGTTCCACGTGGAACAACAAATATCATCTTCAAGACGAGGGTGAGAAAATGCAAATATGTCTTCTCCCGAATCTTCTTGGAAGATCAAACGAATAGTCGTTTATCAACTGCCAGGGTTTAAGAAAATCGAGCCCACTCATGGACCTTGAGGAATAGAATATTGCGGCCCCGCCAGGGCGAAGGAGCTTAGGGCCGATCTGCAGGATCAGATTCGTTTTCAAGGCACGCGTCGTGATGTAATCGTAGGAATCGACACCCTTACGCTGAGATACAAATCGATCGAGGGTTCCCTCAAAGATCTCTGTGGCTTCTAACCGCAGGGTGCCGACGAGAAACCGAAGAAAAGAGGTCTTTTTTGAAACTGGTTCAACTAGGGTGATCCGCAGATCAGGTCTGACAATCTTCAGAGGAACTCCAGGAAAGCCTGCTCCAGTTCCTACGTCAAGAAGTCGGGTGCCAGAACCTATTTCAACAGCATTCAGCACGGCAAATGAGTCCACGAAATGCTTAATAACGATTTCTTCATCAGAAGTGATACCAGTTAGATTGAAGGTTTGATTCCAAGTTTTAAGAAATTCCAAATAGACCACGAACTGCTGAACCTGTTCGCTATTGAGAGAAACTCCAATATCGGTAGAACATGTCTGAATTAATCGGTGGAGATCGATTTCATGTTCCACGTGGAACAATTACGCTGATGTTCGTTGAAGGTCAATAGTAAAGGGGCAGGGCGAAGATACTTCACGACACTGCTGAGCGATTTGAAAGCTCTTCTCGTTTCAGCTTTTCAATTGTTATAAGAAGTAAGGATATGGCAGCAGGAGTTACGCCGGATATACGAGCGGCTTGTCCAATTGTTTCAGGGCGGACTCTATTCAACCTTTCTTTTACCTCACGAGAAAATCCAGACACAGAATCGTAATTAAATGTATGGGGAATTAACTTCCGTTCAAATCTCTTGAACTTCTCGACCTGTTGGATCTGTCTCCGTACATACCCTTCATACTTGATATGAAGCTCCACTTCTTCTGCGCTCTCCTCGTCATTCATAACCGATTCCCCAAAAAACTCGACGAGATCACGATACGTGGCTTCTTGCCTCTTAAGGAGTTGCGCCATAGTGAGGGTTGGTGAAGCGTTTTCCAAATAGGTACCTTTAGCTTTCAAGGAGTGTTCGGCCGTGAAACGTGGTCTTGTAGCACCCAAACGCTCGATCTCCATTTCGATCGACTTTTTCTTCAATAAGAGCTTTTCGTAAGCATCGTCTGGAATCAACCCAACGTTGTGTCCGATATACATCAACCGAAGATCCGCGTTACTGTGACGCAGTAGAAGCCGGTATTCGGCTCGTGATGTAAACATGCGGTAAGGCTCACTAGTATCCTTCGTGATAAGGTCATCGATGAGAACACCAATGTACGCCTGAGATCGATCCAAAATTAGCGGAGGCTGTTGCCGAATCTTCAAGACAGCGTTAATTCCGGCGAGCAAACCTTGTCCGGCGGCTTCTTCATACCCAGAAGTGCCGTTGATCTGCCCAGCGTGATAAAGACCACTCACCAATTTGGTCTCTAGCGTTCTGTAGAGTTGTCGAGGAGGGAAATAGTCGTACTCAATCGCGTAACCGGGCTTGAGCATTTTGGCATGCTCCAATCCTGGAATCGTCCGCAACATAGCTGCCTGGACATCGACCGGGAGGCTGGTTGAGATGCCATTTGGATAAAACTCCTTGGTGTTGAGACCCTCCGGTTCAATAAAGATCTGATGTCGGTTCCTTTCGGAAAAGCGTACAACCTTGTCTTCAATTGACGGACAATATCGAGGTCCTATCGAATCGATCACGCCGCTGTACAGTGGAGAGCGATCAAGGTTCTCCCGAATCACCTGATGGGTTTCAGGTCCGGTATACGTCAAATGACACGAAACCTGTGTCGTTGTAATCTGTCGGGTTCGATAAGAGAATGCGGGTGGTGGAGTGTCGCCGGGTTGCGGAATCATGGTTGAGAAATCGATTGTGTCCTTATCCAAACGAGGCGGGGTTCCAGTCTTGAGTCTTCCAGACTCAAACCCAAGATCGCGCATACAATCAGTAAGATGTTCTGCAGCTGCTTCTCCGGCGCGACCAGCTGGAAAATGGCTGAGCCCAATATGGATAAGTCCCCTAAGAAAAGTACCTGATGTGAGAATGACGGCTCTGGCGTGGATCGTCTCACCAGCCCCTGTTACGATACCAACAATTGAACCCCCAACCACGAGCAATCTGTCTACGACACCCTCCATCAAGGTCAAGTGCTTCTCTTGCGAGAGGGTTTCCTGCATCGCCGTACGATACAGCGACTTGTCGCACTGCGCCCGCAATGCACGCACCGCAGGCCCCTTACTGGTGTTAATGAATCGAAATTGAATGCCCGCACGGTCGGTGTTGCGCCCCATTTCACCACCGAGCGCATCAATTTCCTTTACCAGGTGTCCCTTAGCAATTCCTCCAATTGCTGGATTGCATGACATCTGTGCGATACGGTTTAACTCCATGGTCAAGAGCAACGTCTTCGTTCCCATTCGCGCCGCAGCCAGGGCTGCCTCGCACCCTGCATGGCCACCGCCTACCACAATGACGTCAAAGGCTGTCATCAAAAAGTATTCTACTTTCCAATGCAAAATTCAGAAAAAATGCGGTTCAAAATATCATCCGACGTAATGTCGCCTACGACCTCTCCCAGCGCATCCGAGGCTCCTCGAAGATCCACCGCTACAAACTCGGGTTGGACATCACTACTAACTGACGTGAGCGCTTGATCGAGGAAACCCATCGCACGTTCTAAGGCCAGGCGATGGCGCAAATTGGTAATGATCAACCCATCACTGGCTTCCAAAGAAGGCCCCAAAAACCGACCTTCTATCACTCGCTTCAACTCTCCCAACCCTTCTCCCGTTCGGACTGAGATAGGCACCACCGTGTGGGCGGAATCTTGAGAGAGCGCTTCACAGAGCTGCACAACCGCTCCGGAATTTACAAGGTCTATCTTGTTCACCACGGTCACATCGTGACGCGCAAGACCCGGGGAGACGAACTCAGTGTTGGTAGTCTTGCCGGCCTCTGCTGCGTCAACAACATGAAGGACCACATCGCTCTCCTCCTGAGCCATTCGCGATCGTCTAATGCCCTCCTGTTCAACCACATCGGAGGTATCACGAAGTCCGGCAGTGTCGACAAATGTAAGTCGCAACCCTTGCCACTCTACAGAGTCTTCGATCAGATCTCGCGTGGTTCCGGGAATATCCGTCACAATCGCACGGTTCTCTTGGAGAAGAGCATTCAGCAAACTCGATTTCCCAACATTGGGTTTCCCAACAATCGCGATGCGGCCTCCTTCTCGCAAGATGCGACCGGTTTCCGCAGTCGATACCATCCGTTGTATCTGCATTCGGGTGTCTTCAATCGAAGCGATCAGCTCCTCTCGCCCGACAAATGAGATATCTTCATCAGAAAAATCAATCCCCGCCTCAACATGGGCCAGCACGGCCATCAGAGAATTTCGTAATTCAGTAATCTGCTGACCGAGAGCACCGCGGAGGTGACGTTGGGCCATCTTCAGACCAAGTTCCGATTTGGCTGTAATCGTATCTAACACAGCCTCAGCTTGGGAGAGGTCCAGACGTCCGTTTAGGAACGCCCGCTTTGTGAATTCTCCAGGCTGAGCTAAACGGGCGCCAGCCACCACGCAGGCCTCGCAGACGCGCTTGAGGGCAATCCCGCTCCCGTGACAATGAATTTCAACAACGTCCTCGCCCGTGAACGATCGGGGCCCTTTCATGTAGACGGCGAGACCTTCATCGATGAGATTCGAACGGGAACACGGTTCATCAGCCGATGAATCCTTGCGTTGATCGATGTGAGGGGGACCGAAGATATCAACTGTATGAAGCATGTGCGATACGGTCGCTTGGAAGGACTGATTGGAGCGGAACCGTATGACTTGGCGGGCAACATGGGTGGCGTTCGGCCCGCTAATCCGAACGATTCCAATCCCTCCCTCGCCCATGGGTGTCGCAATGGCACAGATAGTATCGTCAGGTGATCCGTCGAGAGCCATGCTCCTGACCGTTCTTACGGTGCAAAACCCTACCTGAGTCGAAAGCAACCGAGGGATTTCATTTCTTAACGTCAGCGTTCTCTGTGCTGGGTAAAACGGGGCGATTCTTGAAGAAGAAACGATCGGTGACAAACTGTTGAACGATGCTCAATACGTTATTTGTGAGCCAGTACAGCACCAAGCCGGCAGGAAAATTAATAAACAGAAACGTCATGAACACGGGTAGCAGCAGCATGATTTTTGCCTGGTTCGGATCCATGGTGGTGGGTTGGATCTTTTGCATCACGAACATGCTGACTCCCATGATGATGGGGAGAATGTAGTAGGGGTCCTGCACGGATAAATCAGTAATCCAAAGGCCAAGAGGCGCTTGGCGTAGGTCGATGGTCATGTACAGGATATTGAACAGGGCAACGAATACCGGCATCTGTAACACCATCGGGAGACAGCCTCCCACGGGATTCACTTTCTGATCGCGGTAGAGCTTGATGAGTTCCCTATTCAGGCGTTCTCGATCGTCCTTGAGCTTTTCCTGTAGCGCCATCACTTTGGGCTGAATGGTCTGCATCTGCTTCATGGACTTATAACTCTTGTACTGTAGGGGCACGAACAGCACTTTGATTCCCACGGTCAGCAGGATGATGGTCAACCCATAGTTGTGCGTATATTCGTTGATCCAGCGGAGAATATGGAAGATTGGCTTCGCGATTGCTCGAACCGTGTCCCAGCTCCCAAAAAGAAACCATCCGAAATCGATAGTATCTTCCAACCCCATGTGCAGGTTCTCTAGGGTGTCATGCTCTTTAGGACCGGCATAGAGTTGCAGGAGGAGCGGTGTCCCAGGCCCATCAGTTGGTAGACGAACAGCGGTCGAAACGAGTTTTTCACCCTGATTGTTGGCTACTGTCGAGGAACTATTCTTTGGCATCAGCGCTGAAATGAAATACTTGTCCTGCAAGGCTACCCATTTTACGGTCCCTTTGCGCTCTAACTCTCCGTCTGGCATACCCTTTTCAATCTTGTCATCGACAAGCGATGCCGCACCGACGGAACCAATGAACCCCTCTCCCCAGTCTACGATGCCAAAGTTCGTCCCTAATTCAACTTGAGTGGACGCCGATAACCCGCTCTGCCCCAGTTCCATGTCCACCACATAGCTGTCGACATGAAAGGTGAACTGCTTTTGTAGCCGTGCTCCCGTTCCTGGGCTCTCATAGGAAAAGGTGACATGACCGGTTGGGTGCTCCTGATCCAATGTCGTGAAGTCCTTCGAGACGCGATAGACTCCCTGGCCTAACTCCTTTGTGAGCGCGGTGTCATCTGTTGTGACTGTCAAAGGCTGGGCGAACTTACTCCCTTGTCTGACAAGCTGAACCAGTGTTTCAGCCTCGTGGGTGCTACGATACTGTTTGAGTTCCCAGCTTGTGAGGGCGGCCCCCCGACTCGTGAATTTGGCACGGTATAGATTCGTTTCTACCTCAACCATTTCAGGTGCGGTAAGTTCTTTCCGAGCCTCCTGCGCGTTTGCATTGTCGGTGATCGGTTTTGGAGAGGATTCGCCACTACCTGCCTGCAGGGGAGGAGCCTGAGACTCTAAATCCCGAGTACCGGCGTGAGAAGGTGGTTCCTCGGTGGTCGTCTGATCAGCCGGCTCGGACACAGTCGTTTCGGGGAGTAAACCAAGCTCATTGAGCAGGTACTCATATCCGAGAATAATTGTGACCGAAAGCGCCAGGAAGACTATGACTCGCTTATCCATGGGAGAGTTATGCTTTCTTTAAAAAGATGGAATTGTCACTACTTGACCGGGTCTTCACCCCCGGGATGGAAAGGATGACACTTCAGGAGCCGAATCAGGGCAAGCCCGAGGCCATGCAACGTCCCGTACCTGGTAATCGCCTCCGACGCATACTGCGAGCACGTTGGGTCGAAGCGACAATTTGGCCCGAGCAATGGGGAAATCACCATTCGGTAGCCTTGAATGAGCCACAAACACAGGCGTTGCATATCACGATCCACCTTTTATGCTATGACGAAGAAGGTGCATGCGCTCCAGCGAAGATTTCCACGCATTGGTCAGGTCTTCCCTCGACTGCAGGAGAGCGTCCCGTTTGGGAAATACGAGAAGCCCTCGGCCCGGTACCAAGTCCGGGTACAATTCTCTGGCCAAGTCTCGGAACACCCGTTTGGCTCGATTACGCCGAACGGCGTTTCCAAATCGCCTTCCGACAATGATCCCCACTCGGGTGGGGGCATCGTCCATCCTGCATGCGAGAAGATTGAAGAAGGTCGTGGAAAATCGGCGCCCATGGCGTTTGACAACTTCGATATCCCGGCTACTCCGTAAATAGATGGTCATGCGTCGGGGTGCCCCCGGCGCCATATGAAAAAGCCGATCCCTTCGTTGTACCCACTCGGAATAATCCTTATGGAAGCTACGAAGTGGTGGGTGCCCCTACACAAGGGCAGCACGAAGAGAATTGAGACGCACACCGAAGAACACCGCTGATCAGCCACACAGTGCCTAGACGGTCAACCGTGCTCGTCCTTTTGCCCGCCGCCGGGCCAAGACCTTACGACCGTTCTTGGTGCTCATGCGCTTTCTAAATCCATGTTCACGCTTCTTTTTTAGGTTGGACGGCTGTTGAAATGTAAACGACATGGTTCTCCTTCCGCTCTCCAACGATTGGGATTCTGCTCAAAAAAATGAACGCTGAATTATAGGTGAGGCACTGCGAGGAGTCAATTTCGCGTTCACAGCAACCATGACAGAAATTTGGATTCCATACTGATATAATTTGACCAGATGACTCCCGGCTTGAGGCCTTTTTGCTATCGACTGCCAAAACGCCACAAACCGTACTGTCAACTCCTAGTTGACTTCTTTCTAAATATGCGAAATAGATAGTATGTCAATAAACCAATCAGCAAGGCTGTTGGCATCGAGCTTGCTGACCTCCAACGGTTGGCATACAACGGTAGATTCAATCGTGCGCAGGCTTGCAAGCGAGCCCTTAAGGAGGACCCATAGCTATGCAGAGCAGAGTATCCCGTGTAACCATCGCTCTCATGATCGTCGCGACAGCGGGATGTGCCGACCCGCCTACTGAACAAATCCAAGAAGCCGAGAAAGCGCTCAAAGATGCACGGGAGAGCGGAGCATCCACCTATTCCCCGGACGAATATGCAAAGCTCGAAGGGACTCTCGATGCCATCAGGAAAGAGGTGTCGGAACAGGATGGAAAATTCGCCCTGTTCAGGGACTACGGAAAAGCACAGCAATTATCCGTCTCGGCGAAAGCCGACAGCGAACGAATAAAGGTGGCCACTGCGCAGAAGAAGGAAGAGGGCAGGGCCGCTGCCATGCAGGCCCAGCAAGTCGCTGAAGAAGCCGTGAGGGCAGCCCAAGAATTGGCGGCTAAAGCACCGGTGGGGAAAGATCGCGCCGCTGTGGAAGCGATTAAGAATGATATCGAGGGGCTCAAGTCATTGTTAAAACAGGTGCAAGTTTCCATCGACAAGGAAGATTATCCGGCGGCGCAGACACAGGCCAAGGCTATCAACGAGATGAGCCAGGGAGTTCAGAACGAACTCCAGCAGGCCCTGGCGAAGGTAGGAAGAGGCAAGTCGGCTCGTTCAAGCAGACACTAACAGGCCGCCATGGACGTAGGTCAGCTCAACCGGCTGCTCACATCAGCTCTCTGCATGTTCTCCTTTGCCGGCTGCGTCCAGGCCGTGCCACCGGACCTCCTCACAGCTCTTGAATCCATCGACCAGGATTTGATCGCGCTGCGCGCTCCAGAGACCGCACCCGAGGAGTATGGTTCGTTCGTGCGGCAGTGGATTGCTCTGAAAACGCGCGCCGAACTGGACGATGACCTCATTCGATGGCCGTGGGAAACAAGCGAGCTCGAGAATGAGCTCAGGGGCTTATACGTCCGAGGTGAGAGGACTGTTTCCCAGCTCCATGATCGGAAAGTCGCTCGGCAGCAGCAGGCACAGTCCAAAGTAGAAGGGATCGAGGATCGACTTTTCCATCTCACATCTCAGGTTGGGGCCATCGACGGCCGTATCGTCTTGGGGGAACAGGTCGTTCAAACTCATCACCTTGTGAGACAAGCTCGCTCGTTCTTGGAAGCAGAAGATTACCAGCGAGCCCTCCATCTTGCTGAGCAGGCGGAACAAGGCCTTATGGACCAGACGACACGCCTAGTCGAAGAACTGGGACGGTATGCTGATCCGAAGCGGATCGCCTCCTGGCAAACCATGGCGCGACAGACGATCGAGTGGTCGCGGGCCTACCAATCACCAGCCATTGTTGTGAGCAAAGCCGAGCGTGAGCTGACCCTCTACCTGAACGGACGCAAGGTGTTATCATACCCTGTGCGATTGGGGTTCAACGGCATACGAGAAAAGCAGGTCCAAGGTGACGGCGCAACACCGGAAGGCCGATATCGCGTGACTGATAAGCGCGGGCCCGGGCAAACGCAATTCTATCGCGCCCTTGTGCTTGACTACCCCAATGCTGAGGATCGTCGCCGGTTCAACCTCTCCAAAAAGGCTGGGAGGATCGCTCCTGGAAGGGGTATCGGCGGACTGATCGAAATCCATGGTGTGGAGAACGAATCAGCTGAGCAGACGCTGGGTTGCGTCATGCTGGATAATCCCAACATGGCTGCCCTCTTTGAGCGTGTCACTGTTGGCACTCCGATCACCATCGTCGGTGCCTTAACCAAAACCAACGCCGTGGCGTTGGCCTTGTCTTCACTGACGCAGCAAAGAGAAGAGATCTGAACAGAGGACTATGAGTCGCGTCATTCTTGCTGGTACAGCAGTAGCGGTTCTTATCGTCTGGATCGCCATGGCTCCGGACGCCAGGATTACTGTCTCCACCGCCTCACGGGCCGTTCATCGGCCCGTTGTTCGGGACGCATCAAGCTTACGTGCCCTGCAAGCTAAGTATAAGACGCTTTCAACACAACTCGCCAAATTACAGCCAAGCCAACCATATATCTTGGTAGATACGGCGCGAAACCGGCTCTACGTCAAGCGTCACGGAGAGGTGGTTTTGGACGCTATTGCCTCCACCGGCAGTGGAACTATTCTGGACAAACCCGGGGACGATGCTAATCAATGGATTTTCGATACGCCGCGCGGAGAATTCCTTGTGCAGTCGAAACTGACGAAACCCACGTGGATCAAACCTGATTGGGCCTTTATCGAAGAAGGGATCGGGGTCCCGCAGAATGCGGCGGATCGTGCTGAGGAGGGTGTTCTCGGTGACTATGCCCTAGGCTTTGGGAAGGGGTATTTCATTCACGGGACCCTATACACACGATTGCTTGGGAAGAACGTGACTCATGGATGTATTCGCCTCAACGATAGCGATCTTAAAGGCGTCTACACCCTCGCCCGTGTTGGGACGCCGATCATGATCTTTTGATTCCTCTGAACGCGCAAACCGTCCATACAGCACTCTGTGTCCTGTTCCTGTTCCTTACCCCGATCACCAACAGTTGGGGCAAGGATCTCGAAGCCTTTCCTAACCTCAATTTCAGCGATCTGGCGAGTGTGAAAGAAGCCGCTCGGGTTTTGGAGGAAGAACTCAAACTTGCGGCCCGCCCTCAAACCTACGTCCTGATTGATCTTGCTGAAAAGACCATTCACATCAAGGGACGAGGGGTGAAACTGCATCACATGCCAATCGGCCAGTGGACTGTCAAATCCCGAGAAACATTGACCGGCGTTCACCGCTTGGTGGCTCGTCCCTCGGTCGTTCGTCGTAAGATTGAGCCCGGAAAGAGTGCGGAACAAGATCCGATCTCGCTGGCCGACATGCCGGCGGACTACGACTTATCGTTTGCGTCCGGGCTGACGATCGTTGTAGCTTCCTCAGCCGGAAAGGACAGTCTTGTCCAGGGCATTGCCTTTATGGGGAAAGCGTGGTGGCGTCAGGTCAAAAACTGGGCCAGCGCCATCGGCCGGGACTCCTCGATACCGCCGGCTCATTTGGAATTGACGGTCTCCGTTGATCATGCACAGTCTCTCGCCTGGTCACTGGTCGATGGGATGGCTATCATCATACGACGACCAGCCGATAGTGACGCATTCTGATCGGTGACATTCGTCAGATCCACGAGCGACACGACTCAAAAGCTCTGCTTGTTTGGACACCGACGGTTGTATTCAGCATCTCTGATCGGCCTCAAACAGAATCCAGCTACGATCGCGTCACGGTCCTGCATGGACACGAAGAAGCGTTGCCTTTTCTTGACTGGCTCCATAAGATACGAATCACTACTTACCACGGCACTACCTAGAATAAGTCGAAAGGGGATATCGATGCCTACACGGCTGCCCGACAGGCTTCCGCCTTCATTTGGACCGACCATCAATTCAGTGCTTGAAGGCCTCACACGTGATCGCGTCGTGGATCGCCTATGGAACAAAGATCATCGCCTCTGGAAGAACGATCCAACGGAGATCAGCAACCGGCTTGGGTGGCTGAACGTGCAGGACCAGATGCGGCAACAGATCGATCAGCTCCGGCGTTGCGTAACAATGGCAAAGGAGTTGAGTATACGTGATGTCGTACTTTTGGGCATGGGAGGCAGCAGCTTAGGGCCAGAAGTGTTCCGGACAGTGTTCGGATCGCAAAAGACCGCTCCTCGCCTGTGGGTGTTGGACTCGACTGTCCCCGGTTGGGTTCGACAGGTGACCAAGGCCATTTCTCCGTCGAAGACGCTCTTCCTCGTTGCCAGCAAGTCCGGCGGGACGATTGAAGTCATGTCCCTGTTCAGCCATTTTTGGCTGCTGGTCTCGAAGGCGAAGGGGAATCACGGGGGCAAGCAATTCGTTGCCATCACCGATCCAGGTACAGGGTTGGAGCAGATGGCAAAGGAGTACGGATTTGGCCAGATTTTTACAAATCCACCAGACATCGGGGGGCGCTATTCGGTACTCTCTCTGTTTGGGCTGGTACCGGCAGCACTCTTAGGTCTCGATATTACCCGGCTCTTAGACCGAGCAGATGAAATGGCGGAACGATGCAGGAAGCAGGATGCGATGGCTGCCAACCCCGGTGCCTACTTGGGAGCCGCGATGGGAAGCCTTGCGAAAAGCGGACGCGACAAGGTGACGATCATCGCTTCGCCGTCACTTTCCACATTTGGTCTGTGGGTCGAACAGCTTCTTGCGGAAAGCACAGGGAAAGAAGGGACCGGCCTGATTCCCATCGCACAAGAACCGGTCGTGAAACCCAAGGCGTACGGAGAGGACCGCTTCTTTGTCTATCTGAAGCTCAAGGGGGATAAGAACGGGGCTCTGGACCGAGCCGTTCAAACGTTGATCAAGGCTCAACATCCGGTCCTTCAGTTGGATCTCAAGGATCGGTATGACTTGGGGGCAGAGTTTTTCCGATGGGAATTTGCCACGGCCGTCGCTGGCCATGTGCTGGGGATTCATCCCTTCGACCAACCGAATGTCCAGGAGAGTAAGGATAACACCAATCGTGTCTTAGACGCCTACCAATCAACTGGCCGATTACCTGAGCAGACGGGTACCGACCCGAAAAAGGTTGCGCAAGACCTCTCACATCACGTTCAGGCTGGTACCTATGTCTCCATGCTGGCCTACACGGCACCATCGCGCTCCTTGGAAACGGCGATGGGCCGACTTCGTAAAGCCCTGATGGGCACACACCGTGTCGCCACGACATTTGGATATGGGCCCAGATATCTCCACTCAACGGGACAGCTTCATAAAGGCGGGCCTAACACGGGACTGTTTGTGGAACTCGTCGATCGCATGAAACCAGACCTTGCAATTCCCGGCAAACCCTTCTCTTTTGGAACGCTGGCTCAGGCTCAAGCCGCCGGTGACCTCGAATCGCTCCGTGCGCACGATCGACATGCGATCCGCATTCCCCTCGGTGCAGATGCGGCTGCCACGGTGAACCGCATCGCAGACGGTTTTCGACCATCCACTAAGGCTCGCCGACGAGCTACCAAAAAGAAACCTCGCCGCGCCTCTCGTCGTTGATATGGCCGCCACTCCGGAAATTTATGTCACTCGTCATGAAGATTGGGCCCAGAAGGCGGCTGCATTCATCCTGACCATCAGTGAGCAAGCGATTCAATCGACTGGTCGATGCGTAATCGCCCTCTCTGGTGGATCGACGCCAAGGACGCTCTACCAGACTATCCGAACACCAGAATGGAACACCCGTTTCAATTGGTCCCGTATCGTCTTTCTCTTTGGAGACGAACGATGTGTCGCATCGGAAGATCCCGACAGTAATTTTGGGATGGCACAACGTGAATTGTTTCAGCCGTTGAACCTGTCGGACGATCATGTCCATCGTATGAAAGGCGAATACCCAGATCCAGCGGTGGCAGCTGCGGAGTATGAGAAAACACTCCGAGACGTGACGCGCTGTACGGAACCCGCGGTACCTCGTATTGATCTGATCCTGCTCGGCCTCGGAGAGGATGGCCATACTGCATCGCTGTTTCCTGGCACCGCAGCCCTACAAGAACAATCTAAGCTTGTCACGGTCGGTCAAGCTCCGACCGGTATTCGTTCGCGCCTCACACTCACCCTAGGTGTCTTGAACCAGGCTGCTGTGGTACTGTTCATTGTTACGGGGGCTGGGAAAGCAGAGATGGTCCACAGAGTCATCGAGTCGGACGCAGAACATTCGCTACCCGCTTCGAGAGTCTTGCCAGATGCCGGACGACTCGTGTGGATGCTTGACGAAGCCGCCGCACAACACCTGACTGTACAACCATCGAATTGAGACGACGCATGATTTTGGCCGGCGACATCGGTGGAACAAAAACGAACCTCGCCCTCTATGACTGGACCAAGGAGCGAGTGGAACCGTTGCGTCTCGAGAGTTTTCACAGCGGGGATTACACATCCCTCGAAGATATTCTTGTGGAGTTTCTGACACCGCCGCAACCACCTCGGCCTCTAGAGTCACATGAGCCTGAAGGTGGTGACAAGGACAAACCAGCCGATAGGCAACATTCGGAAGGGGTAAAACTTTCAGCAGCCTGTTTCGGTATCGCCGGACCGGTCATCGACAATCGCTGCGAGACGACCAATCTTCCCTGGATTGTCGACGGTCGGGCGATCGCTAAACAATTCGACATTCCACGTGTCCAACTGCTTAACGATCTCGAATCAACCGCGTACGGCGTACTGTGGCTTCGCTCAGACGAACTGGAAGTGCTCAACGTGGGAACCCCACCGAAGAAGCGGCAGGCGTTGGCACTGATCGCCGCCGGCACCGGGTTAGGCGAGGCGATCCTGTTCTGGGACGGCAAATCCTATCGCCCGATGCCGTCGGAAGGAGGCCATGCGGATTTTGCCCCGAACAACGACCAGGAAATCGAACTGCTTCGCTATCTCCGGAGCCAGTATCTCCATGTGAGCTACGAGCGAATTGTCTCAGGCCCAGGTCTCCATGCCGTGTATGAGTTCCTCCGTGATACCAAGAAGAACGAGCCGACGTGGTTGGCGGAAAAAATCAAGGCCGGAAATCCCCCAGCCGAAATCGCCCAGGCGGGGTTGCAAGGTCAAGCGGAGATTGCACAGCAATCACTCGATCTGTTTACATCGATTTATGGGGCCGAAGCCGGGAATCTCGCCTTGAAAGCCCTCTCATTGGATGGTGTATACGTTGGTGGTGGAATTGCGCCGAATCTCATTACCAAACTCAAAGATGGCACCTTCATGAAGGCATTCACCAACAAGGGTCGGTACAAGAAGCTGATGACGCAGATGCCGGTGAAAGTGATCATGAACTCACAGACTGCCCTCGTTGGCGCAGCCTCGGTTGCCGCTGCCCTCTCGCACGCTCCCGCGCCATGACCATCCACGATCTCGATGGCTTCAAGAAAGCTGCCGCGTTAAAGGCTGTAGAATTTGTTCACGATGGGATGGTCGTTGGGTTGGGGACTGGGTCGACCGCTAAGCATTTGGTGCTCGTACTCGGGGAGAGAGTCCGCAGTGGTATGAAGCTACGAGGCGTGCCGACCTCCCAAGAGACCGCTGCGCTCGCCAGGGACTGTGGGATTCCCCTTCTCGATTCAGAAAATCGATGGGAGATCGATGTTGCCATCGACGGCGCCGACCAGGTAGATCCAGAGTTCAATCTCATTAAAGGCGGTGGTGGCGCGCTGCTGAAAGAAAAGATTGTCGCGGCCTCGGCGAAACAATTCATCGTGATGGTGGACCATACCAAGCAAGTTCCAGTGCTTGGTGGCTCTTTTCCTCTCCCGATCGAGGTGATCCCTTTCGGCTGGGGTAGCACGGCCCGTGAGATCGAAGTCCTGACCAAGAGTCGTGTGGTTCTCAGGGAGCGGAATGGCACTCCGTTTAAAACTGAGGCGGGGAACTTAATCGTGGATGTGCATATCGACCGCATCACCCAGCCGGATGATCTCGAAACAGCATTAAACCTGATCCCGGGCGTCGTGGAAACCGGCCTGTTCGTCGGTCGAACGAACGTTTTGATCGTCGGCACGCCTCAGGGGGTCCAGACCCTTCATGTGTCGCCTAAACGATGAGGCAATCAACCGCAGAGAGATGTTATGGCGGTTGGCGAGACAGATACGTCTCTGTCTGTGCCTTCCACTCGCTCACGCAGTGATCTCACGATCTGAATCTTCCGGGGCTGCAACTACTACCATCGTACCCAATGGAGTTGAGATGAATGACAACCTTCACGGTAGCCGCGATCCTTACCGACTCCCTCGACATGTGATTCCTACCCGCTATGACTTGAGGCTCGAGCCGGACCTGAAGGCCGCCACATTCACTGGGCATGTCAGCATCACCCTGTCAGTCAAGCAGGAGACCCGGACCATTCTCCTGAACGCAACCGATCTCCATATCTCATCCAATGGAATCGAAGGGCAGAACGGCAAGAAGATCGCAGCGGAAGTCGAATTGGAACCTGCCCTTCAACGTGCGCGCATCTCGTGTCATCAACCCCTTGCCATGGGCGAATGGCGGCTGAATCTCTCTTTTCAAGGAACACTGAATAATCAGTTGAGAGGGTTCTATCGCAGTACCTACAAGGACTCGTCAGGCACCGTGCAGACTATGGCCGCCACGCAGTTTGAGGCCACAGATGCCCGTCGAGCCTTTCCCTGTTGGGATGAACCGGATTTCAAAGCCGTCTTCTCGACCACGCTCGTGGTCGATCCACCACTTACGGCTATCTCGAACACATCGGTTGTCTCTGAGTCGATCGACCAGGACAAAAAAGTGGTCCGGTTTAACGAGACGATTAACATGTCAACGTACCTCGTTGCGTTCGTAATCGGTCAACTCCAACCAACCGAACCCGTCTTCGTCGGCAAGACACCGTTGCGAATTTTGACGGTGCCGGGGAAACAGGGCCTTACAGCGTTCGGCCAGGAGATTGCCGTGGCGTCTTTGAAGTTCTTTGAAGACTATTACGGCATCTCCTATCCGGGCGACAAACTCGATCTCGTGGCCATTCCCGACTTTGCCTCCGGCGCGATGGAGAATTTTGGCGCCATCACATTCCGCGAGACGGCACTCCTTGTCGATCAGAGGTCAGGTACCCACGCTGAGCTTGGACGGGTTGCCGATGTGGTGGCCCATGAAAATGCCCATATGTGGTTTGGAGACTTGGTCACGATGTCCTGGTGGAACGGCTTGTGGCTGAACGAGGCCTTCGCGACCTTTATGGAGATGCTCGCAGTCGATGCGTGGAAACCTGAATGGAAACGATGGGAGACGTTCAGTGTGGCCCGCGCAGCGGCGTTTTCAGTCGATGGATTGGTGAGCACGAGGCCAATCGAATTCCCAGTGCGGGCGCCGAAAGATGCGGAGGCGATGTTCGATGTCTTGACCTATGAAAAAGGGGCGTCGGTCCTTCGGATGCTGGAGCAGTACATCGGGCCGAATGTATTTCGTGACGGTGTACGGCAATACCTCCGCACCCATGCCTATGGCAATGCTGATACCAAGGACTTATGGGCGGCTATTGGCGCGCTCGCACACCAACCGGTTCCTGAGCTGATGAACGGCTGGATATTTCAACCTGGTTTCCCACTGGTCACGGCTGAGATGCATGGCCAAACGCTCCAGCTCTCACAGCAACGGTTCACCTATCTCAGACAAGAAACACAATCAGAACAGCTATGGCACATTCCCATCCAGATTCGCTTCTCGCGCGGTGATCGTACCGAACAGCGTCAGGTTCTTCTGACGAAGCGGGAGGAGACTGTGCCGTTGCCGTGTGGCGTGACGGCCTTGTTGGTCAATGCGGGAGGGCATGGCTTTTACCGGGTCCACCATCGTGGGGCTCTTCTCCAGCAACTGCTCGATCAAGGCCGTGAACATCTGGCGCCCATTGAACGGTTCAATCTAGTTAGCGACGTATGGGCCACGACGGTGGCTGGAATCATACCATTGGGCGACTATCTCACGCTTACTGCACGGTTCAAGAACGAGCGGGACAAGAATGTCTGGGCTGTCCTCCTCGACTCATTCTCATTTCTGAACAGGATCATTGCACCAGACGACCGCCCTTTCCTCGAAGACTTGGTGCGTGAGCGCGTGGGCCAGGTCGTCAAGGATCTCGGTTGGGATCCGAAGCCAGGTGAGTCCGATCTCGTCCGACAGTTGCGTGGCGACCTCCTTGCTGCCATTGGACGGAAAGGGAACGACCCGGCAACACAACAGCAGGCTGTGGAACGGTATCGGCAATATCGAAAAGACCCCTCAGTCGTTGATTCGAACATCGTGCCTGCGCTTGTGAGCATCTTGGCCTCTATCGGGGACGAGACCCGCTACGAGGAGTTCTTGGAGCGGTACCGAACGGCTTCCACCCCGCAGGAAGAACGCCGCTACCTCTTTTCGTTGGCGATGTTCCGCTTGCCCGAATTGTTGTCTCGAACCTTAGCCAAGACGATCAACGGGAAAATCCGTACGCAGGATGCGCCTTTCATCGTAGTAGCTACGATGATGAATGTGTATGGTCGCGAACTGGCCTGGGAGTTTGTGAAAACGAACTGGGATGAAATGGACCGGCTTTTCCCCAAGCAAGGATTACGGCGGATGTGCGGGGGAATCGTGGGACTCGCCACCCCAGAGCTGGAACAGGACGTCAGGAATTTCTTTATCTCCCGGAACATCAGTCTTGGCGGGAGGACGTTGGATCAGTACTTGGAACAGCTCCGTATTGCCGTGGCCTTCAGAGAACGAGAAGGCAATAGGATACAGGTCACCCTGGCCAACGCAGGTCAACCGATCTTTTCGGTTTCGTAGTAATTATTTTCGCCTTCATCGATATGAGTGCGGATTACGCGAAAGCCTTCGCGCTCGAGGGCACGAGTGTAGGTGGCTCGACCGAGTGACCAACACTCAAGACCGGTTGTGACATCCTGCCAGGTTCCCATTTCGACAGGAGCCGTAAAGAGAAAATGCCCTTGCGGCCGTAGGATCTTCGATACTCGATGAAGGAAGGCCAGCTGCTCATTTTCACGAAGGAGAAATAGGAAGCCGATCGAGGTGACTGCATCGAACGTTCGCCCAAAGTAGTCACTGTCCAGGGCCGATGCGCATTGCGTGGGAATCGCGGGAAAGCGTAATCGAAATTGTCTCAGCAAGGTGGGCGATGAATCGACAGCCCATACCGTGAGCCCAGAGTCCACGAGGACTCTCGTAATGGGATACCCCCCGCCGCAGGCGATTTCGACGACAGTACTACCGGAAGGGAGAGATCTTGCCCAACTCTGAACAATCCCGGTCCCTACACGGGAACGATCTCGGGCGTCAAGGTACTTCATCGCCTGGGCTTCATAGAAACGGGCTGCATCCGTCATAAAGTTGCTTTCTCCATCAGAGAACCAATAGTCAAATCGAGAGCCCGGGCTAAATACTCGTGCCAACAACTATACGATTCGGCAAAGAGCTTGCCTAAGGCCATAGCTCCTCAGCTCGTTTCCGTAGACCATCACTCTCACCCTAAGTAAGGCTTCCATAATGGCTCGCCCCAAGCCAGAGGTCAACTACATGGCTGTACACAGCTATGCAATCCTCTCCTAGCACTATTACTCACGGCTAGAATCCCTGAGTGCCTGTTACGTATATGCCCTCTGTTGCTCCAAGCAATAACGCTCGATAGAATTCTCAGCGAACGGGTATCTGATGGGACGCAAGACATCCAATATCACCTGTCCGACTTGCCATGGGGTAAAAGTTCGCCTGGCAGCCAGAAAGGGTTTGTCGGATGTCCTGCTAGGCGGGTTCACTATTTATCCGTTCCGTTGCCAGCTCTGTGCCGAACGGTTTCGGAAGTTTCTCGGCCGCCGCACACTCAATCCTCGAAGGAGTTTCGATCGGGTGGAGGTGTCGTTTCCGGTTTGGTTTCGAATACCACGGACTCCAGGTTCGCCACGAGTCGGTCAGGAAGGTGTGATCGAGAATCTCTCGATTCGTGGGTGTCGGATCCGCACGACCGCTCCAGTCATCATCGGCTCCCGGTTGGAACTGGAATTTCAGTATTCCAACGATTCGCTCCCCATCACCATTGCGGAGGCAGTGGTCCGCTCTTCAGTAGGGAATGGTACGATCGGTTTGCGATTTACCCGTCTCCACAGGGGAGAAGAGCGGAGGATCAGGCGCATCATCGATGTGTGGTTGCCTGAACTCATGCCGTCACGCATGTAACCACGATTGCCTCGACGACCACGGGTGGGCGTGTTATTCCTGCCGGAGCACGGCTAAAGGTGGTTGTCCAAGAATCCGGTAGGTGCTAAGAAAACCCACCAGCAGGGTCAGCGTGACCGTGGCCAGGAATCCCACGGCCAACACCCCCGGTTGAAGGCTCCAGGAAAGGTCGAACACGGTCTCAAGGACAGCCCAGGAAAGTGCGCTAGCGAGCGCGATTCCCAGGAACCCGCCCAAGGCTCCCAACATGGCATACTCGAGGGCGAAGGAACGCGCAATGACGCCGCGCGTCGCGCCCAAGGCTTTGAGAATCACGGATTCGTACAACCGGCGATACCGGGTCGCAGCCAAGGCCGCCGCCATCACCAATCCTCCTGACAGGACACAGAACAAGGCTACCGCGCGAATGGCAAGGGACAATCGATCCAGCACCCGTGCGAAACTGTCGAGCACATCGCCGATATTGATCGCGGTCACATTCGGGAATGCCGCCACGACCGCTTGCTGAAGGGGTACTTCGTCAGAGGGAGCCACGCGAACGGTGGCGACATAGGTATGCGGGGCTCCTTCGAGCGCACCCGGTGAAAAGATCATGAAGAAGTTGGTCGACATGTTCCCCCACTCGACCGATCGAATACTGCTGATCTCACCCGCGATGGGTACACCTTGAATATCAAGTTCGATCGTATCGCCGACGGTGACCCCGAGTTGCTTCGCGGCGTCTTCCTCCATCGAGATCAATGGTTTGGACAAGACTTGCCCTGGTTTCCACCATTCACCTTGAATCACCTTGTTATCTTTGGGCAGGTCTTGAAGGAACGTCAGCACGTACTCGCGCGTCAAAAACCACTTCCTCCGACGTTCTTCCTTCTGGTCTGTTTTGGCCCGCTGCTCGGCTTCCTCCGACATCGGCTCAAACATGACAGACTCGCCCTTCACCGCGGACAGCCGTGAGCGGACCAATGGTGTCAATTGGGGCTGCGGGTCGCCGGATCGCTGGCGCAGGAGATTCACCATTCCTTCCGCCTGATCTGGCTGGATGTCGATGAAGAAAAAGGTAGGCGCGTCGCTCGGGCGATTCTCTCCCACCTGGGCGAGCAAGGACCGCTCCACCAATGAGACAGTGGTCACGACCATCACACCGATACCGATGGCGATCGTCACGCTCACGACCTGACTTCCTGGCCGCGTTACGTTCCCCACGGCCTGGCGAAGTGCCAGGGGTTCAGGCCGTGGCCATTTCTTGACGGCCATGAGGGACGCACTGGCGGCAGCTCCGAGCAGGAACACCGCCGCGGTAAACGCCAGGATAAACAGGAGTCCCACTCTCCAGGATCCTGCTTGCCAAATCGATAGGAGGGCCAATCCGAAGCCAATTCCGATCGCCACCAGCAACTTGACCCGGTCAAGCCTCTGCCAAGAGCTCCACCATTTGATTCGCCCTGAACCGACTGTCGAGTCGGAGGGAGCGACCTCACGGCGAAAGATTCGCGCGGGTTTGACCTCGCGGATTGTCAGCAACGGCCACAAGGTAAAGAGCAATGTCGACAGCATTCCCAAGGCCAATCCCTTCAACAGCGGAGGGAGCGAAAGGCCCATCCCTCCACTTGCGAAACCCAATTGATCCAGCAGGTCCGTGGCCATCACAGCAGCAATCACCCACGGAAGCCCCAAATGGAGGGCCATGCCGATGAGCAGGCCGACAAGGCTGCCGACCAGGCCCAGCATCAGGGCTTGCCATCCATAGGTCAGCACGATGGTTTGAGAATCCGCACCCACCGTCTTGAGAATAGCGATGGTATTCAGTTTCTCCCGCACAAAGGCATGAACTGAAGTTGCGACTCCGAGGCCTCCCACGAACAGGGCGGTCAGCCCGATGAGGCCCAGATAGCGGGTCAGCTGGTCCAAGGACTGCTTCAGTTGCGGTTGGGCTTCACGGTAGCTCGATACACGAGCTGAGTCCGACGCCAGTCGACCACGTAGTTCGTACAGCAGGGCATTTGGTGGCATGGTACTAGGAATCTTTAAGAGAAACCGCTCACGGATCCTGCTGCCGACCTTGACCAGCTCAGTCGTGTGAAGTCCTTCTTGCGACATCAGGACACGAGGGCCCAAACTGAATGCGTTGGCCATACGATCCGGTTCCGTTCTAACGACCCCGGTGATGACGAACCGACCTTCCCCGATTGTGAGCTGATCTCCAAGCGCCAGCCCCATTCTGATGAGCAAGGCTTCTTGGACCACCACCCCATAACAGGTGAGCCCTAAACAGTCTCCATCTTGTCGGCGAAGCAATTCCCGTAAATCCGTGTTGGGTTCCACGCGAAGGGAACCATACAACGGATATTCTGGTTCGACCGCCTTCAGCTCAACGATCTGTGTCGGTTGGCCAACCACAGATGGTTCAGCCTGCGCCGCCATTGCGACGAGCTCGCTGACATGGGTGAAGACGATGCCACGATCCATTAAGGAATCAAGGACGTCCCGACCTTGAGGACTGATACGGCGAGTCAGACGAATTTCGAGGTCGCCGCCCAGCAATCCACGCGCTTCTTTGGTGACGGTTCGCTCGACTTGGGTGCCGAACAGAGACACTCCCGTCAGTGCGCCGACTCCGATCGCGATGCAGACTAAGAAATAGAGGAAATGTCGCCAGGCGGCGCGTGTCTCGCGCCAAGCCATCTTGACGATAAACCAGGTCATGAGCTGAACCGGACCGGGGCCTTGGGTGTGGACAATCTGGCAGACCGTTCGGATTCAGCTTTGGGGGCGCCGTGACACCGTGAAGAGGAGGACAGACTATCCGACTCAAGACGCCCATCACGGAGTGAAAGCACGCGTTGCATCGAAGTGGCCAACGCGGTGTCATGTGTCACGAGTACGAGGGTTGTTCCGTAATCACGATGGAGCGCAAGCAAGAGCTCAACGATATGGGCTCCTGTTGAACTATCAAGATTGCCTGTCGGCTCATCGGCCATCAAGATCGGGGGGCGGCAGGCAAACGCCCGGGCGATCGCCACTCGTTGCTGCTCTCCTCCGGATAATTGGACCGGATAGTGCCTCATCCGGTCGGCCAAGCCCACGGCCGCGAGCAAATCCGCCGCGCGCTCGTCAGCCCGATGCTCTCCGCTTAGTTCGATCGGCACGGCCACGTTTTCCATAGCTGTGAGCGTGGGAATGAGATGAAACGACTGGAAGATGTAGCCCACCTTTTCTCGTCGGAATCGGGCCATCCGGCTTTCAGCCATCGTGGTGATGTCGGATCCGTCCAACTCGATCGATCCGCTGGTCGGCCGATCAAGACCCGCCATCAACCCGAGCAACGTCGATTTACCGCTCCCGGACGGCCCCACGATCGCGACCGTCTGTTTGGCTGGGATCTCAAAACTCACACGGTCGAGGATGGTGATGGAATGTCCTCCTGCAGCCAAGACCATAGAAACTTGCGTCACAGTAATCATCGGAAACCTATTTCCTTCTCCCGGTTCATGCGTGTAGAGAATGATATTATACAGGACGGGGAGGGGGAGCAAACGTTGAGTGCCATCATGCGACGGGGAAGGACATTTCGCGAGATATTGTTGCCTGCAGTAGTGCTCATCCTGTGGCCTTTCGCAGTGTATGCGACCTCTCCTTCGGCGTCGGACACGAGGCCACGGATTGTGGCCTTCGGGGACAGTCTCACGGCGGGGCTCGGGGTACAAGCCAACGAATCCTACCCTGCCCAATTGCAGCGGAGATTGAACGATCTCAGATATCCCTATCGAGTGATTAATGCCGGTGTCAGCGGCGACACCACAGCTGGCGGGTTGAGACGTGTGCCGTGGATCCTGAACAATAAGCCCGAGCTGGTAATCCTCGAATTAGGCGCGAATGACGGACTTCGCGGGCTGGATGTCGATCAAGTTAAACATAACCTGCAACAGATTATCGAGCAATTGAGAAAAGCCGGCGCGACGGTGATCTTGGCCGGCATGAAACTTCCTCCGAACTATGGACCGGATTACACGACGCGCTTCGAAGCCATCTATCCGGCGCTGGCAAAAGAATATGATCTACCCCTCATTCCCTTTTTTCTTGACGGAGTGGGGGGCGCCTCTTCCTTGAATCAAGCCGATGGTATTCATCCAACCACGGAAGGCTATGAAATCATCGTGGAGCAGGTGCTCAAAGTCCTCGAACCCGTGTTGAGCAAGCACACCCATACCCCTTGATGGTCTACCTAGTGGCACGCTCGGTCACTGGCTGAAACCGGCAAGAAATCAGGAAAGCGGACGCACGGTAGAGCTAGAAATCGTTACGACTTTTTGAAGAACGTGTCGTAGACGCCGTACGCGAGGATAGCGGCGATCAGTGTGAAATACAGGCCGGTGATTCCACTGTAATCCGGAGGTCCTTCGCCCTCTGGCGCGTTGGCTAAGACAGGCAGTGCCTGGGCCAGCAGAATACCCGTGATTGCACTCGTACGCGAAAGTAACCGCTTCATTGTTGCTCCCTCCAAGGTCTGACAATCTAACGAAGGCCGCATTTTACTGGACCTGAATCGGAAGGCGCAAGAGGGATCAACATGGGGGAATATGACGGACGGAGGGTCATTCCGAATCTTTCAGCATCGGCTTAGCAGTAGCGATGAGTGTCTGTGCGATTTCTTTGATAGATCCGGCGATTTTTTCGAACTGCGAATCCTGCTGGAGCAGATCACTTGCCGCTAGCTGCAGTTGTGCCTCACACGTGACCATTTCGGTCGCTAATTTAGCCACCTTGGTGAGCCGATCCTCATAGGTCGCGATCTTGAGCCGCAATTCCTCGGCTGTCATCTGTGCGGCCTTCACCTCGTCCATCGAAGCTTGGAGTTCCTGGGTCACCCGTCGCACGTGCGTTTCCCGATCCCGCATTTCGGCCCTCAGCCTTGTGGCGGCTTGATCACTCGTGCGACGGCCTTCCGCCAAGTGGCAAATGGCGTGGGTCCAAGCCGAAACCTCCGGAGAGTCGCATTGAGGAGGGTCCGGAAGTTGTCCCTGTGCCTGGATTGCTGTCGTCGCCGATGGAAGCCACTCCATAAACTTCACGACGTCACTCAATTTCACTTCAGCAATAGATGAAGTGTTCCCAGCCGTCTTTCTGTTCACAAAATGAGCCGCCTGATTTGGGGGAGGGGATTCTTGTGGAGCATCGGCGTTCGGTTTAGGCTGGGACCATCGATGGTACTCCAGCAGGACCCCGATGCAATGGCGGCACATGGGTTCTTCAGATAGTGTGCAAGAGCACTTGGACAGGAGATGGCCATCCTTCAAACGGATGGTCTGCTCGTACAGGCCGGCATTACCGATCACAGCCGAGGTGATCTGAGCATCGTCGGCCTCCGCGATACGGACCCGATTCTCGGTCAAGTATTGTTGCGCAATTTGAAAGGCAGACGCTTCCGAGACGGCTTGGATCATCTGGGGATCCAGCAAGCCGAGTCGCTCAGCGCTGCAGGGAATCTTGTTTCGCATCGTCGATGCCGAAGCCGTCCATAGGTTTTGATGGCCCCAGTCTGCCGGGCAAGGTGAAGGGTGTCAAGTATTGCGTAGATAATGAAGAGGAAAGTTATCCCCAGTAGTATGAAACAATATCACGATACAGAGATTCTCTATCGGCAGGGCTTGACTGGGCGTGCTTTGTCCATCGGCGTCAGCCAAATGTAGTCCGCAATGGGTTCTTTGATGAGCGAGCGCACGTCCTCCGCTTTACTCGAGTCAAAGGAGAGCAGATAGATCGTCGCTTGTTTGACCGCTCCTCCCAGGCGCCTGGCTACACGCTTGGGTACAGGCAGGTTGTATTGGACATGGCCTCCACCGGTGTAGCTGACGATGATGTGTCGCTGAGCGACGGGATCGCGTCGGAGCTCGCCTTCTCTCAGAGTCAGCGTCCTTGCCATGCCTTCGTCGCGGACCATGGAGGCCTCATACATCGTGCGGTAATGTTCCGCAGACCCTCCATGGCACCGTTGGAGCTGATCAAAGATCTTTTCGCGATAGGCGGGGTCGTCAAGGATTTCCTCTTGATCCAGTCCCCATGAGGCCCATTCAGGGTCTTGTGTGGCTTGCTCGAGTCCCAATTTTACGACGCGACGAATCAGTGGCTTGGGCGGATTCATAGCACGGACAGACAACCGTCGATCACGAGCGAAGCCGAGCAAGGGTGCGTAATCGTCAAATGCGCCACCCCAATTTTGTTTCCAGCGCACCTGCTCCAAAAACTCATTCGTGACAGGTTGAGTGGTCGAAACATAGGTGTCCAGAGCCGGTTGACCATCCCACCCGAACATCTCCATGCCGATAGTGGGTTCAATCCCATCCTCAACCAATTGCGTCAGCACCTTCAAGGCCGCTTCGATGTGGTGGGGGTTGTGGTGCTCTTCTCCCAGATAGATGATGTCCTGCTGTTCCAAGTCTTTTATCAAGTCGGGAAACGAGATGACCTGACCGGTTCGGGTGTCTAGAATTTCCCAAGGCTGCCATCCGGTTTGCAGATTGGGACCAGGGCCGCCGCCACGCTCCATCGCGCAGCCGCTTGGGAACACCAGCAGGAAGACGAACAGACTCAGTGTGGCGACGGATCGCCACCGTTCAAACACGATGGGGATGAAAGGGGTATGCATGAGACCACTCCTACCATACCGGTCGGATTACGAACAAGCCGCTTGACCATGAAGTTTCCATGCGACTATGCTCCGATCACAGATGCCGTCGATAGGCTGCCACACGCGTCTGCGCAGGCTCCATGACTCCTGATCCATTCGCCGAGTTCCGCCGCCTTGTCAGTCATCGTGCGCGCCGTTTTCCCAAACAGTGGGAAGCCTCAAAACGGTTGATAGACCAGTCCAACTTCGCCTCAACGGTTGACCGACTACATCATGCGATTTCACACTACGACCTTCAGGCTCCAATCAAGGAATCCCTGCTTCGCTTCTTTGAACAAGACACACCGCGCCGAATTCACGATCTCGATGGGGAGCGCCTTGGATCGCTCACCGGCTTTCCTCCAGCCAAAGGGCTTCGCGCGCTGTGTGTTTTTTTCGAATTAGTCCCTACACCTGGCAGCAAATGGCCGACGACGAAGCTGACCAGCCAAGAAATAGAACGAGTGGTTCGTGAGGTGGAGAATCCATTCGATCTCCTTTGTCACGCTGACGTGGCCTCCCTCCTTGATATCGGAGCCGGCGACCTCACGTTCGCAGAGGACTTGGTCGATCGCTATCGGGCTGAATGCAAAGCACAACACCGACAGCTGGTCGTACACTGCTTGGACCGACTTGACCCTCGCTCGCGCCTGGGTGGCCCGCTTCACCCTCAACAGGACCGGCTCCAGAGGTTGCAGCAGACACCAGGGGTGTCATTTGCGTTCTTTGGTAACCAGGACATGTTCGATGTTGACCTTTTGGATAAGCAGGAGTTGCTGGCTCCTCGCTACACCATGGCCACCTGCTGGGCACCTGCTACTCCCACCTTCGCCTACGAACCGACGAGACTCTCGCGATCGCTGATCGATCTAGAGCTCAGGCGGACCAAAGGCGCCTATCGACAAACGCACTTCGAGAGAGAGCCGGCGCTCGAAGTAGAGCATGGCGACCGAGTCCTCCTTTTCCCACCGTGGAAGTTTGAGATCATCGGTCCCCTGGCCTTACTGAATCTGCTTGCCCGTCGGGGAGCCGCCTGTGTATTGGGGGCAGTCGATGACCAAGTGTTTTGGGAACTCCTCGCTCAGTTGCTTGACGATTCACGCTATCGGCCACAGGAAGAACCCTTTAACACGGCTACGATACCGAAGGTTTTTGGAGATGTGTACAAGGCTCTCGCTGGTCTGTCGCTCGGTGAGTCGATCGACCTGTCGAGTCTAGCGACACTCCGGCATGCGTATCCTCCCGGGACTGAGAGCACTGCCGCTGTGTTCCGCTATATCCGGATCCGCCGAGGGGCTATCTTCTCGGGAATCCCCGCGAGTAGTACCGCACGGAAGTTTTCCTCCATGAGCGAAGAGCTTCCACCCTGGATGGTTACCCTCGTCCCTGCCTAGTGTAGTGCGTCCAACGCTTCTTTACATTTGGCGATCTTGGCCATAATACTCTCGACAGATGCGGTCCAGACAAACACGCGCGGGTTCTGATTGTGGTTGTTCATGTAATCTTCGATGGCGGC
>JAOUHJ010000031.1 GCA_029865225.1 Nitrospira sp.
TTAGTCATTCGGCTGCTTCATGCCGGAGTGAAACACAAGAACGCGCGGTTCGCGGCGACGGTGTTTCATTTATGGCATCCGGAGCAGGATCGCACGCAATTGCCGGTCAATCAGGAGCGCCTGCAGAACCTTTTACGGTCGAACACGGTCCGCGCGAGGGTCGGGCTCGATGAGCTTGATAGCGTCTGATGAGGGGTGGCTCTCGTTTCATTTGTCGTTGCCCAGTCGGTTGTGATGACGGGTTGCGTGAACCCACGGTGTTCTTGTCGGAAGGCAGTCTTCTGAGCTGCTCGAGTTCTCGCCAACGTATGAGCCAGATCGACGAATCCCGCTAGAAGCCGGGCACGTGATGAAGCCAGATATCGCCAGCGCCTTGATCGTCTGTACGCGTCGAATCGGGGATGTGCTCTTAGCCACACCCGTCATCCGTTCGCTCAAGGCGGCGTTGCCTCATCTCCTGATCGATATGTTGGTCTTCGAAGGAACTCAAGATGTCTTGTCAGGCTACAGGGATCTACGGCGAGTGTTGACCATTTCCGAACGTCCATCGGCTGGGGCTCACTTCGAACTACTTCGTGCGATCTGGCGTCGCTATGATGTCGCGATCTCAGTGTTGGCCGGAGACCGGCCGACGTTTCACGCATGGGTGGCCGGTCGATATCGAGTCGGAACGCTGCTGCCGGACAACAAATCGTGGTGGAAACGGCGTCTGCTTCACGAATGGGTCTCGTTCGACAACCTACACACGCATACGGTAGCCATGAATCTGCAGTTGCTCGCGCCGTTTGGAGTGAGGAGGCTTGGAACGCCTGTTGTCAGCTGGACGCCGGCGGATGAGGTATCCATTCAACGCCGGTTTCCTCAACGGGATATGCAACGATATGCGGTGATCCACGTCTCGCCAAAGTTCGCCTACAAGATGTGGACCGTAGCGGGATGGATCGCACTTGGCCGGTGGTTGATGGAGCAGGGGATCACGGTCGTGGTGACTGGAGTGGAGGCAGCGGAGACAGCGTATTGCGAGCAGATTGTCCAGGGCTTGCCTGGCGCCGTCAATCTTGTGGGTCACGTGGCGCTGCCGGAGCTTGGCTGTCTGCTCAGCCGTGCCGCGTTGTATATTGGAACCGATACCGCTGTGAGTCATATGGCGGCCGCCGTCGGGACGCCGTCGGTGGTGCTGTTCGGACCATCGAATCCAGTGAAGTGGGGACCTTGGCCGAAGGACTTTCCTCCGACAACTCAAAGTCCATGGTGCAGGCATGGGTCTCAACGGCAGGGAAATGTGTTCCTTCTTCAAGGCGAAGGCGATTGTGTGCCCTGTCTCGGCGAAGGGTGCGACCGCCATGTCGAGAGCCGAAGTGAATGTCTTCAACAGCTTCCTGTGTCTCGTGTGATCGAAGCAGCCGAAACCATGCTTGACGTGCGCACGTACCTTACCTCGACCGTGGGTCTTGCATGAAACAGATAGTCGCCCAACTCGTTCACGCTCTTGCGGACCGATATGGAAGCATGGTGCTCGCCTATCGATCGTCACTGGTGATTACCGTCCAATTGATTCTGATTCTGGCGGCAAATCTTACGGCCTTCATGCTTCGCTTTGACGCGGACATTCCTCCGGAATATGAGCGGGTCATGTGGGATCACCTCCCTGCCGTGCTGCTGATATTCGGGTCCGGTCTTTGGGTGTTTGGCACGCAGAGAGGGCTCTGGCGATACGTTGGGCTCCACGACATTGGGAAGATCCTTTTAGCCTCTCTGACCGGCGTCGGAGTGTTTTACGTGATCCTCCATGTGGTTGGTGGAGTCATTCAATATCCGCGATCCGTCATCATTCTAACGGGTCTGCTGAACGCCTTGTACTTGGTCGGCATACGGTTGGCGGTGCGCTGGTTCAAGGAATGGTTGCGAATTGTCGGGGCCAGCGCCCGAAGAGCGTTGATAGTCGGCGCCGGCAATGCCGGAGAGCTGCTTGCTCGAGATATGTTGTCAGGTGGAGACTATGACTGTCGTCCGGTCGGTTTTTTGGACGATGACCCTGTCAAGCGGAAGATGAGGATTCATGGAATCCCGGTTGTAGGAACCATCGCCACCATCAAACAGGCCGCCGACAAGCTTGAGGCCAACGAGATCATCATCGCCATTCCGTCGGCGTCAACCACAGTCATGCAAAAAATCCTTACGGCGTCAGAGGGCTGTACCATTCCTATTAAAACCTTGCCGAGCGTCAAACGCCTGCTCGATGATCCGGTCTCACTCCGACAAGTGCGACCGATGAACCTAGACGATTTGTTGCAGCGTGAGCCGATCGAGACAGATCGTCAAGAGCTGACCCCCCTGATCATGGGGAAGACACTGCTCGTCACAGGAGCCGGAGGGTCGATCGGATCGGAGTTATGCCGACAAATTGCTCAGCACTCACCTCGCCTGTTAGTCCTGTTCGAGCGATATGAGAATGCTCTTCACTCGCTTATGCTGGAGTTGGGAGCGACATTTCCGGAGGTGAGGATCCTCCCGGTCATCGGAGATGTGACGGTGCCCGACCGCGTGGCGGAAATATTTCATCAAACAAATCCCAACATCGTATTTCACGCTGCAGCCCACAAGCATGTTCCTCTCATGGAACTGAACCCCAAGGAGGCTATTCGCAACAATATCTTGGGGACTCGTACGGTGGCTGAGACGGCTGTGAGAAATGGTGTGGAGCGTTTTGTGCTGATCTCGACCGATAAAGCGGTCAACCCGTCGAGCATCATGGGTGCGACCAAGCGGGTTGCCGAGCATCTGATGCAGGAGTTCAATCAAGAAGGCCTGACCAAGTTTACCGTGGTACGGTTTGGCAACGTGCTAGGAAGCAATGGGAGTGTCGTTCCGTTGTTTTATGAGCAAATTCGCAGAGGTGGACCGGTCACGGTGACTCATCCCGAGATCAAACGTTTCTTTATGACCATTCCGGAAGCTGTCCAACTGGTTCTGCAGGCGAGTGTCATTGGCATGGGCGGAGAGGTGTTTGTCCTCGATATGGGGGAACAGATCAGAGTTGCCGATCTGGCAAGAAACATGATCGTCTTGGCCGGCCTCGTCCCGGGTAAAGATATCGAGATTGTCTTTGCCGGCCTACGGCCTGGAGAGAAACTCTATGAGGAACTGTTCGAAGAACACGAGCAAGTCGAGCCAACGAGTCATCCAAAAATTCGTCGGGCTGTGGGGGCCCCTGTTCCTGTTGGCGAGTTGGCGGCATGGCTGGAGTCCTTGCAGGAGAATCTTCCGAACTGGAGTGAAGAGCGGGTGCTTGATGATCTCAGGCGGCTGGTGCCGAGCTATGAATCGGTCCTCGCTCGAAGGACATTTTGAAGAGTTCCACGCGTCGCGGCTCTAAACTGCCAAGGTCTTTCGTGCATCGTTCAAATCCGATACGGAAATCACGGTAGGAGTATGAGCATTCTCGTCACCGGCGGGGCCGGGTTTATTGGTGCAAACTTTGTTCTGGACTGGCTGGCCCAACACGAGGAACCTGTCATCAATCTCGACAAACTCACCTACGCGGGTAACTTGGAGAACCTCGCCAGTCTGCAGGGCGATGCGCGCCATATCTTTGTTCACGGCGACATCGGTGATTCCGTCCTCGTCAGCGGATTGTTGACCAAGCACCGGCCTCGTGCCGTGATCAATTTCGCCGCTGAGAGCCATGTCGACCGCTCGATCCATGGGCCAAGGGAATTTATTCAAACCAACATCGTGGGCACCTTTTCTCTACTTGAATCTGTGCGTGCCCATTGGGAAGGGTTGACCGGTGACACCAAAGCGTGCTTCCGTTTTCTGCACGTATCCACCGATGAAGTGTACGGTTCGTTAAGGGCAGATGCTCCTGCGTTCAGTGAAACGAATCGCTACGAGCCCAATAGCCCTTATTCAGCGAGCAAGGCGGCCGGCGATCATCTCGTTCGCGCGTATCACCATACCTATGATTTTCCCGTTCTCACCACTAATTGTTCGAACAATTACGGTCCCTACCACTTTCCTGAAAAGCTGATTCCGCTCTGCATCCTTAATGCGTTGGCAGGGAAACCGCTCCCTATTTATGGTGATGGTCGGCAGATACGAGACTGGCTGTACGTCAAGGACCATTGCAGTGCCATCCGTCAGGTCCTCGAAGCGGGGCGTGTGGGAGAAACCTATAACATCGGTGGGAGGAACGAATTGACCAACCTTGAGGTTGTTCATACCCTCTGCCAGCTCCTGGACGAACTGGCTCCACCAGCCACACGCAGTTTGCACTTTACCAGTTACCGTTCTCTGATCACCTTCGTGAAAGATCGCCCAGGTCATGATCGCCGGTACGCCATCAATGCCAGCAAGCTCGAAGGTGAACTCGGCTGGAAACCTCAGGAGACCTTTGAAACAGGTCTTACCAAGACGGTCCTCTGGTACCTCGAGAACCAGAGTTGGATAACCAATGTCACCAGCGGTGCCTACCGTAACTGGATAAGCAGGCAGTACGGCACCTAAGCGCGATGAGAATACTGTTAACTGGCAAACATGGGCAGGTCGGCTTTGAGCTACAGCGAGCGCTCGCTCCTTTGGGCGAGGTGTGTGCGGTCGATTACGCTGAATGTGATTTAGCGGATGCCTCTGCTCTGTGTGAACTGGTACGCTCGGTCAAGCCAGACCTGATCGTCAATTCTGCAGCGTATACTGCGGTGGACAAGGCGGAGTCAGAGCCGGAGCTGGCTCACGCTGTTAATGCCGTCGCTCCTGGAGTTCTGGGGGAAGAGGCAGCGAAGCGGGGCGCATGGGTCGTGCACTATTCGACCGATTACGTATTCGATGGCGGCAAGTCGGGGGCCTATGTGGAAGATGACCTCACAAATCCGCAAAGTGTCTATGGGCGAACCAAGAGAGACGGTGAGATCGCACTCGAAAAAAGTGGTGCGCGATACCTGATTTTGCGCACGAGTTGGGTGGTTGGGGCCCACGGGAAAAATTTTGCAAAAACGATACTGCGACTAGCGCTCGAACGCGAAGGTCTGAATGTCGTGGCCGATCAATATGGCGCGCCGACTTCCGCAGCCCTACTGGCAGATGTGACGGCTCATCTGGTTCGGCAGCGCCAGCGCGAGGGCGACGAAAAGTTCCCCTTCGGCTTGTACCATCTCGTCGCTAGCGGGGAAACCACTTGGTGTGAGTACGCACGGTTTGTTGTGTCGGAAGCCCTGGCTGTTGGTAGGCCGCTCAAGCTTTCACCCGATGAAATCCGCGCAATTCCTTCGTCTGAGTATCACACAGCCGCCAAGCGCCCTGCCAATTCCCGATTGGCGACCGGCAAGCTGCGGACGACATTTGCTCTCGAATTGCCCAACTGGCAAAGTGGGGTTCGGCACATCCTGCAACAAATTCTTGCAGAGTCATGATCAATCGTAAAGGGATCATACTAGCCGGCGGTACGGGGAGCCGTCTACATCCGGCTACGTTAGCCATCAGCAAACAGTTGCTGCCGGTGTTCGACAAGCCGATGATCTATTACCCGCTCAGCACCCTGATGCTGGCGGGCATACGGGATATCCTCATCATTTCCACCCCACAAGACACGCCGAGATTTGAGCAACTGCTCGGCACGGGTAACCAGTGGGGGCTGAACCTCGAGTACGCAGTACAGCCCTCGCCCGATGGTCTGGCGCAAGCGTTCATCATCGGGGAGTCCTTCATCGGAAATAATCCGTCTGCCCTTGTATTAGGCGATAACATCTTTTACGGCCATGACTTTCACCGCTTGCTCGACAATGCTATGAGCCGCACCGAAGGCGCGAGCGTATTCGCCTACCATGTACAGGACCCCGAACGCTACGGTGTCGTCGATTTCGACTCAGGCGGCAAAGTGAGATCGTTGGAAGAAAAGCCCAAACAACCGAAATCCAGCTATGCCGTCACCGGTCTGTATTTCTACGATCAGCAGGTGGTTGATCGGGCCAAAAGCCTGAAGCCCTCCCTACGCGGTGAGCTGGAAATTACGGACCTGAACCGCATCTATCTGGAGCAAGGCCGGTTGAACGTCGAAGTCATGGGTCGAGGCTATGCCTGGCTGGATACCGGTACCCATGAATCGCTCCTCGATGCCAGCCAGTTCATCGCCACGCTAGAAAACAGGCAAGGCTTAAAGGTGGCGTGCCCGGAAGAAATCGCCTTCAGACAACAGTGGATCAATGCCGCCCAACTGGAAAAGCTCGCACAGCCATTGACCAAAAACGGTTACGGGCAATATCTGCTACGGGTGCTCCAAGAAAAACTACTTTGAAAATGGCAACTCGCGCTGCCGTCCCCGACGTTGTATATGTCACAGTCGAATGTCCCCGTATCTCTCCGGAGTGATCCATTTGTTTCTTCCGCAGTGGAATTGAAAAAGCCTCGGTTCATAGTGTCCTTCAAGAAGTCGTTGATATGGCGGCGGGTTCGTTCAACGCTCTAACGAATGACTTCTCAACGACATCGGCTCATGCTAGTCTGAAAGCCGTGAAGACAATCCCCTCAGGCTTGTTGGAGACAGTCGTGGAGCGGCTGAAAGCCGAGTTCCAGCCGGATGAGATTTATCTGTTTGGCTCACATGCTTGGGGCGTGCCCACTGACGACAGTGATGTGGATTTGATGGTCATTGTCCGCGACAGCGCTGAAAAGGCCATTCGGCGTATGCAACGGGCGCACCGCTGTTTGAGCGGTTTGGGTTTTCCCAAGGACGTGCTCGTTCCCACGCGCGCTCAAGTTGACCGCTATAAACACTTGCGGGCTTCCTTGTTTCACCAAGTGCTCGCCAAGGGTCGCAAACTGTATGGATGAGGCCGCGTGCGAACTCGTTCGCGACTGGCTGACCCGCGCCTGCCACGATTTGCAGGCTGCGCACACGTTGGCGGCAGGGAAAGAACCTCTGCTTGACACGGCAATCTATCACTGCCAGCAGGCGGCGGAGAAGGCGATCAAAGGATGGCTGCAATCGCAAGATAAGCCCTTCCCCAAGACGCACGACATTGAAGATTTGGTCGCTCAAGCGGCAAAGTTAGATGGCGATTTTAAGCAGTTTGCGAAAGTGGCGGCGGTCTTGACACCGTACGTCTCGGCCTTCCGGTATCCCGGCGGTGGTTCGGATGAACCGATGCCGTCGGCCGAGGAATTCGACGAAGCCTTGCAACACGCCAAAACCATTTACGATTTCGTGTTGAGTCTGCTCCCGACGGAAGCGAGACCATGAAACGTGAACCGATACGCACCATGACTGAGGAAACTGCAAGCTTCACGAGATATGTGGTCGATGCTGTTTCGTCATGAACCGCCATGAATAATCCCGGATTCCGCAGTAGACGATACAGGCTAAAGGGGACTGGGAGGTGTTTCGGATCATAAAAGAGCACCTCTGTGACTCCGATGAGTACCTGCAGGCAGTGGGGCGGTTCGTCGAATCTAAACTGTAAATGTAACGGATGAATGCCCCGGAACTCTCCGTAGCGATCTGCTTGGTTCGTGTGCGGTGGAATTGAAAAGGCCTCAACCCCAGCAAGTGCGACTCACTCTCCGAGAGATTGGCACCCAATGAAGCTTGAATTCTCATGCAACAGTTTTCAACTTCTCCCAAAGAAATCGCCGCTAGTCTCTGGCGGAACCGTGACCTGATCCTTGCCTTGACCAAGCGCGAAGTGGTGGGCCGCTATCGTGGTTCGGTCATGGGGCTCGCCTGGTCTTTCTTCAACCCCGTCTTCATGCTACTGGTCTATACATTCGTCTTTTCCGTCGTGTTCAAGGCGCGCTGGGGTGTTGGTGGCGGTGAAGGCAAAACTGTCTTTGCCATCGTACTTTTTGTGGGCATGATCGTCCACGGATTGTTCGCAGAATGCTTGAACCTGGCGCCTGGCCTGATTGTGTCTAACGTCAACTATGTCAAGAAAGTCATTTTCCCGCTGGAAATATTGCCGTGCGTGGGCTTGGGGTCGGCGCTGTTTCATACCGCCATTAGTCTCGTGGTCTTGCTCCTGGTTCAACTGGTTCTCAACCAGCAACTCGTGTGGACGGCGCTGTTGTTTCCTTGTGTGCTCGTGCCGTTGGTGTTTGCTAGCATGGGCTTCGCCTGGTTCTTGGCAGGACTCGGTGTGTATGTGTGTGACATCGGGCAAATCACCGGCATGGTCACCACCGTATTGCTGTTTCTGTCGCCGGTTTTTTATCCGATTAGCGCTTTGCCGGAGCAATATCAAACCTGGCTATATCTGAATCCACTGACGTATATCATCGAAGAAGGCCGCAATACGTTGATCTTTGGTAGGCTGCCGGGCATTGGGGAATGGGGAATGATGTTGGGTGCAGGTATGCTGACTTCCGGGGCTGGATTTGTATGGTTCCAGAAAATACGAAAAGGGTTTGCCGATGTCCTCTGACGACTTCAAGGCGGCCCATGTCGTTTGGCATGATGGGCAGGTCCAACCAGAAGATCGTCGTCACCTAATGGGGCAACAGCCTATAATCGTATGGCTGACTGGTTTAAGCGCATCAGGGAAATCTACATTGGCCTTTGCTTTATGGGCGTCGTTTGGTTGATATCGGCCATGCTTGCTATGTCTTGGATGGCGATTATATCCGGCATGGCTTGAACAAGGATTTGGGGTTTTTACATCAGGACCGAACTGAAAATATCAGACGTATCGCGGAAGTGGCGCGCTTGATGAACGACGCAGGGTTAATTGTCATCACGGCCTTTATCTCGCCCTACCGTGATGATCGACAATTAGCGCGAGCGATTGTCGGCGCAGAGAATTTTGTAGAAGTCTATGTCAACACGCCCGTTGAAACATGTGAAGCGCGAGACCAAAAAGGGACGTATAAACGGGCGCGGGCAGGTCTCATAGTAGGATTTACAGGCGTAAACGATCTCTATGAAGCCCCAGAAACGCCTGACATGACAATTAATACATCGATCGCGTCACCCTTAGAATGTACAGAAAAGTTGCTTGCTGAAGTAATGGATCGCATTGCGGTACCCGAAGGTGAGAGGGAACACACATTCAGAGACTCTCGATGAGCGGTGACGATATTGCCATCAAGGTCAGCGGCCTTTCCAAGTGCTCCCAGATCTACAACAAGCCGCAGGATCGGTTGAAACAATCAATCTACCCACGTTTGCAGCGACTGGCCAGAAAACAGCCCAAGCAATATTATCGTGAATTCTGGGCGCTCAAAGATGTGTCGTTCGAAATCAAGAAAGGGGAGACCGTCGGCATCGTTGGGCGGAACGGGTCGGGTAAATCGACGCTGGCCCACGCGTTATAAGACTGCCTGCACCGGCGTGACTGCCGGTCTTTTGTCCTAGACGGCGACAATGTGCGCCACGGACTCTGCGGCGACTTGGGGTTCTCGGTTCACGACCGGCAAGAAAATATCCGGCGCATCGGCGAAGTGGCGAAACTCTTCATGGAAGGGGGCATGATTGTGCTGACAGCCTTTATTTCTCCTTATCGCGCGGATCGGAAGCGCGTGCGCGAGATGGTGGAGGACGGCGACTTCCTGGAAATCTATTGCAACGCGCAGATCGAAGTTTGCGAAGCACGCGATGTGAAGGGAATGTACAAATGGGCCCGTGCCGGGAAGATTGTGGAACTCACGGGGATTTCATTGCCCTACGAGGTTCCGGAACAGCACGATCTCAGCGTGGAGACCGGTCGCTTGGAGCTCGATGAGTGCGTGAGCCAAGTGATGGGCGAACTGGAGAGGCGCGGCGTAATTGATAAGCCTGCATGAATAATATGGGCTAAGGGATGGATGATGGAGAAAGACGCGCGCATCTATGTGGCTGGTCATCGAGGCATGGTGGGATCGGCTGTTCTCAGGCTCCTCGAAGCGAGGGGGCATATAAATCGCCTCTCTCGGACCAGCAAAGAGCTCGATCTGCGGGACGGCCAGCTTGTTGAGCAGTGGTTCGAGGAGGCAAGGACGGAGTATGTTATCATCGTCGCGGCGAAAGTCGGGGGCATTTGGGCCAACAA
Source organism: Nitrospira sp. (assembly GCA_029865225.1). Lineage (GTDB taxonomy): Bacteria > Nitrospirota > Nitrospiria > Nitrospirales > Nitrospiraceae > Nitrospira_D. The sequence continues at coordinate 10,014 of JAOUHJ010000031.1, forward strand.
CACGCTCCCCGCTGAATTTATCTATGACAACTTGGCCATTCAGACCAATCTTATCCATCAGGCCTATCGACAGCGAGTCAGGAAAAGAGGACGAAGCTGTGTCCTGAGCGGGCCCATGCAACAACACCGACTTCTCCCGACAAGTGGATATCGTCGGTTGAACAGAAATCTATGAGCTCAACAAACTTCCCCCGTTGGTACGCGCTCCGAACCAAATCCCGCCATGAAAAACTGGTTAGAGATCAATCAGACAAGCACGGAATAGGGCCATTACTTCCGACGGTCAAGCGACTTAGCCAATGGAAGGATTGGAAGAAGGAAATCGAGGTCCCGCTGTTTTCCGGTTACTGTGTTGTCAGGTTTTCTCAACAGGAAAAGACGCCGATCCAAAAAAGATGTTGTTGAGATCGTCGGTAGCGGAAGCCGGCCAGAACCGATCCCGGAGCAAGAAATCGTCGCGCTCCGCCGCCTCATGACGAGCGTCCTTCCTTATGATCCGCATCCCTATCTCCCTGAAGGCATGAATGTAGAAGTCGTTCGTGGCCCGTTGCAGGGAGTGCACGGAATTCTCCTGCGGAAAGAAAAGCGACATCGATTGGTCATCGGAGTGCAGCTGATTCAACACGCAGCCGCCGTTCAAATTGACGTAAATGATGTCATAGCGGTGTGGGAAAACGGAAGCTGCACAGCAAACAAAAGGTTGGGGCCGTCGCCGCATCCTTCGAAAAACTGAACCGTCTTCAAGACTGATGGGCGGATGGGATTAAGAGCCATTGAAGGTGGTGTATGTGATGATGTTATAGAGCATTGAAGCGGTACTTCGTCTGCTACTGTCCTGGGGTCAAGGGAAGTCAGGGCGATAGTTCGATGTGACTGTCATCTGGACGCAGAATGCGACGGGGAAAGGGATATAGCATTGTGTGCCATCGAAGCAGGTCTGAAGATTACACAAATGAGCGGAGAAAGGCCTCTTCGATCCACCGAAACGTTTCTTAACCTCGAACAACGTCTCGTTTCCTGAAGAGAAGAAGGGCTTCCATATGCGCTATGTTGACAGTGATGGCATGCCAGTTACGATCTATCAACCTAACGAAACCCAAGGAGGAGTCATTTGGGGGCTCCAAAGGGCAGCGACAGATATCACTGTGTCGAGGCATGTCATTGCGCGATTGTTTTGGAGAGATTTTATTGCGCAGTTCCGACAAAAGCTCCTTGGCTACTTTTGGGCGCTCCTCAGCCCGTTGCTTGGGATTGCGAGTTTTCTATTTCTTTTCTTTATCGGCGTCCTCCATCCAGGTGAAGGTGAAATTCCCTATACAGTTTACGTGATGGTGGGAAGTACCATATGGGGATGCCTTCCTGGTGCGATGGGAGCCGTCAGCGGAGGTTTGCAAGCTCAGGCCGATTTAATCATGCGCACCAGGATTCCCAAGGTAGCCTTAGCGCTTAGTTCTTTAGCAGGCCTGTTTTATGGAATTCTCATCAGCATGGTGACCATGACGATCATTTTCGTTTCAACGGGTCACACGCCGACATGGTGGCTGCTTGCCTACCCGTTGCTGGCACTGCCCATGGTGTTATTGGGGACCTCCATAGGTCTCGTGCTGTCTGTGCTTGGTTCTATTGCTCGTGATCTCACGCCCATGATTACTCAGCTAATGGCATTAGTGATGTACGTGACGCCGGTGATCTATATTCATTCGACGATTCAAAACACCTTCGTCAAAGCCATAATAGACTGGAATCCGATGAGTTACCTTGTGGATGTGCCGAGGTCACTCATTTGTTTGGGACATGCTGACAATGCCGGCGTCTATCTGATCATTGCCATGGGGACAGTGGCGCTCGTAGCAATTGGGTTAAGGATTTTCTACCTCTTGGAAGACTTGGTGGCGGAGCGACTCTAGTGCAAAAGCCATCAGTTGTCGTTGAAGGGGTGAGCAAGAAATTCGGGTCATCGCTCAAGAGCGCGCTCAAGTATGGGTTGATTGACAGCGGTCGTCGGCTACTTGGGAGAGAAAAGGACCAAACGCTTCGTCACGGAGAATTTTGGGCGTTGAACGATGTGAACTTTGTTCTCGACCCAGGAGACGCACTCGGCATTATGGGCGTCAACGGCTCGGGTAAAACCACTCTCCTGAGGATCCTCAACGGCACATACAGCCCGGACAAGGGAAAGGTGACGCTACGAGGCCGAGTCGGCGCCCTCATTGCCGCGGGGGCTGGGTTTTCTCCCATGCTTACGGGCCGAGAGAACATTTATATCAGTGGGGCCTTGCTCGGTATGACGCCTGGTGAAATTCGAAGCAAATTCGATGAAATCATCACCTTCGCGGATCTGAATGAGTTCATAGACATGCCGGTTCGTAATTACTCCAGCGGCATGAGCGTACGGCTAGGATTTGCCATTGCTGTCATCAGTGCACCTGAAATTTTGCTGGTGGACGAAGTTCTGGCAGTGGGGGATATGAGCTTTCAAAAGAAGTGCTTTGAGCGTATCCGTGACCTTGAGAAAAAGGGAACGACGATCCTTCTCGTATCCCATTCACCAGGGGCCATTTGGTCAGTATGTAAGAAGGCACTTGTACTCCAACGTGGAACAACAGAGGGAATCACTTCTGTAGAAGACGCGTGCAGGTTGTACGATCATTTCAACATGCTAGAAAGAATGAAAGGCAATGGTCGTCGCAATTCAGACGACTTGCCGGCCGAATACGGAGGAACTCGTGGAGGGACAGGCGACGTTATTGTGAAAAACTTGGAAATTCTCGACGCCTCTTTTAAGCCGGTAAGTCAAGTCGAATATGGTAAAGCCTTCGTACTTAGACTTTACCTTGACGTTAAGAAGCCGATTCCTAATGGAATTATTCGCGTACAAATCGATGCCGAAATCAACAAGGCCATTGCCATTATTGATAGTTATGAGGCGCACAATTCAGTCTTCTCTTTCGAACCCGGGCAGTATGTGGTCGATATACATCTTGAACAGCCAAATCTTAGACCAGGTGTGTATGAGTTCTGTCCTTCGATTACAGAGAGGACACTCGGCATCCATTTGTTCTATCAATACGGTATGGCCTCGTTGGCGATAACGCATCCTTCCGACATCTTTTTTTACGCCGACTTCCGAGCTTCTGTCCACCTCAATGCGTCTTACATGGTTCGTTTCCAAGAAGGACAGCCATCATGATAAGGCCATCCCTTAAGGACCGAGTGGTGAGAAAAGTCGCGGGTGTACTAATAGAGAAGTACTTCCCGAGTGAAGCTATTGATGCTCTAGCCAAGAATCATTTTTCAAAGATGATTACTGTGGTGTGCCGCGATCACTTGCAAGATGTAATGGTAACTCTGGCCAAGAATCATTGTCCGACGATGATTGCTGTGGCCTGTCGCGATCACTTGCAGGATGTAATACGAGAAATTAACAACACAACCAAGGGACATTTCAAGTATGTCGGAAATGGCAAAATAAAGGTAATCGTCGGTGCTGGACCGCAGCAGCTTCTCGGGTGGCTTTCCACCAACATTAATATTTTGAACATTACTCAAGATGCTTCTTGGCGAAACCTTTTTAATCCAAACAGCATCGACAACATACTGGCAGAACATGTGGTGGAGCATCTTTCGCTCGATGAACTGTATCGTGCACTTGAGCATGCCCGTACGTATCTCAAGCCAGGAGGTATTTTCAGAATTGCAGTGCCAGATGCGTTCCATCCAAGCCGTTACTATTACAACCTTGTCAAGCCTGGGGGATGGGAAACGCCAGAGCAGCACAAGCTCTTCTTCGACTACGAGATGATGACTCGAATCGCTGAGAAGTCCGGGTATCGCATGAGGCTCTTGGAGTATTTTGATGAACAGGGGATCTTCCATCAGGAGCTGTATTCGTTGGACGAGGGTGCCGTTCAACGCTGTGCTAAGAATAATTGCGGCCTCGACCTGTCTGACAAGACCGTCATAGAGCGGTTTTACTCGTCGATTGCAGAGCCTCTGCGGCAACAGTTTTATGACCTGAAGATGACCTACACCTCCCTTATCGTCGATTTCATGAAGTAAGATGCAGGCTGTGCCCGGGGCGTCCATAGCACTAGGCGACACCAGTCGGCCAAAGCGTATCGCGATCGTGCAGTCCAACTACATTCCGTGGAAGGGCTACTTCGATCTGATCGCGTCGGTAGATGAGTTCATTCTCTATGACGACATGCAATATACCAGGCGAGATTGGCGCAACCGGAATTTGATCAAAACGCCTCAGGGGGTGCAATGGTTGACTGTGCCGGTCAAAGTCAAGGGCAAGTTCCATCAAACGATTCGTTCAACGGAAATCGACGGCGACGCGTGGGCGGCGAGCCACTGGGATGGGCTTTCAAGAAATTACCGTCGGGCCGCTCATTTTGACGAAGTGGCGGCCTTGTTTGAGCCGTTATTTCTTCAGCGGAGCTACACCCACTTGTCTGTGCTGAACCGCACGCTCATCGAAGCCGTCTGCACATATCTCGGCATTGCCACGAAGATCACATATTCGTGGGACTATAAGCTGGTCGAAGGCCAGACGGAGCGTTTAGCAGACCTCTGTGCCCAAGCAGGGGGCACCGAGTATCTCTCGGGGCCAGCGGCTAAAGGTTATTTGAATGCGCGCATCTTCGCCGAACGAAGCATCGCCCTTACCTGGTTCGATTATCAAGACTATCCTGAATATCCTCAGCTGTGGAGCTCGTTCACCCACGGTGTGACGGTGATGGATCTGCTGTTCAACTGTGGAAAAGACGCGTCCAGATACATGAAGCATGCGCGCACATGAAACTGTCCGTCGTCGCGACGCTGTATCGGTCCGCTTCGTATATCGAAGAGTTCTGTCGCCGGACGGAAAAAGTTGCCGTGTCCTTGGTCGGGGATGCGCATGAGATCGTGCTCGTCAACGACGGATCGCCCGATGACAGCCTGCAGGTGGCGGTGCGGTTGCGTCAAAGTCATCCCCAACTCATCGTCGTCGATCTCTCCCGGAATTTCGGCCACCACAAGGCGATGATGACCGGCTTGGCGCACGCCAGCGGCGAGCGGGTGTTTCTGATCGACAGCGATCTTGAGGAAGAACCGGAATGGCTCCTTAGCTTTACGGAACGTATGGACAGGGAGGGGTGTGACGTGGTCTACGGCGTCCAGGAGCAGCGGAAGGGAAATCGGTTTGAGCGGTGGTCCGGAGAATGGTTTTATGCCCTGTTTCGCGCCTTGACTGGATTGGCGCTCCCGAAGAACGTGGTCACGGCCCGACTGATGACGCGCCGATATGTGGAGGCGCTGTTGCGTCATGACGAACGGGAGGTCTTCTTGGCTGGGCTCTGGCACATTACCGGATTCGATCAGCGAGCGCATGCAGTTACCAAGAAGAGTACGAGCGAAACGACTTACACGTTTCGCCGAAAATTGGGGCTGTTGGTCAATTCCGTGACGTCCTTCAGCAGCGCGCCTTTGGTGACGATTTTCTATTTCGGGATCTGTATTTCTCTCTTGGCAGGCGTGGGAACGCTGTACCTGATCGTCAATTGGCTGTTCTTGGCGAGGCCCCTCAGCGGGTGGACATCGGTGATAGCGTCGATCTGGCTTCTTGGCGGACTGATCATTTCCTTCATCGGCATCATCGGGGTCTACCTCTCCAAGATGTTCTCGGAGACCAAGCGTCGGCCTTACAGTATCGTCCGACAGGTCTATGGAAAAAAAGAAAGCTGAGCTGCTGGAAGGCGTGGCCCAGTACTACTCGGCCAAGTTGGTTGAACATGGAGAAACGCCTCGCGGAGTCGACTGGAACAGCGAAGAGAGTCAAGTGCTTCGGTTCAGTCAGCTGACGAAACTGATCGATTCGGTGACCAGGTTTTCCGTCAATGATCTCGGTTGCGGGTACGGCGCCTTGTACGAGTATTTGGCATCGCGGTTCCAGGAGTTCGACTATCGCGGCTATGACGTCTCGGCTGACATGGTCCGTGTCGCTGCACAACGTTACGCAGCCAAGCGCAATGCGCAATTCCTGACGGCGGCTGAACCTGACGGGATCGCGGACTACGGCATCGCCAGCGGCCTCTTCAACGTACGGCTCGGGCACGGGGACGCCGAGTGGCGCGGTCACGTGGAGTCGACTCTCAATGTGCTGGATCGGACGAGCCTAAAGGGGTTTGCCTTTAACTGCCTCACCTCGTATTCGGATGCCGACAAGCGGAAAGACTATCTTTACTATGCGGATCCCTGTCACGTGTTTGATCTCTGCAAGCGGCGCTATTCTCGCCACGTGACGCTGCTCCATGATTACGGGCTCTATGAGTTTGCCGTTCTCGTAAGGAAGGTGTTGTGAAGACGCCATTGGTCATTTTTGGTGCCGGGGATATCGCGCAGCTCGCACAGTTCTACTTTTCCAACGATTCCAGTTATAAGCCGGTGGGATTCACGGTCGATGCCGGGTACTTGAGGGAGGCGACGTGCTGCGGCCTGCCGGTAGTGCCCTTTGAAGAAGTGGCGACCAGGTACCCAGTGGATGCGTATGCCATGTTCGTCGCGTTGAGCTATTCAAAGCTCAATGAGGTTCGCAAGAGCAAGTACTTGGCGACCAAGGCACTGGGCTACCGAATGGCTAGTTATGTCAGCTCTCACGCGACCGTGCTGAACGAGGGACGGATCGGGGACAATTGCTTTATTCTGGAGGACAATACGATCCAGCCGTTTGCAGTAATCGGAAGCAACGTGACGTTGTGGAGCGGGAATCATATCGGTCATCACTCCATCATCCGAGACCACTGTTTTATCGCGTCGCACGTTGTGGTATCCGGAGGGGTCGAGATCGGCGAGTCGTGTTTTGTCGGCGTCAATGCGACCTTGAGGGATCACATCACCGTCGGCGAGAAGTGCGTGGTTGGAGCGGGGACGATGTTGCTTGCGGACGCCGCTCCGGAGGGCGTGTATATCGGAGAAGCCACCGAGCGTTCGAAGGTGCCGAGCACCAAACTAAGAAAGATTTAGTGCCCTCCGTGAAACGCTGGAAGAAGCTTGGCCGACTCTACGATCCTCTCCCAATCCACCCAAAGTTGCGCAGCCATGCAGCCAATCCCTTGCCCATACAGTTGGACGGTGACATCTACCGAATCTTTTTCAGCAGCCGTGATACCGAGAACCGTTCGTCGGTTGGTTGTGTTGACATCGACATTGTCAAACGCATGGTCACATACATTCACCACGCTCCCGTATTTGAGCATGGACTTGAAGAGAGTTGTTCATCTCATGGTGTTAGTCTCGGGAGCAGTTATGAGGTGAACGGGCGTCGATATCTCCTTTTTATGGGGTGGCGGCGCCCGCTTGGTGCACATTGGTATGGTCAGATAGGAAGACTGCGGCTTCATGACGATTTTTCCTTGTCGTTTGATGATGGTGCTCCACTCATGAGTCTTGACGCTGTCGATCAGATTAGCCTGTCGTATCCGTGGGTTTTGCCGAAACGCGGAGGCTATGTCATGTGGTATGGCTCAACAATCACATGGGATGCCGGAAATGGCGAGATGGCTCATGTCATCAATTCCGCGGAGTCGGTTGATGGGGATACATGGATCAGGCGTGGACTGGCTGTGCCGTACGAGGTAGGTGTCGCACAGGCATTTTCTCGTCCGACAGTGATTGTAGATTCGGATGGTTACCACATGTGGTTTTCCTATCGGAGCGGCAGGCCGGGTGAAACCTACAGAATTGGGTATGCTTGGAGCCCATCAGGAGACCGATGGGAACTGCGGCTTGATGAAGTAGGTCTCGGTCTTTCTGATTCGGGGTGGGATTCGGAGATGGTGGAATACCCATTTGTCTTCGACCACAAAGGCCAACGGTATCTACTGTACAACGGCAACGGGTATGGACAAAGTGGCTTTGGACTTGCGGTGCTCGATAGATAGCTGGTTTCTTAGCAGTATCTGATGACGTGAGGATGCGTGTTGCGAATGAGGAAGCTTTTCCGTTCAGTGCGATGCCAAGGGTGCATCCTGCTATCTTCTTCGATTTGAATATCCAAACTTGCGTTGAGTGGAATGGCCGTTGAGACGGCGAATCCCTGAAATCGGAGGCAGGAAAATGACAGAAGCTGTGGCAGGGGGAGTAGGCAGAACCACACGCTTCGGGGAAGACTTCCATATTCTGTCTTTTATGGATGACATGGATGAATGGATCGCGGATGTTGAGGCTTGTGTGGTCAAGCAGGCTCCTGACTTGTTGAGTCTCTTTGCGACTTATGCGGGAGAAGCGCGATTTGGTCGGCAGTATATTGCAACCGATCTACTGTGTTTGCCCCGTGGAGCGACTTTGCTCGAAGTTGGGGCAGGTTGTTTTTTACTCAGTTGTCAATTGGTGCGAGAGGGGTACCAGGTAACTGCGGTGGAGCCTACCGGAAGCGGGTTTTCGCATTTCAATCGGATGAGAAGGCTGATCCTAGAGCGAGCCCAATGCCTTGGCTGTCTACCCATAGTGCTCGATATACCCGCCGAGAGATTGTCCGAGCGAAACTGCTTCGACTTTGCTTTTTCCATCAATGTAATGGAGCATGTTAAAGATATTGGGGCTACTCTTGCCAGTATAGGCGTCGGTCTCAAGCCAGGTACGCACTATCGGTTTACCTGCCCCAACTACTTATTCCCCTACGAACCACACTTCAACATTCCGACGCTGTTTTCCAAGGGACTCACCGAAAGGCTCTTTAGGAAGCGAATTTTCACCAAGAACATACCGGATCCCATGGGAACTTGGAAATCGATAAACTGGATTGATGTCAGGACGGTAAGCGCATTAGCCAAGCGCCTGCCCGGATTGAAGGTCAGTTTTAAGAGGACCTTGCTGGCCTCCACCCTCGAGCGAATGGTGCTGGATGAAGAGTTCGCCTCCCGCCGGTCCAAATGGGTGCGTACTGGGATCTCAGGATTGGTCCGTCTGCGCTTGCATTACTTGACTGCATCGGTTCCTGCGATGTTTCAGCCGATCATCGATTGTGTGATGACCAAGGATGCAGCGGCGAAAGCGGTGTAATGGCGCAGGTTACTCATGGGCTGCGGGCTATATTGTCTCATCCTCTCATTTATTCCGCCTTTCAGCGCTTGATGGGGGCCCATCAAGCGCGAACCAGATTTGTGAGCGAATTTATTCGGCCGAATGCAGGATGCAGGGTTCTCGACATCGGGTGTGGACCGGCAGATATTGTGGCCTACCTGCCGGATGTGGACTATTGGGGGTTCGATGTTAGCAGTGCGTACATACAACGTGCCAAAGCCCGTTTCGGTGAACGAGGACGCTTCTACTGCCAAGAGCTGACAGAGACAGACATTGAGAAGTGGCCGCCGTTCGATATCGCGTTGGGGTTGGGAGTGTTGCATCATCTGGATGACGAATCCGTGTTGCACATGTTGCGTCTCGCTTCAAAGGCGCTCACTTCGGGTGGGCGTCTTCTAACGATCGATCCGTGTTTAGAGGACGGTCAGAATCCTATTGCCAGGTTTCTGGCCAAGAATGATCGGGGGCAACATGTTCGAATTCGGACCGAATATGCCAACCTTGCCGGCGCCGTTTTTCGTTCTCCCCGTGTGATCGTGCGCCATCAACGCTGGATCCCCTATACCCATTGCATCATGGAGTGTACGAAATGATCATTCCCTTCAATAAACCCTACATGACGGGCAGAGAGCTGACATATATCGCGGAGGCACATTTCCACGGCATGTTGGCAGGAGACGGCCCATTTACGAAGCGTTGCCATGGTTGGCTGGAGAAGCGGACCAGCTCGCCCAAGGCATTGCTCACGCATTCATGCACTGCGGCGTTGGAAATGGCGGCGTTGTTGCTGGACATCCAGAGCGGTGATGAAGTGATCATGCCGTCATTCACGTTCGTATCGACGGCGAATGCGTTCGTGTTGAGGGGGGCCATCCCGGTGTTCGTTGATATTCGGGAAGATACCTTGAATCTTGATGAGCGCCTCGTCGAGTCGGCAATTACCCGGCGCACGCGTGCGATCGTGCCGGTGCACTACGCCGGCGTGGCCTGTGAGATGGACACGATTATGGCGATTGCGTGTGCTCACGGGCTGAGTGTGGTTGAGGATGCCGCCCAGGGAATGACTGCGAGCTACAAAGGACGTCCCCTGGGAAGTATCGGCGACTTGGGAGCATACAGTTTCCATGAGACCAAGAATGTGATTTCCGGCGAGGGTGGAAGTCTTCTTGTGAACGATCCAGCGCTTGTCTGTCGAGCCGAGATTATTCGCGAGAAAGGGACGGATCGCAGCCGATTCTTTCGAGGCGAAGTCGACAAATATACATGGCAAGAAGCGGGGTCCTCTTTCCTTCCCGGGGAACTCATCGCCGCGTTCTTGTGGGCTCAGCTTGAAGAAGCCGACACAATCAAGCGGCAGCGCCTAGAGAGTTGGCGGTACTATCATGAACGGCTGGCCTCACTGGAGGAGGAGGGGGTGTTACGTCGCCCCGTTGTTCCCCCTGATTGCCAGCATAACGCTCACATGTACTATGTGTTGTTGCCGGACGAAGTGACGCGTGACTTAGTCCTTGCTAGCTTGAGGAATGATGGGGTAAACGCGGTTTTCCATTACCTCCCGCTGCACAATTCTCCAGGCGGGCTCAAGTATGCGCGAATTCACGGAAGCATGAGCACAACCACATCTGTTGCAGCAAGAATTCTCCGACTGCCGTTGTGGATCGGTATTTCCCGCGAACAGATCGATTATGTGGTGACTGCCGTGGAGCGTGTCTGCGCCTCATCGTGTAAGACTTCTTTGGACTGCCGTTGATCAGCATGTCGAAGGGCGGTAGGCGCGGTGAAGTCTATGCCCACGAGCGAACGTTAGGTGACCCCGAGGACCCGGCATCATGTTGTCCAAGCATGCCGAAGTTGAAGCCTGCCGGCGCAGTTCTGCGTGCCCGCAGATGGGGAGACGAAATTCACTCATTCCTTGCCAGTGGAAGCGGTAGGGGACTTCTCACCGAACACGATAGTCCCTTCTTCTGATAGGCGCATGGGAGTGTTAAAAGACGCATATAGGTGGCTCAAGGATGCTTGGTTAGCGCTCCTGTTGCCACCGCTCTGCCTGCTTCTCCTTATCAAACGACTTCACTATGGAATTGATTTTACCGATGAGTCATTCTACGTCGCGCTCGCCTATCGATTCGCAATGGGCGACCAGCCGTTTGTCGATGAGTACAATCTCGCTCAAATCTCCGGAGTTCTTCTCGTGCCGTTTGTTTCTGCGTTTCTGTTGGTGAACGGCGGGCAGCCGGATGGACTTGTTTTGTTTGTGCGCTACCTGCATCTCGGCTTTTCCGTTCTCGTGGCGACGATCATTTTTCTGGCGTTGCGCCGATGTCTGCCCTGGCAATTTTCCCTGCTTTGCGCACTCATGGCCGTCGTCTTTACCCCACTCGGGTTGCATAGCATCAGTTACATAACACTGGGAAGCGGTTTTTTCACTGTCGGTTGTTTTCTGGCTCTGTGGAGCGTCAGAAATCCACAGGATGGCCGGTTACCCTTAATGGCGGGGGTGGCACATGGTCTAGCAGTGATCTCATATCCCACACTCATAATCCCCAGTGTATTTTCGGTGGTGATCACGACAATGTGGTGTCCAGATAAGGTGCGAGTTCGTCATGCTTTCTGTTTCTACATCGGAGGGTTGCTAGTAGGAGTTGTTCCATGTGTAATGTTGCTTCGCGCCGGATACCAAAACGTAGAGACTGCAATGGCGTATGTACTCTCAATTGGAGCACAAGGCGGAGGCATAGAAAAGTTCGTAAATGGCACATGGACGATCTGGGATAACTTTCCTCACAAAAGTGCTGTTGTTTTGGGTTTCATTGGTATCTTGGTTCTCCGGCGGAAGGATACTGTTTGGGCGAATCACCTGTTGTTCATGTCGGTATTAATCATTCCTATTGGGTTAATAACGACCGCAAGTCTCTGGACGCTCAATGCTCTTCCTGTAGAAACCCTATATCTCGTCATAAATATTGGACTGATGGCTCCAGTATTGGTGTGCCTATTATGGAATAGGACAGCAGCTCGGGATCTTTTTAGACTCGCCTGGATTCCATCATTTATCGCTGGGCTTGTTGTTTGTTGGTCGAGCGGTAATGGCGCGAGAATGGCTGCGATTGGTATGCTGCCTGCGGCAATTGTCAGTCTGGCACTGCTGGCATCGAGTCTCAGCTGGCGGAATGCGGGTGCTTTGGAGCGTCCTCCCCAAGATGCGACACGTGGTGGCTTAGTTATTGTGCTAGTCCTGTGTGTGTTCTTGGCCAATCAATTTGTTGGGCTCTACAGGGATGAGCCTATCGGAGATTTGGATACCAAAATCCGGTCAGGCCCTTACAAGGGTATCTTTACAACAAAAACAAGGGATAAATTCTTGAGGGAGCTTTCCTCTGATATTGGCGCCATCGCAAAGAAAAGCGACAAAATCCTATTTTTTGATGATTTTCCCGCCGGCTATCTGATGAGCACGCTGCGCCCTGCGACGCCGACGGTCTGGCTAAATCCTAGTAGCGCGTATCCGACCGTGGATCGGACAATCAACGAAAAATACTATGCGCGCTCTGGGATCCAGCCGGATCTCGTGGTGAGGCTCAAGCGGATCCCGCGTCCGGACGATCCGGGGTTGCGGTATCCGGAGGATGATCCCGTTGTGCGATATGTGCGTGCGCGATATAAAAAGTGCCTCGAACGGGCGGATTACGAAATCTACGTGAAGCAAGAAACTTTGGAACAACTCGCCGGATGACCGTTGAGTAAGCCTTCACCGGAGGTTCCACCCCTCTCCAGGCCTGGCCCTAAAGAGTAACGACCCATATGTGCGGCATTCTCGGGCGCTTCTATCGACAACCGGCTCACCGATCACCTTTTTCTAAGAAGGACTTAGCCACGTTGGCCCATCGTGGCCCTGATGGATCTGGTGTGTACACCGATCCTCACATCCAGTTTGGACATACTCGGCTCGCCATCATTGATTTGACCGAAGGTGGGCATCAGCCCATGACTTTCGATAGTGGTCGCTATGTCGTCACGTACAACGGCGAGATCTATAACTATCTCGAACTTCGAACCGAACTCGAAGCTAAGGGCGAACGGTTTGTCAGTAGGTCTGATACGGAGGTTCTCCTGGCGGCGTACAAGGTTTGGGGGCGGGAGTGCGTTTCACATTTCAGCGGAATGTTCGCATTTGCATTGTGGGACGAAAGAGAGAAAAGCCTTTTCCTGGCCCGCGATCGTTGCGGAGAAAAACCTCTTTTCTATTACAGGGATGGTCAATGTCTTTCCTTTGCGTCGGAACTAAAGGGACTCCTGCCGCTTCTGACATCCCACCCGGCGCTTGATCTGTCGGTTGTGGACATGTACCTTCACTACCAGTATGTCCCTGAGCCGTTTACCCTGCTCCAAGGTGTGCAGAAGCTTCCGGCTGCTCATACGCTCATGTTGTCGCTCGACAACTGGTTTGCCGAACCGGTGCGCTATTGGAGTGTCGAAGAGCCAGGGAAAATTACCGGCTTGCCGACGGATATTCCCGGTATTCTGAGCTGCATTCGTGAGGGCCTGGAAGAGGCCGTAAAGTTGACTCTGCGTTCCGATGTGCCTGTGGGAGTTGCGCTTTCCGGCGGGATTGACTCTGGGGCCATTGCAACTCTGGCGCAAAAACATTCTTCCGAAATTATACATGCATTTTCTGTCGGCTATCCTGGTCGCCCTCATTATGATGAGCGCGAGCAAGCACGGAGCCTAGCCAAGCACCTCGGCATGATCTTTCACGAGGTGGAGCTGCCGGTGGATAGTTTCGTCGAGTTTTTCCCCAGGCTGGTCCAGATCATGGACGAACCGATAGCAGACCCTGCTGCCTTTGGCCATTACTCGGTGCCAAAAGCTGCTAGAGATATGGGCATAAAAGTGTTGCTTGCAGGTATCGGAGGAGATGAGCTCTTCTGGGGTTACCCTTGGGTTACAAAGACCGTGGGCATCAACCAGACGCTGGCGTCCTTACCCTGGTCGATACAACAGCTGCACTTTTACGGCGCTGAGCCAAACTTTAACGATGCTTTTCGTATCAAGCGGGCCGTCTATGGTACGGCCATGCGCTCGGTCAGTGCAGAGAATCCGTTCAGGCCAACGGATGTTGGTTCACGTAAGGTAGAGCAAATGCCAGCAGCCGTTATCCGTATGCTTTTTGACACCTGGCTTGTATCCAATTGTCTCTCTATAGGAGATCGTGTAAGTATGGGTGTGGGTGTGGAAACACGTTTACCATTCCTTGATGTGGAACTTATTGAGATTGTGATGGCAATGCGTAGTAAACATCCAGATCACACATTCGGGCAGAAAGCCTGGCTGCGTGCGGCTCTGAAGGGCATTCTCCCAGAAGAAGTGTGTGCTCGACCCAAAGCTGGTTTTCAGCCTCCAGTGCGGGAGTGGCTCTTTGGTGTCACTACGCGCTATGGAAACAGTCTCTGTAACGGAAATCTTATTGATGCGGGCGTTCTTAATGACAAGAAACTAGACTCAATTTTGCAGGACATGCCAAAGCAAGGGTGGCCTGGGTTGTTCTTTTTGTACAAACTGGTCCTCTTGGAAATGTGGTTGTGCGAGGTCGTAGGAACGTGAAGCGCTCGCAACCATGTGTTCTTATTTATAATCCAATTTCTGGGCACGGGCATTTGGACTCATGGAATGCGTTGTTCGTCGGTCTTCTGTTGGAGCGCGGATATCGAATCATTGTACTCACTCCTGACCGAAAGGCCCTTGAATCGCGGTTGGCTCAGAGAAAACTGGTAGACCATCCCATGCTTCACATCTTGGATTGGAACACACCACGCAAGCTACACCGTTTACAGCGGTTGTGGCATTGGTGGCTTTCTTACGGGAAAAGCTATGCTGATCAGTATCCGGAAAGTCGCGTTACTCCCCAAATGCCTGCTCGCACCCGTATTAAGAAGCGCGTGTTCCAGATTATCGTTCCGCCGTTATTTAGACTATCGCGCTTGGTTCACATTCTATTTCCCCAAGAGAGCGGTGATCCAGCAGAATGCCACTACTTGGAGCCAGTGGATATGGCCTACCATATTAATGCAGCTCTTAAGAAAACCCCATGGCGTCCGGATTGCCTCTTGAATATGTATCTGGATATGTACAAAACTGGTGTGGAGGGATGGCGGCAGTTTGCCTTGAGGTGTCGCCTTCCGTGGGGGGGGGTTCGCTTCGCTCCCGCAGATCCACCTCCGCAGGAAGGGTATTACTCACTCCCATCGTTACGCGGCGTGTGTTTCCTCGATGAGGCTGTCTGTCAGGCCTATAGTACGAGCCTCCCGGACAAATATTTTCAGTACATTCCTGACATCACGAATGAGGAATTATCGGAACATCCATGTTATCTGGCTGAAGAAATCATGTGTCGTGCCGCCGGACGCAAGATTGTCTTTCTTGGCGGTTCGATGGTCCGAAAGAAAAACATTGCCCGGTGGAGCGAACTAATCACTCTGGCCGATTCAAGGCGGTGGTTTTTTGTGCAGGTAGGTGAAGTATATGGCCATACCTTCAGCCCGGCGGATATCGCCGCCCTCGAACGCCTTGTTGCCCATCCCCCGGAAAATCTGTTCCTCCACACCCACTATTTGCCGGACGAAAAAGAATTCAACGCCATTATCCGAATCGCAGACATTCTTTTTGCCGTATATCGTGATTTCCGTAATAGCAGCAATATGCTCAGTAAAGCGGCCTATTTCGAAAAGCCCATCTTGGTCAGTGACGGATATCTCATGGGCGACAGGGTGCGCCGCTATGGAATTGGAGTTGTTGTTGACCAAGATGATGTGCAAGGTATGTTGAGTGCAATAGAGCGATTGGCAGAGAGTCTGGTCTCGCCGGAGTGCTTTGCCGCATACCGCGGAGAATTTAACGAGGAGGCACTGACGAGCGCATTGGAGAAATTCGTAATGAGAGCATTCAGATGATGAATGAAATCTATGATGAACATTATTTCACGTGGCAGCAAACAATTGGCGAATTCGGTGGAATTGCCAACCAGTTCAAATTTGGTTCTCATATAAAGCCGGCTGACACTGTGCTGGATTTCGGGTGCGGTGGAGGATATCTGCTGAAAAATCTTAATTGTGCCCGTAGAGTCGGTTTGGAGGTCAATCCCACTGCAGCCCAGCGTGCCAGAGAAAATGGCATTGAATGTCATAAAACACTGGACACGATAGCGGATTCCTCCATAGACGTCGTCATTAGCAATCATGCATTGGAACATGTGCCAGATCCGTTTCAGACACTGGCTGCTCTGAGAGCAAAGCTTATACCTAATGGGTGGTTGGTGATTGTCGTGCCCTGCGAAGCGAATATCACCCCCTATAACTGTGAAGACATAAATCACCATCTCTATACATGGAATCCACAAATACTTGGGAATTTGGCCAGGGAAGTTGGATATACGGTGGAGCAAGTGATCCCCATTTTCCATAAGTGGCCTCGGAGATTCCTGGATGTTCAGAAGACCTTTGGCTGGAATCTATTCCACCTAATCGCTCGTCTGTATGGTCGGTACAAAAGGCTAGACTTTCAGGTAAAACTCGTTGCGCGCAACCCAGAATGAAGCGCGTTTCATTTGTCCCTGGGAGGACAATCATCTGGCCAGGTCGCAGAGTTGACCGCAGGAGATATTTGATGGATTACAACAAATTCCATGCTGAGCGGGCCATGAAATACCACGATGTTCGCTGCCAGCATGTCCTGGTAATCGGCTGTAACACCGGGTCTGATTGCAAATATTTCGTCAGTTCAGGGGCGAAGGAGGTTATTGGCATCGACGTCATCCCCGAAATCGGGAGGGGATTTACGCACCCCAATGTAAGGTATATCAGAAGTTCAGCGGAGGCCATACCTTTAGAACCAGGTCGATATGATTTAGTATATTGCTTTGCCACTATGGAGCACATTTATGATATTGAAGCGGCGTTTTATGAAATGGCACGTGTCACAAAGCCTGGAGGATTGATATATTGCGTCTCCTCGCCACTTTGGAATTCTAGGAACGGACATCATTACCCTCAATATTTTAGCGGCTACCCTTGGGCGCACTTACGTTTGAGTCCTGAACAAGCGTTATGGTGGTTACGGGAACACAACGTCGTCATTGATCCGAAGAACGGAACCGCCGAAAATGTAGTCGTATATATGTTTGACAACAAAAACTTCAATATGAAAGCCTCCGCGGCGTATATCTCAGCTTGCAACAAGATCAAAGGATTTAAAGTCCTAAGAAATGACTTAGTCTTAGAACCCGAGGAGGTGCTTGATCAGGAAGTAAGGCGTGAGCTTGAGTCAAGAGGCTTTTCAAGTCAAGAATTGCGCGCAGTCACTCACCATTATATTGCTCGCAAGCATAGAGCATCATGGTTTTCGGGAATGCTACAGATATTCCGTGAGGACCTTTCATGCTCTGCCCGCTTGAACAGTTAGCCATGAATCAATTGCCGGACAGCGACTGATAGCCTCGTGTTATCTCTTTGGCAGACGAACCCATGCGATTCTCTGGACCAGAGTTACTGGCGCCAGGTGTGCCATCATTAAATTGTGCCATGTGCTGCTACCTCGATCGTGCTGAGCTGATTCAGCAATCTTCTTGGTGGTGTCGCTCTTTAATAAATATAGGTCTACAGTGTTGATAGAGAAATTGTGCCAATACGCAAGTAGTACAGTAAGGCCTTCAAGACTGAATCATGCCTCGCCCTTGCTTCAGTACGTACACGCCGATGGATGGTGATGATGCCGAGACGAGAATAAAACAGCACATTGAGATGCTCGTGCAAGCAGGGATGCGGAGCATTGCTGTGGAAGGTAGTAACGCAACCTTCTTGAACGAGACTTGCGTCAATGCCAACCGTCAAGCGCTGTCACCTGGAGGAAGGGACGATGTTATTTCACCAAAATAGCTACGCGCAACATGCCAGACATTTTGAGAGAGACCTCGTCGATGAGGAACGCATCAAGATTTCAACTACGTGGTTCGACGAGAGTACTGCGGATTATTGGCGCCATGCCCGTGCCTACGAATGTGCGGAGTGTCTGAATCGACACCCGGATGCCACCTGGCTCACTGTAGGTGACGGTCGTTGGGGATTGGATTCCATACGAATACGGAAAAAGGGGTTTGGGTCCGTACTACCAACCGATATAGGTGGCGCTCTCTTGGAGGTCTCGAAGCAACGAGGATACATCGATGAATACTCAGTGGAGAATGCCGAACAGCTAAGTTTTAAGGATCAACAATTTGATTATGTTTTCTGTAAGGAGTCGTTTCACCATTTCCCGCGTCCCTACGTGGCTCTTTATGAGATGCTTCGTGTGGCCAAGCGAGCTACATTTCTCATAGAACCAAACGACACGTACACTGTAGGACCGGTTTCTTCGAACTCACTGAGAGCCGCACTCAACCTTATGTTAGGGCGGCGGTCAGCAGTGCCACAACTGATCTTTAATCCTCCTTCTTGGGAGGAAAGCGGTAATTATGCGTACACCATCTCAAGACGGGAGGCCCAGAAAGTAGCATACGGCCTTAATTTGCCGCAGTTGGCAATTAAGGGTCTTAACGACCACTACGTGAAGGGGTGTGAATTTGAACCGGCGGATCTGGAGCGGTCTGCTG
The DNA here is from genome assembly GCA_029865225.1 of Nitrospira sp. Taxonomy (GTDB): domain Bacteria; phylum Nitrospirota; class Nitrospiria; order Nitrospirales; family Nitrospiraceae; genus Nitrospira_D. Next base: position 28,720 of record JAOUHJ010000031.1, read on the forward strand.
TATTTCGAAAAATTGTAAGCACGATCCAGGAAAAAGATAGACTGTGCCGTGAGGGATTGGGTAACTACAACATGCTCATGATCGGATTTTTCATCTGTCCCATGGATGCCGAAGACAAAGAAATCTTCACTCGGCGTGGATGGGAGGTCATTGATCTGCCCCGTAATCCACATACCCAAGAGCTCAAATAGCACGTGTATACTCCAGTCGCATTGTTTGCCTATAAGCGTCCAGAACACACAAAAGCGACTCTGAGCGCTTTGGGGCAAAACACGTTAGCCAGCGCGACCGACCTCGTCATTTACTGCGATGGTCCTAAGAAAGAGGAGGATCGGCTGGCGGTGGAAGCCGTTAGAAGACTGGCGCGCCAAGTGTCCGGTTTTGCCTCGGTGCGGATAATCGAGCGCGAGCGTAACGTTGGCCTTGCCAATTCCATCACAACCGGCGTGACGGATATTCTCAGAACACACGCAAGCATTATCGTGGTTGAAGATGACCTGGTGACCTCGCCGCACTTTCTCGAATACATGAACGCGGCTCTCATTCACTACAAGAATGATCCCAAGGCATTTTCTATCGGCGGTTACAACTTTCCGACGAAAACCATGCCCATCCCCAGTGACTATCCTTGGGATACCTATGCCTCTTTCCGATGCTGTTCTTGGGGGTGGGCAACGTGGGCTGATCGCTGGAAGCAAGTGAATTGGGACATGGACTATTACAGTGCGCTTATGCGGGACCCGGCCGCACAGGAAGCTTTTAATAGAGGCGGTCCTGACATGACAGAGCTGCTCAGGCTGCAGCATGAAGGCCGGATTGATTCATGGGCTATACGTTTCTGTTACGCGCACCATGCTAGCAATACGCATTGCATCTACCCGGTCAAGACACTCATAAAAAATATCGGACTTGACAATACGGGCAGTCATTGCCGGGTCGACCCACGGCGTGATCATAAAAGACTCGATGAAACATGGATGCCTCGTTCTTTTTGTCCTGCCGACTATATTGATCCTAGGATTGCCACAAGATTTCATCAGGCCTTTTCACCGCCGGAACCGTCTTCCCCCGCGGTCGCTATCCGCAAGGCAAGAAGCCAAGCGGCTAGGCTCTATAACAAGACAAGGTATCTTGCTGCCAAAATCAAGAACCGTCTCAATCCCCCAGTTCGAGACGTCGATATTCTTGTATTCAATACCTCACACAAGACTGGTGGAGCGGCCCGAGCTGCCTTTCGTATCTTTTCTGGAATCCGCAGTCGGTACCATTCAGCACACTATCTGACGCTGACCAAAGAAGACCGTGACTCCAACGTGACGGGACACTTGCGTACATCTACCATGGGGATATTGACTCAATGGCTTGCCGGTCTCGACCGAATTCCGCTGTTGCTCTATCCGAAACGCCGGCGGGTCACATTCTCACCGGCCTTTTGGTCGAATCCATTGCGCACGCCTCTTAATCGTTTCCGACCAAGACTCCTGCATTTGCATTGGGTCGGTGCCGGTTTGCTGCGAGTGGAGGAACTAGCCCGATTGCGATGCCCAGTCCTATGGACGCTACACGACACGTGGGCTTTTACCGGCGGATGTCATTACACGCAGGACTGTGAAGGATACAAGAAGCAATGCGGATATTGCCCACAGCTGAACAGCCAAAGGAAGAATGACTATTCTCACGGCCTGATGCGCCGTAAGGCCAAGATATTCGGAAATCTTGATATGACTGTCGTCACGCCAAGTTTCTGGTTGGCTGAGATGGCTAAACAGAGCAGCCTGTTTGCAGGCAAACGGGTCGAAGTGATTCCTAACGGACTCGATACGGATGTGTTTAGACCAGTTGATCATCAGGCGGCTCGCCAATATTTTAGTTTGCCACAGGATCGGGCAGTCATACTTTTCGGAGCGCAATGGCTGACAGACCCACGTAAAGGTGGGGATTTGTTGTGCGACGCGCTGAAGCGGTTTGACCAACCCTGTACGTTACTTTTATTCGGTGAAGGAATATTGCCCCTGGAAAATTCCGCACATATCACCGTGCGACGATTAGGCAACTTGGCCGACGATATGAGTCTGGCTATGGTGTACTCCGCTGCCGATGTGTTTGTGTGTCCGTCTCGTGAAGACAATCTCCCCAACACCGTTGCAGAGGCCCTTGCCTGTGGGACGCCATGCGCTGCCTTCGCAGTAAATGGATTACCTGACATGATCGAACACCAAAGAAATGGTTGGCTTTCTCGACCATTTGATACCAATGATTTAGCCGAAGGGATACGGTGGTTAACAAGACATCCCCAGCAAGATCAACTCAGGCGGGCCGCAAGGGAAAAGGCGGTGTCAGAATACAGTTTGACTGTGATGGGTGATCGGTACATGGCATTGTACGAAGATGTGCTGAAAGGTGTGAAAGATAGAGATGGGTAGAGGTGAGATCCCAGATCGGATAACAGGGGGAAATGGCTACAATTCTACATGCTAGTTTGACCTCGCTCAAATTTCTCTCATCTCAATGCCATGCAAGAAGTAGTAATGCTCGTTACAATAAGGTCATCCATACTGACAGAACGAATGTAGAAGCACATTAGAGTGTTGTGCCAGAATCATAGCTGGTCACTACATGTTTCCTGCCAACCCGGTAACTTCCATGCGAGATCAATTGTGCAATGTGGATGCACGCGTTATTTCTCCTTTGATATCAATCATTATTGCGACATATCAGAGCAAGGCCACGTTGCAGCGTTGCATCGACAGCGTCGCCTGGCAAATTTATCCCCACAAAGAGCTGCTCGTGATCGATGGTGGTTCGAACGATGGGACGGTCGAGATCTTGAAACAAAACAGCCAGAAGATTGACTATTGGATTTCGGAACCCGACCGCGGAATCTATCATGCTTGGAACAAGGCCCTGGGGCAGAGTCATGGCGACTGGGTATGCTTCCTCGGAGCGGACGATTATTTGTGGGACGAGCATGTCTTAGAACAAATGGCCCCGCACCTTTCCCGTGCGTTTCCTGCTGTACGTGTGGTGTACGGGCAAGTCGTGCGGGTAAATAAATCCGGAGCGGTGCTGGATATCCTTGGCGGACCTTGGCCGACGTTGCATGCCGCATTACTTGTGGGGGATATGCTCAATATTCATCAGGCTATGTTTCACCATCGAAGCCTGTTTGAGGTACGAGGGAAGTTTGACGAGTCTTTCCGTATTGCGGGCGATTACGACTTGCTGTTGCGGGAGTTGCTGGGTGGGCAGGCAGAGTATGTGCCGTGTCGGGTAGCAGCTATGCAGCACGGCGGTATCAGTTCAATCCCTTCCAGCAAGGTGGTCATGATCCGCGAGATTAAACGAGCGATGGAACGCAATGGTGTGAAGCCTCCGATCAAATCGTATATGGCCTGGCTGCGGGCGATCATCCATGCACTGTTGTATCGTGTGACAGGTGCAGGTGTCAGCGGCGCCATTGCGGACGGTTACCGATATCTGGCAGGGAAAAGGCGTTTGTGGACCTCAACGGTAAAATAACGCGCTGGCAACAAGGTTCTTGACCCTCTCGTTCCATGAAAATCGCGATGATTACGGGGTCTTATCCACCGAACGTGTGCGGCGCAGGAGACTACACGGAACGGCTGGTCGGGTCACTGGAGAATTTCGGCCATTCGGTCGAGGTTATTACTGGAAGTGGGTGGAGGCTGAGCGACGCTCCTGCTGTGTTGAAACGGATCAATGCCTGTGGCGCGGATATTGTGCATCTCCAATATCCGACGGTCGGGTATGGGCGAAAGCTTGGGCCACAACTGATTGCTCTGGTGGCACGGGGTGTGGTGACACTGCATGAAGCAAGTCAGACTCATCTTTTGCGCCGACTTTCCCTTCTTCCGCTGTTACTCAGCCGACACATCATCTTTACGAACCGTTTTGAGAGAGACTATGTATGCAGAATTGCACCTTGGGTGCGGCAACGTTCGAGCATTGTTCCAATCGGTAGTAATATGCCTGTTGGTCGGGTGGATGGCGAGCGACGGCTCGATGAGATCGTCTACTTTGGGCTGATCAGGCCGGCGAAGGGATTGGAACAGGTGTTGGATGCGGCTCGCATCCTGAAACAACGCATCCCTGGAATGATGGTTCGGATTGTCGGACTGGCGCTCAAGGAGCATGAGACATATCTTGAGATGCTTCGGCGAGCAAGCGCGGATCTTCCTGTCGTCTGGGATCTCGGCTTGTCCGATCAGGAGGCGGCAAATCGCATGGCCAATGCGGCTATAGCGTACGGGCCCTTTCCGGATGGCGCGTCAGAGCGGCGGGGTTCGTTGCTGGCCTTGTTGACCAACGGGGTTGCGACGGTGACGACGCGGGGAGTGCAGACGCCATCGGCGCTCGATCATGTGGTTGAATTTGCGGCATCTCCCATTGAGGCCGTGGCGATTTTTGAAGCGCTGCGCAAGGACGGTTTGCGCCGGACGACGCTTGTCGAGCAGGGGGCGCGATATGCTGCCTCATTCTCATGGCCTGACATCGCAGACCAGCATATCCGACTGTATGAATCGATTCTTACAAAGCGCCATGTCGGGAGCGCATGAGCCCGGCCGCGCATAGTTGTTTCAGTCGTCAGCCATCGCCAGAGCGACCTGGTACCCTATTCTCCGGCTAAGTCGGGCTGAGTGCCGGGATTTTGCTTTGTGCCAGGGCTAAGAGGTCTGCTGCGTTGCTGAGGTGAGCCGTAGCAGCGATCGTCCCGCATGATGGATGACTTCCCGCACCGTGTTGAACACCAGAAACCGCAACTGCTTTGGTCGCGCCTCCAACAAATCTCCAGGTAAGGCCAGCCGCTTCAGCCCGCTGAGCAGGTTGTAGGTCTGCACATTGAGTCGGAATCAGGCGGGGTTGGTGCCGAACTTCCCGCTCGGTAGGGCTGCTCCCGAAGATGTGGCGCAAGCGGAAAGCGATTCAATCGCCCCGCGTTGCAACGGTGTGTGAGATCTGGCGGTTGATGGATAAGCAGATTGTTCCGGCAAAGTAAGGCTATCGTTTAATTGTCCTGCTGATTGGCGGAGATTGAGTTTGTTTCACTACAGGTGTATGTTTTTCTACAAGTCGCCCATTACTGAGGTGAAGCCGATGCCCAGCATATTAGATCGCATAACGGTGAATCCGGAAGTCTGTATGGGACAGCCCACCATCCGAGGCTTAAGAATAACCATCGCATTTGTCCTCAAACAACTAGCTTCGGGGCAGACCCACCAAGAGATCCTCGAAGCGTATCCAGAACTTGAAGAGGAGGATTTGAGGCAAACTATTCAATATGCTGCCTGGTTGGCGGGAGAGTATAGTCGACCCTTGCCTTCAACCGTAGGGTGACCTTGTCCCTCAAACTGCTTGCCGATCTGCACATTTCCCCCAAGACGGTTGTGGCCCTCCGGCTTAGCGGCTATGCAATTGAACGAGTCACTGATTATCTGCCCGCCATTGCGACGGACTGTCAGATTATCGCACTTGCGGAGCGGCTCCAAGCTTCCATCTTGACGCAGGACCTCGATTTCTCTGCGCTTATTGCCCGATCAGGAATGTCGGCCCCCAGCGTGGTGTCTCTACGCGTACGCGATGCCTCGCCTCGGTATGTCACCGCCCTTTTATTAAGGGGTCTTCTCCTTCCCGAGTGGGTGATTTTGGCCTGATTTCATATCGGGTCGAGCATGCAGGTGAGAACTTTGAGGCGCAGATACTCCTCGTCGCGTAGGCCGTAACTCCGCCGCTGAATGACGCGG
>JAOUHJ010000131.1 GCA_029865225.1 Nitrospira sp.
CGCGTCATTCAGCGGCGGAGTTACGGCCTACGCGACGAGGAGTATCTGCGCCTCAAAGTTCTCACCTGCATGCTCGACCCGATATGAAATCAGGCCAAAATCACCCACTCGGGAAGGAGAAGACCCAATAAAAAAGGCTGACGCCACGGGATGAAATCCCGGTGAGGTCAGCCTTCGTGCCGCCAGTTGGTACGGACCAACTACGTGTCGATCTGGCTCTACGCTATGTCAACGGCTGCGCTGGCACGATCGTCGCCTGCTGCCGCGGCTGCAATTCCTGATTCACCGTGATGCCTTGCACCCCACCCTGCGCAAAGCGAATGGTCACCGTGCCCGTATAGCCCTGCTCGGACAGATTCCGCAGCGTCTGTTCCGCCCATTGCAATGTCGGCTTCGGCTCACCCATCTCGTCACACCTCACTCATCGCTGCGCGGACATTCAGACCACCGCTATCGCCTTTTCTATGCGAAAGGGAAAGATCTCGCTCAACGGGATGACATGGTGCCGAAGATGCGGTAGCACCAAATGCTGACATCTGCTGACGGCGGAGGGGGTAGCACGAATGGGTGGCGCGGGACTCTTCGTGGCCCGGCGGATCGAATCCGTGCCGATAGGACGACACGAGATCGTTCATGAAATGATCCAACTCGTCCTTGAAGAACACCGGCATGATCAACCTTCAGTACCCGGGTAAGCCGCCCTACTTGCAAGTAGGGCGGATCGTACGTATGTGCGTCTCTTAAGTCAAGTAAGAGCTATCCTCCGCATTGAAGTCGCGGATTTGTTACATGAGAGGAAAAACAATGGCTTATATGTATATTGCGACTAGCACCGAAATTTTCCAGATGACCATTATGGCCCCAGTCTTTTTAGGCGGGACTAAGGCCACTTAGCCCTACTTTCTGTCGTGGGTGGCCGGGAAATATCCTGAAGACGGAATGCCCAGTTGGGCTTCTGGCTAGAGAAGGGTCACATGAATGATGCAAATGGGTTCTTGACCACAAGAGAGGTTACTCAAACGGATTCATCACGGATCGTCACAAACACCATCGGCTAGATGAATTAGCACCCCCTCGCGCAAACCTAGATCGCTGACCAGAACGCTTTGTTGCCCCAACCTGTCCATGATCGCCCGAATGATGATCGCAGCAGCAGGTTACTTTCAAGAATGAAGCAACGCACGGAATTCTTCCAGCGTCAGCCCTGCTTGCCGAAGCATTTCATGAAACAGCCATTTTGGAATGTCGCGCTTGTGCTGATGGCTGATCCGGACTCGCAGAATCGATCCGTTCGGAAGGAACTTTCGCCAAGTTTCGTGTTTTTCGGATCGGAGATGTTCGAACCCTGCGCGCTTGAGCACAACCCGAAAGTCGCTATACGTGAACGAGGCCATGCTTGATCTCGATCAGCGTCCGTAATTCCCAATCCGTCTTACAAGCAGCGATGGCCTCAATATATGGCAAATGGTGGGCTCGGTTAGGGCTCGTAGCGTATCGATCGCGGTCTCGAAGATATTCTTTCGCATAGTCCCGAATAGCTTCAATCAGATCTTCTAAGGCAGCGGCGGCGGTCGGAAGTTCCGTCACAAGGTCCAACTCTGGACACTTGGCACAATAGTGGCCGTTGTCCTTTGCAAGAAGAACCGTCAAAAGTGGCTCGGCGACCATAATCTTGGGTTCTTTCCCCCGACGGCGGGTCATCTTTGAAATCGCCATACCGGTTCCTCCCAACAAGTTGCATTGTAATCCCCCAGTTGAGGTTGAGCAACTTCGCTCGCGCTTCCTTGCTCACTGATTTCCTGTTCTGATAATCAGGTCAATCAGCACCCCTTCCCGCAAGCCCAGATCGCTGACCAGCACACTCTGTTGCCCCAACGTGTCCATGATCGTCCGGATGATGATCGCCCCAGCAGCGATGACCTCTTCACGGTTCTTTTCCAAGCCTGGTAAACCGACCCGTTCGGCCTTCGTTCTGCTCAGCAGGGTATGCTCTAGTTCTCGGATGGTTTCGAGCCTTAGCACATAGTTGTGGATCCTGGCTGACTCATAGCTCTTGAGTTTCTGAGCCATCGCGGCGAGGCTGGTAACCGTGCCAGCCGTACCGATGAATGTGGCCTGTCGATAGTCACCCATGTCGGCCACCGCTGCTCTAGCTTCCCGACTTACCCACTCACGTGCCTGTCGCACTTCTTCAGTAGCTGGTGGATCGTGGAGCAGCACTCGTTCACAGAGGCGGACCACGCCGATATCGATCGAACGAACGATCGGCTTCTGTCCACTCCGATCAAGGATGAACTCGGTGCTCCCGCCACCGATGTCCAATGCCAGGATGTCCGTTACTCCGGCAGGTACACCTGAGCGAATGCCGAGCAAAGTCCGCCGGGCTTCTTCGTCGCCCGTAATGACTTCGACGTCAAACCCAGCCTCCCGCTTCACTCGTTCAAGAAACTCCTGTCGATTCGTCGCATCACGAACCGCGCTTGTCGCCACCACGGCTGTAGCCTCAACGTGATCGCCGTTGATGACGCTCTGCCATTCCTGCAGGCAGGCAATGGTCCGATCCATGGCGGCCGAACTCAGTCGTTTGGTCTGATCGACCCCTTCACCCAATCGAAGGATGCGTCGATCAGATCGAAGTTCTTTGAGAGGTTGTCCAAGGTTCAGATCTGCTATCAGCAAGCGGCAGGTGAGGGTGCCGATATCGATGCCGGCCAATCGGCGCCTGTGCGGAGGTGGTTCGGTCACGGCTCGTTCCGAATCTGGTTCATGTCGGCTTCCAACTTCCTACACGAATCCTTGAGTGCATCAACTTGTTTCACGAGACGTACGATCTCGGCATCGTAGACGACTCGCTCCGCCGTTTCGCCCCGTTCTTTCATATCGACCGCTCGTTCGCCGATGTCCTTGTACAGATCAGCGAGTTGCTGTTCGAACTTGCGAAGTTCCAACCGCATGCGGAGCAGTTCAGTCTCTTCCAACGCCCGTCCTGCTGCGTGGACGGTCCCCAGACGTAGGGTCGCGATCCCGGAGCGCAAATCATCTGTCAATCGCTGAAAGAAACCCATACGGCTCCTGACTGAGGAGGGACCCTCTATCCAGCTGACCTCACGAATTCCATCTTATCAGCCCACGAGCCCTTTCAACTGATGGCACCAAGCTCCAGCTTCTTCTCCCACTTGCGAAGCATGGCCTCACGTAGCCCCTGGTGAGCTGCCTCTTTCAGCCCTGGATCCGATTGTAGCAACGAGAATGCTTCCTGTCTGGCCTGCTGCAACAGATCCCCGTCTCGCACCAGATTCGCCACCCGAAACTCCGGCATGCCCCACTGGCGCAAGCCGAAAAATTCCCCCGGTCCTCTGATACGCAGATCCTCTTCGGCAATGAAAAATCCATCATTCGATCGGACGAGCGCCTCCAGCCGTTCCTTGGCTGAAGACAGTGACTCTTGATGTCCCTTTGCATCTCGTCCCCGTTGAGTCTTTCCATGCCCCATATTCGCCGCCATCAGCAAACAGTACGACTGATGGCTGCCCCGCCCTACGCGGCCACGTAACTGGTGCAGCTGGGCAAGACCGAATCGCTCAGCATGTTCAATCATCATGATCGTAGCGTTCGGCACATCGACCCCGACTTCGATCACGGTAGTGGCGACCAGAAGTTGGATCGTGCCGGCCTTGAAGTCGGCCATCACCGCTTCCTTTTCTGCGGTTTTCATGCGTCCGTGCAGCAGGCCGACGCGGAATTCTGCGAATTCTCCTTTCTGCAAGTGTTCGGCCCCCTGAATCGCAGCTTGGAGATCCGTCTTTTCCGATTCCTCCACAAGTGGATAGATCATATAGGCTTGCTTGTTGTTGCGGAGTTCATCACGGACGATCTGGTAGGCCCGCCGCCGCTGTCCTTCACCGAACAGGAACGTACGCACTGGCTTTCGCCCAGGCGGCAATGCATCAATCACGGAGACATCAAGGTCGCCATATACCGTCATCGCGAGCGTTCGAGGAATGGGTGTGGCCGTCAGGACCAGCACGTCGGGCTTATAGCCCTTGTCGATTAGCGACTTCCGCTGTAAGACTCCGAACTTGTGCTGTTCATCGACCACCGCCAAGCCTAGATTCTTAAATTTCACATCTTGCTGAATGATGGCGTGAGTGCCAATGGCCAGGTGAATCTCACCGCTTGCCAACTGTTCGGCCTGCACTCTCTTTAACGATGCCTTTTCTCCTCCACGTACGAGGGTCGCCCGCAATCCCAAGGCCTGAAGAGTTTCAGAAAAGTTTCGATGGTGTTGCTCGGCAAGGATCTCGGTCGGTGCCATCAGCGCCGCCTGATAGCCTGATCCACAGGCCATCACGATGGCATGGAGCGCAACCGCGGTTTTCCCAGACCCCACATCTCCCTGCACGAGGCGATTCATGGGGCGTGGCGAGATCATGTCCCGATATATTTCACAAAGGACCAGATCCTGCGCCGTCGTGAGGCGGAACGGTAAGAGCGACTCCAGTTTCTTCAATAACGGCGTCCTCGGGTTGAACCGCAGGGACTTCTGCTCGTCGTGAACCGAGCGATACCTTGTTGCCAAGGCCAACTGAAGCAACAGGAGCTCTTCAAATGCCAGCCTCCGATGCGCCGCAGTCTTTCCGCGCTCTAGAAGCTGAAGGTCGGTGCCTGTTTTCGGAAAATGAGCCTCCTGCAGCGCTTCATGGATCGGAATCAATCGTTGTCGCGCCCGAAGGGGAACAGGCAAATGGTCAAGGAGCTCCAGGCCATGGTCCATCAGGAGATTTCTCACCAACACCCGCATCTGACGAGACGTCCATCCTTTGGTTTCATGGTAGATGGGGACAATTCGCCCGACATGGAGCGTCGATTCACTTCCTTCCCCAAGAATCTCATATTGCGCCACATCCATCCTTGGGACCATCCACCCTTGACGACCTGCCATCACGCGCCCGCTCATCATGACGCGAGTGCCAACGGGCAGCATCTCTTCCAAATATGGTTGATTGAAGAAGACGACCTGCATCCGCCCAGATTGATCTTCGACACCAAGTTCCAGCACGCTGAACCGTCGATTTCTTGTCCGTTTCGCATCACACTTCCCAACCGTCCCACAGATCGACGCCACTATCCCTGGCACAAGATTCCCGATCGGCGTCATCACAGACCGATCTTCATATCGCCAGGGCATGGTCCACAGCGCATCTTCCACTGTTTCGATACGGAGCCGTTGCAGAACATTGGTGCGTTTCGGGCCAACTCCTTTGATGAACCGAACTGGAAGATTCCAGATAGGAGATCGTTCGCTCGTCTTCGTTTCCGAATCACGGACTGATTGGAAGGGCGACTCTTGGGGCTGGAGAGGCTGTTGCTGAACAGCTGTTCGAAGCTCGTTGATGTGCAGTACGGCCGCCTGTAATCGTCGACGTTGCTCTTCGACCGGAAGCGCTGGCTCAAAATCGACGAAGAGGTCACGAAGCGACATAAGGCGAGCTTCGATGGCCTTCGGATAGGTTGCATGTCGGAGCGCAGATAAGACTTGGGAGGAGACAAACGCGCTGAGATTCGTGACGGCCTTCAGATGGGCATAACCATCTCGGCTTGCGAACTCGATGGGGCGGGCGATGCGGTCCACCCACTCCTGAAGCGGCAAATGCACATTCGATTCAACGGGAGCCGGCATACGATGGAAGATCGTAGCACAGCCTCCAAGAGCGCTCAACGAGCCCGATGATTCCTAGACCAGAATCGACTGGCGGCTTTTGTACGTTTACTTGGTCACCGTTTCTTCCAATGCTACACTCAGCACTACTACGCATGTACCGCCGCAATATCACCCATATCTTGATCCCCCTCGGACTCGGGCTAGCGGTGTTAGTCAGTTACAATCTGTTCCTGAAATCGCCCTCGCCCCCATCGTCCACTCAACTCACGGATACCATTGAAGCTGTCGCGCCACCCCCGGAGCCACCACCGAATAGAGCACCCGAGATCGATTCGAAACACGCCCGTTCACTCGACCAAAGTGTGATCCCGTCCACCCCTCACGAGAGGCTACTGGAAGCGATTCGTGATGAAATTGAAAAACATGACCTGGCGTTGGCTGAGAGCAAGCTGAAAGAGCTCCCTCCCGCAGTGTTGTCGAGCAGCGAAACCAGGCCTTTCGTGGCAATTCTGTGGAACAACCTCGGTTTGCAACAGGAGCGGTTACACGGGACACAGGCATCTCTCAACGCGTTCAAGAAGGCGGCGGAACTGGACGACTCGAACCCCATCATCCTTTTGAACCTCGCCCACACCTACTGGGAGCAGCGAGATCGTGCACTCAATGCCGAGTTTCTTACGAGACTGATGCGGGTCGCACCACAAGAACCCTTTCCGCACTTGGCCATGGCCGACCTGTTGCAAGAACAGGACGACTTGACGGAAGCAGCGAAACACTTAGCTCAGGCCGCCGATCGAGCCAGGCAAGATCCGGCACTTCAGTCTTATTTGGCCGCTGTGACAGCCAAGGTTCAGCGTACGCAGTCAGTCGAATCCCAAATGACTGCGCGAAGTAGCACCCATTTCGTGGTCAAGTTTGATGGCGAGGAAGACCAAGGTATCTGGACTTCCGTACTTGAAATCCTTGAAGAAGCCTATCGAGACATCGGACAGAAGTTCGGACATTTCCCCTCAAAGCCCATCATGGTTGTTCTCCACACCAAGGATTCATTTCAAGGGGCAACCGGAAGCCCCGTTTGGGCTGACGGCCTCTATGACCCCTCGCTTGGCCGCATTCAGATCCCTACTCAAGGAGCGACGACGGATAGCAAGTCGCTCGCCAGCGTACTACGCCATGAGTATGTCCATGCACTCCTTCACGATCGCTTAGGAACAAACGTCGGGGCTCTGCCGACTTGGCTCAACGAGGGTCTCGCGATGCAATGGGCCGGAGATACATGGCCGGAGCTTGACCAAGCCATGCAAGGTGAGATCAGCGTGATTCCTTTGACCTCTCTGGGAGGCTCCTGGGGGGCACTCCCGCCCGGCACGTCGACCGTGGCTTATTTGGAGGCTAATTCAGCGACTCGTCACATGATCGAGCGATGGGGGTTGGCCCGTGTCGATGCATTGCTGAATGCGTTCCAAGCAAAGTCATCCGTGGCCACAGCCTTTCAGAATACGCTCTTTATCTCCTACGAGGAGTTCCAACGCCAATGGCTTGAAAGCTTCGAACACAATCGTTCATAGCGTCGCGGGCCTTCCATTGCAGTTCCTTGAGGATGGATACGGATTAAGAATTAGATCGACTCCGCGGGGGCCTCCTCGTCCTGAGATTCATGAGGCCAGGGTGGAAGTATAGCGGCGTGGTCACCAAACGACTCCGTTGCTCCTTCATCCGATTCTACCGGAGACAATAGATCCTCCCAGAGAACGCTCTGTCCATTGGGATCAAACATACGAATTCGAAATTCAAAGGTATGGGAACTTCCCGTTGAAATTTCAGCCGGTTGAATCGACCGTCCCGTGATCGGCTGGACCTTCGGAATCCGCGCATGCATGGCTGTAAACTCATCTTCCCAGACGGACAAGCCAGAAACTGCATCAACTGCGCGGAGCAGGAACACGGGTTGATCGGAGACCGATTGTACTGCCTGCGTTCTCATCACAGTGGCACACCGAGGCATGCTAACTGACACCTGCAATTCTCTCTTCCTGTCTGGCTGCACGAGATTAAGTCGCCCCTCCCATTGAAATGCTCCGGTGTTCGCATCATAGACCCGCAACATAAAATTTGACAGGTCGGTGGCACCCAAACCCACCCCACCGGCAAAAATACGAGGACCGTGAGCTGCTCCGCCGCCGTCATTTTCCTTCACGGCTAGTTCATAGACTTCGTCGGACAAGATGGCTCCTGATTCCGCGTCATATACTTTCACAGAGATTACGGAAGCCGAACCAATTTGGTACCCGAACCCTGCCGCCACGATCCTCCGATCTTCAGGAGAATCTTCACCCCATGCAACACTACTGAAACAAAAGAGGCAGAATCCCACAACCATGGACCAAGCCAGCATGGCCAAACAGGCTTGGCACGACCAATCCCATTCTCGATTCCTATCCTCCCCTGGAACGAGACAACTCGGTGGTACACGCAAGGTATTCAACATGTCTCCTCCTCCCAAAGTGAGCGCATTCTGGAGGAGGGCACGTTGTCGGTAAATTCCTCGCTGTAGGAATTGTCCCCCC
>JAOUHJ010000132.1 GCA_029865225.1 Nitrospira sp.
GAGATGGGTAGCATAGGAAGTCATGAAGATCTTGTATCTCCTTCTCGGCACAATGCTTATTTTGCCAAGCCAGGCAGTCGCAGGCGCTGAGTTCGTTGCACGGGTCATTGCGGTTCACGAGGGAGATCGTCTGACCATTCATCATCAGGGCCGGAAGGATATGGTGTATCTCCGCGATGTGGACTGTCCCGAGCTGAAACAGCCCTATGGAAAACAGGCGAAGCATGCGACGGCTGCCTATATCGCAAATCGTGAAGTCGTTGTGCGGGAACTGCATCAGGACCGGAAGGGGCGGATGATTGCTGATATCCTGCTTCGAGATGGGCGTCAGGTTGCCCTGGAGCTGGTCAAGGAAGGGTTGGCCTGGGTGCAACCCGGAGCATCTCCCGATCAGAGCCTCAAAGACATGGAAGAACTGGCTCGAGCTTCAAAGAAAGGGCTATGGTCGGATCCTAATCCCGTTCCACCATGGAAGTGGAAACCGACGAAGCCTACTCTCCACGGTCGTTGAGCGGGCACCTTCTCAAGTCTTCTGAGTCTTCTCGCGTCAGACGCGTCACTCCTTGGCATTCAACAACTCTGGGCGCAGTTCCAATCCTTTAGGAAGTGAAGAACCCCAAAACGTGGAGCACAGTCATGCCTTTTACAGAATGATTGGCTTGAAAATATTACTCCCCATCTTCTGTGGATAACCCTGTGTGCAAATCTCGTTTTTAAAAAAATACGGCGCGAATGGCGCGTATATTTATCAAAGTGCCTATTTATTAGGCATCTGCCTCGTCGAGGTAGACCCACAAGTAATTGTGATACAAGCCTGACTTCCTTGCATTCTTGCATATTCCTAGAAATAAACTCTTGACATGATCGGTAGCATTCACTGTGGTTCATGCTATTGCCACCATATCCAACGGTTATCCACAGGTTTCAAGACTTTCTGGGGATGGTGTTCTCTGCACCTGGAGCGAGTTCCGTATCTGTCAAGGGGGATAACGAAGAAATAACGGCTCCATCGCGTTGAGAAAAAGACCACGGACCACCGTCTCAAGGCCGGATCCAAATGGCCGACGTGAGCTACAAGTGTTGAGATCCCGGATGGGAATTTCACCCGTCCGGGATCTCGGGGAGTAGGAAGAGGAGTATCAGCTCCCGCTGACCGGCTCCAACAGAGTCGTCGAATCGGACGAGGTCGGAGCAGGACCCTCAAGCATCGATTCGCTATCTTCCGAGGTCGGCGACGAGTCGAGCGAGGAGTCTGATGACTCGGAGATGGTCACAGGGGCGGGAGGAAGTATCATGTGCTCCTCGCCGATCCTGCGGATCTCTAAATGGACCCGACGATTCATGTGCCGGCAGACATCACTGCCATCGACACAGAGTACCCCTTCTTCGCCGAAGCTGACGGCCTTGATCCGGTGTTCCGCGATACCGGCAGTGACCAATTCGGCCTTCACCACTTCCGCGCGCTTCATGCCCAGTTCCTTGTTGTAGCTGGCAGATCCCTGCTGGTCGGTATGACCCTGGATCAGCACGCCGTAATCTTCATGCTGGTTCAGCATAACGGCTTGAGCTGATAGCTGGACCTTCCCCGCATCCGTCAGCCCCTTACGACCGACTTCGAAATAGATATCGGTATGCAGAATGTCTGGTGTGGAGCCGGCCGGAGTTGCAATTTGTGTGGAGGATGTGGTCGATGCTTCGGCCAGGTTCACAGCCGCGGTTTTCTTGAGCAGATCCGTCACCTCCGCATGTTGGATCTTGCTCGTGGTGGGAGAGGCCTTCACTGGGGTATTGGCTTGGCCATAGAGCCAGAATGCGGCGAGTAGCCCTCCGATGATCAGAACGACTCCCGCCAGGGCCATTGTCTCTTTCATCTCTCTCTGCGGTCCCATTACCTTCGGGGCGATAGGTCCTGATGATAGCTGTGATGAACTCTGTGACATGATGAAGTCTCCTTTGTGCGTTAAAGGTAAAAGGTGAAACGTGAGACGCAAGCAAGCACTGTGCGGCCTTTGAACTGGATCACCTCCTTTCCGGCCATCTGCGTGACACGCGCCGATGGAGGATTGCTTGAGCAATAGGAATGCCGAAAAAGAATCGTAGGAGAATTCTGAAAAGTTCGAGGAAAGTTATGAGGTTAGGTATTTAGATGAAACCGATCCGAGATGCGGGGACGCGAGGGCCCATCACGCCATGCGGGGATAGCCCCGCATTACGCTGTATGGATCGGGCTAACCAACATCTGGGGTACATCGGATACGATTGACTCGAAGCGGTTTGAGGCTGAGGAGCAAGCATTTAAGCTTCTCATTCCGGAACTAGAGAAGACCTGGGTAGGCATTGCGAAACAGTATAATGGGAGAGATTAAGAAAGTAGATCCCGCTCTGCGGGGGATGCCGTCATGCGGCTGCCAATGAATCAGTTTGATTCGAGGATCTGAATCGCGGTTGCCTGAACTCTGACGTCCCGCGGAGGGTCACTCTTCAGCACCTGCACGAACCCAGTTATTCTCACCCAATATCCATCCTTCGGTAACGCCTCAGCCGCAGCTGGGTTGCAGCTACCCAAAACCACAACAGGCAGCGAGTCAGTCTCATCTTTCTGAGTAAATGAAGCGATGTTGTAGTCTGTGAGAGCCACAACTGTGTCGGCTGGCCTCCTTGTTTGACAAGTGTTACCTTATAGGGTAACACTTGTCCATGGGAAAGGTTCGCCGTGGTGGGTATGTGTTTATCACCTGGAAGGGCGATCATTCTCCTCGTCATGTGCATGTCTATCGGGACGGCGTACTCGTCGTGAAATGGGACTTGGATAACAACCACCCGATGGTTGGGAAGGCGACGAGACGAGTTCGTGCGTTGATACAGGAATTGGACGATGAGGGAGCGCTATGAAGATTCGATCGGTGATGTGCAATAATCGTAAAAAGGCATTTCAGGTGAAGTCCTCGAAAGGTACCTTACTGCTTCCCTACTCGAAGGTCGATATTCGTCCGAGCACCAGCGATCCGGTCGCCAGAGTTTTTGTCGACAAGGAGTTAGGAGGAGAGGGGTTCACCTATGTCTTGGCATCCGGGAAGGAAGGGACGGTTCATGGTGAGCAAGTGCTGGAATATAACCAAGACCCGACTTTTCTGAGAGATGCGTTGCTCTATAAGCTGACGATTGAAGCGCAGAGGCGAATCGAAAAGAGTCCACTCTCCAAACGGGAAATTATTAGGCGACTGCGGACATCGGCGACGCAATTGTACCGGTTGCTCGATCAAACCAACTACCGTAAATCGGTCGATCAGCTTCTCTCACTACTCCATGTCCTAGATTGTGATGTCGATCTGCTCGTCAGGAGCCGAAGTTCGTCGGGAAAGGCGGCCTAACGTGGGAAGTGACTGCATGAGTAGTGGCTGCAGCGGTCTCGATTGAACAGGTCGGATCTCCTTGGGGGATTGCATGATGAGAACTGAGAAGACTTTCTTTAATGGATAATGTAACCGACAAGTGGTGCCAGATCGTCTTGCTTGGATTGCTGTATGCCATCTCAGGCTGCACTCAGGTGGCATTCATGGCCGCCAATTTTCCCACACACTTCACAGACATGACAGTCGTGCACGATCAGGCCTATGGATCAGACCATTCGCAGAAACTTGACCTCTATTTTCCCTCTGACTCCAAGGGGAAGCCTTTCGAGGTGATCGTCTTCTTATATGGTGGGCGGTGGACCCATGGATCCAAGGAGGCGTATCGGTTTGTCGGCGTTACTTTGGCAGAGCGAGGGTTTCTTGTGGTGATCCCTGACTACCGAAAGTATCCGCAGGTACGCTTCCCGGCTTTTGTGAAAGATGGTGCTAAAGCGCTCGTTTGGGTTGCTGATCACATCGCGGAATTTCATGGTAATCCCGGAAGGATCCACCTGGTAGGACATTCTGCTGGAGCTCATATCGGGGCATTACTGGCTGCGGATCAACGCTATCTTGCCGATGAAGGAAACGATCGCTCGCGCACCATTATGGACTTTACGGGCCTTGCCGGCCCCTATGCCTTTACCCCTGATGAACCAGATTTGGAAGATATGTTCGGACCACCATCGAATTATCCAAACATGCAGGTCCCCACCTTCATTGATGGGTCGCAGCCCCCAATGCTGTTGCTATACGGTGATCGAGACCGCACCGTGAAATACGCCAACCTTGAAAAGCTGATCCGGCGCATCACCGAACGAGGTGGGTGTGTCCAGTCACGTATTTATCAGGGGCCGATCATACAGACCTGATCGGCGCGCTGTCTTGGTGGAATCCCCAGCAGGTTTCAGTCATTCACGATATGATTACATTCTTTGAAGGTAGTCGGTGGGTAGCATCACCGTAGAATGTCCGCTTCCGACGTCAGGAACGCTAAGTGGGAGGACGGCTACTGTTTCTTGTTCAATAAACTGGACTAGCTCCTTCCGACCCTATCCGCGGCAGGGCCTGCTCTATGGACAACGTTTCCATCAGCAGACCAGGTCGATCAGTTCATGGTGTTTATTTGAGGGAGCAAGTTCCGGCTGATCGCGATGATTCACTATAATCGAAAGAAAGGTTACGTGCGGTGTCCTTGCCATCTCCAACCCGTACTGGCTATCGGTCAGGAGAGCAGAGTAGGCTTTCCTGTGTGTCAAAACATCGAAAGAGTGAAAAAAGCGCCAGACGGGAGAAGGGGGATGATAACGACGAGAGGGGTAAGCTAGGGAATTTGAGAAAGAGAGTGTCTAGGGGGCAGCTCTTTTCTCCTGCATCCCGAATCAGTGGTTGGCTTCAAACGACAGGTCTAGTGAGATTGTCTCGTTGGGAGCTACTGTGAGTTCCTGCTCTTTGGTGCCGAGAATAGGATGCCAGGCCTTGAGTCGATAGGTTCCAGGCGGGAGATCCTCGATAGAGAAGGAGCCAGTCGCATCTGTCACTGCATAATAGGGATTATCGACGGCATAGCCCCAGTTCTGCATGTAGGGGTGCATGCTGCACTGCATGGTAAAGACGTGGTGCCCTTTAGCTAGCCGCACAAGGTCGGTGGTTCCCTTTGCCCGTAAAGACGGCCGAGAGAAGACCTTCTCGTTTCCCGAGTGATCCGGTGCGAGCCCTTGGATGTCATGGGGGACTGGGTCGTGATTGAACACTGTGACTCGCCGTGTGTTGCCGACCACGGTGACAAACGGCAGAAACTGACAGAGTTTCGCTTCCACCTTCGCATTGGTGACAGGGAAGGGTTTCCCGCGTTCGACTCCCTCCACGACCACGACGACATCTTTAAGGCCCCCGTCCGGTCGGGCTGTCACTTCTCTTAGGAGACGATACCCGTTTCCATCAGAAAGCTTGCTGCAATATTCGTGGTCGGGGAAGCGACGTAACTCGAATTCTTGCGGTGCCTGGGTGGTTTCGGTGACGGTTACAATTCCTTGTACGGTGGCCCCATCCTTCACGAGCGTTGACGTATAGGCCAAAGCCTCGGTTTCCAGCCAGGACGTCAGCACGGCAAGCACGCTTGCGGTCAGCTGGATTCCGGTTCGGATGTGTCGCTTCACCGGCGGTCCTCCTGCCAGCATTGATCGTTCGACGTCTGTTGCAGGATGCCGAAATCATTGGCCCAGCTCAATCGCTGCGGGAGTTCAGACGAAACAGCGACTTCCTGAGTGGACATGACCTACCGCCACGCTTGAGATTGCCTGTTCTGCTCGCTACCTCTCTCGGAAGGAACTGTCCAATCGTGGTTATCCTCTAGAAAGTATGGCTAAGTCCACCTATTCTCTGCAACTGGGGAGTTTACGAGAACGGTGCTAGTAACCGTGGCGTCGTGATGGCGAGGCGAGGATCAAATGGCAGTGGGCTTGAATGTTTCGACGACTAGTTATATCGTCGTTTCGCAGCTAACGGTTGACGCATGAAGCAAGAGTTGATGCCCATATCGACGTAAGGTGTTCTTAACCGACCAAAGAAAGAATCCTCAACATGAAAGTGCTGATGCTCAGTAACGAATACCCGCCCTACACGTATGGTGGAGCGGGGGTTCATGTGGAATACCTGAGTAAGGAATTGGCGAAGCTGGTTCCGGTGGAAGTTCGGTGTTTTGGTGATCAGTATATGGCTCATCATAACCTTCACGTCCGAGGGTTCAAACTCGAAAAGATCGATTACGGGTGTCCGAAATATTTGGAGTCTGTCTTTGGTGCCGTTCAGAGAGGCTTGAACTTCAACTCCTATGGCATTGAGGCCGATCTCGTTCATTGTCATACCTGGTATACCCATCTTGGTGGAATCTTAGCGAAGTTGAATTACGGGATCCCGCTCATTATCACGACACATTCCTTGGAGCCGCTGCGCCCTTGGAAACGGGAACAACTCAAGGGGGGATACGATTTCTCCTCCTGGGTGGAACGGGCGGCTCTGGAGATGGCGGATGCCGTGATCGCGGTCTCTTATGGAACCAAACAGGATATCCTGCACCATTTTCGCATTGCTGAAGAGAAGATCAAGGTCATCCACAATGGCATTGATCCAAAGGAATATCAGAAACAACCATCGGCCGATGCGCTTCGACGCTACGGAGTAGATCCGTCCAAGCCGTTTGTGTTGTTTGTCGGACGAATTACCCGTCAGAAAGGCATCATCCATCTGGTTCGAGCCATCAAGTATTTCGATGCTGATTTCCAGGTGGTTCTCTGTGCCGGGGCTCCCGATACCGCAGAAATCGCCGCTGAAATGGAGGCTGCGGTCAAGGAAGTCTCTGCTGACAGACCCGGCGTGATCTGGATTCCCGAGATGCTGGACAAGCAAAGCGTGATCGAATTCTATTCACACGCTGCAGTGTTTTGTTGTCCCTCTATCTATGAACCGTTTGGAATTATCAATCTTGAAGCGATGGCCTGCGAGACAGCCGTGGTCGCATCTGCCGTTGGGGGGATTCCAGAGGTTGTTGAAGATGGAGAAACCGGCATCCTGGTCCCTGTCCAGCAGATGCCAGAATCTCCCTTTACTCCACTCAGCCCCAAAAAATTCGAGCGGGATTTGGCGGCCGCCGTCAATCGTCTGATGGCAGATAGGGGCATGCGTGAACAGTTTGCTCAAGCCGGTCGCCGACGAGCAGAACAACTTTTTAGCTGGGCTGCCATTGCCAAGGAAACCAGAGCTCTATATCAGCAACTGGTGTCCTCGCGTTAACTGCCAAGCCGTCTCTTTTGTAGGAGCTCTAAAAAGCTTGAGGCTGGATACCTTTCCCAGGACTTCAGGATCGAAACGGTTCCTGTCAGAAGTTGGCCTTAAACCATAGTTCCACTGAGATCGTCTCATTGGCGGCCACCGTGAGTTCCTGTTCGTGCGTGCCGAGTATGGGATGCCAGGCCTTGAGGCGATACGTCCCTGGTGGGAGATCTTCGATGGAAAACGCGCCAGACGCATCCGTGACTGCATAATAGGGATTGTCAACAGCGTAACCCCAGTTCTGCATATAGGGGTGGAGACTGCAGCGCATCGTAAATATGTGTTGCCCTTTCGCAAGCTGTACGTTGGCGGTAGTCCCACTGGCTTCTACCGAGGGCCGGTAGAAGACCATATCACTTTCAGGCTGATCGATCGCCAACCCTTGGATGTCGTGAGGGACTGGGTCTCGGTTGAACACCGTGACTTGCCGCGTATCATTGATCACGGTGATGAACGGGAGAAACCGACAGAGATCCGCTTCGATCTCCGCATCGGTGAAGGAGAAGGGCTTGCCGTGCTCCACCCCTTCTATCGCCACCACGACATCTTTGAGGCCTCCATCCGGTCTGAAGGTGACTTCCCTCACGCGCCGATACCCTCGCTTATCGGACAGTTCGCTGCAAAACTCGTGGTCGGGATAGCGACGCAACTCGAATTCTTTTGGCGCCGGGACAGTCCCGGTGACGGTCACTGATCCATGTATGGTGGCTCCGTTCTTTACGGGTCCTGGTTGATAGGCCCGGGTCTCGGTGTTTAGGCAGGTTGTCAGCACTAGAAGTGCTCCTGCTGTGAGCCAGAATCTCAGTCTGTTATGTCGTGTCATTGTCGTCTCTCTTGCCGTCAATCATGTACGGTCGGTTGCAGGATTCTTGAACTCTTCTGTTCGGTCCACGGTCTTGAGTGAAAAGTGCTCAATCATGGTTACTCTCTGATAGTATCGCCGAGTTTGGTGCCCTCTGCAACTGTGACTTTACGAGG
>JAOUHJ010000032.1 GCA_029865225.1 Nitrospira sp.
GAGATTCACAGCCCTGCAATAAGTCATCGAGCAACGCATCCGTTTTTGTGTCTGACTTGGTCATCAAACTCTCCCTCCTATACTGAAGAGGCATGATAACCAGTTACACAGTTATTCTTACACCCTCGGAATTTCAGCTGATCACGGAGGGGGGAGTTTCACACAATCGCTGACAATCCTTGAGGCGGCGGGGCCTATCACATAAACCCGGACATTTCTACTTTGGGAAGAAGAGGACATTTCTAAATTGGGTTGACAAGGGCGGACCTGTTCATTGACCTTCCTCGGTCGATTTGCTAGCTTCACACGCTATTTCTTTCTCAATTGTCCGTATGATATAGGCAATTGATTTACTACGGCGTTCGATCTCTATCCCGAAAGGATCTTCGATGGCAGGTCTAGTCACTTCCTCCGAACTACTTTCAACCTTGCGTAATAAAGCAACTCAACTCAGAATCGATAGTGTGCGGGCCACGAGCGAAGCAGGTAGTGGACATCCGTCGAGCTGCGCTTCGGCGGCCGATATTGTCGCCGCCCTGTTCTTCTCCGTCATGCGGTACGATCCACGGAATCCGAAAGCGCTGAACAGTGACCGCTTCGTTCTCTCAAAGGGACATGCCGCCCCATTGCTGTATGCAGCCTGGGCAGAAGCTGGACTCTTCCCGTCAACCGATCTCCTCAAATTGCGTACCCTCACATCGGATCTGGAAGGACATCCCACTCCACGATTGCCATTTGTTGATATGGCGACCGGTTCACTGGGGCAAGGACTTCCGGTCGGTGTCGGCCTCGCATTGAACGCAAAATTCGTCGATCAACTCGACTACCGAACCTATGTTCTCTTGGGAGACGGAGAGTCCGTCGAGGGATCAGTTTGGGAAGCCGTCGAAATCGCGCGCCAGTACGGGTTGGATAATTTGTGTGCCATTATCGATGTGAACCGACTCGGCCAGAGTGACCCTACGATGCTGCAACACGACATGGAAGCCTACCGTTCCCGCTGGAGTGGGTTCGGCTGGCACGCGATTGTCATCGATGGCCATGATTTTGGTGCCATACTCAAGGCGTTCGACGAAGCTGCTCAGACGAAAGAAAGACCGACCGTGCTGCTCGCCCGAACCTATAAAGGGAAGGGCATTTCGTTCCTTGAAAACAAACCCGACTGGCACGGCAAGCCCCTCAAGAAAGGGGAAGAGACGCAGAAGGCGCTCGACGAACTCACCAAGCAATTAAGCCCTAACGGGGCGGTTCCTCACATCGTAAAACCATCGCCCGGCTCCATCCCTTCTCGGACTATCAGCACCATGCCGCCAGCCCCATACAAGATCGGGGAATCGGTCGCCACACGAGAGGCGTTCGGAGTCGCACTCGAGGCGCTAGGCTCTGTGAACCCCCTTGTCGTAGCCCTTGACGCCGATGTGAAGAATTCCACGTACAGTGACAAATTCGGCAAGAAGTTCTCGAATCGATTTTTCGAAAACTTTATCGCAGAACAAAACATGGTGGGCGCAGCCGCGGGCCTGGCGGCATGCGGCAAGATCCCCTTCGCAGCCACGTTTGCCTGCTTCTTGAGCCGTGCCTACGATTTCATCCGCATGGCCGCGATCAGCGGCTCAAACATTAAGCTGGTCGGAACCCATGTCGGCGTCAGCATCGGCGAAGATGGGCCTTCCCAAATGGGTCTGGAAGACATCGCCATGATGGCAGCCCAACCCAACGCAACGGTGCTCTACCCCTCTGATGGGAACTCAACCTATCACTTGGTCGAAGCAGCCGCTAACCACAAAGGGATGGTCTATATACGTGCCGGAAGGCCGAAAAGTCTCGTTCTCTATGGACCGGAGGAACGATTCCACATCGGAGGCAGTAAGATTCTTCGACAGAGTTCATCTGATGTTCTCACAATCGTCGCCGCGGGTGTGACTCTCTTTGAAGCGTTGAAGGCTTACGATCAGCTGAAAACAGCCGGTCTCTCTGTTCGCGTCATTGATCTCTATAGCATTGCTCCTATCGATAGAAACACCCTGTTAGATTGTGGAAGAGCGACGCAGGGCCGAATCCTCACGGTGGAGGACCACTATGCCCACGGAGGACTCGGTGATGCCGTCTTGAGTGCCGTTGCGACCGAGGGCCTCAAAGTCCATAAACTGGCTGTTCGTGAAATCCCCCATAGCGGGAAACCGGAAGAACTGGTGGATCATTATGGTATCGGAGTGCGGTCTATTGTCGAGGCAGCTAAACAATTTGTTACATAACCAGGTTGCGTGGGGCTCGACCACGCGTTTGATCGGATGTTCTAGCTCTGGCTTCTGTGAGAAACATCAGCCACCCATTTGAGATAAGCTCGCGGAACTCGCCTCGTAGCATGATAAAACCATGGTCCACAAGTCGAATTCGTCGGAATACTCACAAATTTTTAAATGCCAAACAGTTACATCCTAAGCCGCACGGTAGTGGTTTTATGCTAACTACACCAGCCCATATGGAAACATGGCCTCCACACCACGTTTTCATTTTTCCGCGAAATTGAGTGTGGTATAGTTGTTAACATTTTGACTCGGTCGAGCATGCAAAGAGGGAACACGTTCATTGCAACTAACTAGGAGGTACGAATGCGAAGAACAGTAGGCGCTTCAGTTTTGGTGATGGGATGTGCGCTAGTATTGTCTGGAGGGATCGTCTCCGCTGAAGATCTTCCCCCATTGGCTCCAGTTCCACCTGAGTATGCTGACAAGAAAATGCCGGCAGGTGGTTGGACGGATCCAAAGGCTATTGCGGAGGGCGGGAAGATTTACAAAGGCGAGTTCAAGACTGATGTCAACTGCAGCAGCTGTCACGGAGATGATGGCAAGCCAAAGAAAAAGGGCGCACGAGACCTCCGTGATCCAAAAATCGTCTGCCGATTCTCAGATGCGTACTGGTTCTGGCGCATTGCTGAAGGAATCCCAAAGACCAAGATGAAGGGCAATAAGGGACTTCTGTCCGAAGAGCAAATCTGGCAAGTGATGGCATACGAAAACCAGTTCTCGCACGACGGGAAGCCGGCAGACCGGTCCTGTTACAAACCCTGAGGGGTGGGCGTTGTTGGGCTGAACGGGTTTTCGTCAGCCTGTTACAAGCAAGGGGGGAGCGGGCATGACGCCCGCTCCCCCCTTGCTGTTGATTGAGATGCCTCTCCTCCGTCAGCCTGGATTAGGAGCGACAAATACCAATACCTTGAGTCCCCCGCTTGTATGGTTTTTCACCCCGTGTTCTTCCCCAGCTGGAGCCATTGTGCCTTGACCCGCAACAAGGACTCGCTGTTCGGCGCCGACTTGAAATGTTCCTTGCCCCTCCAACACTATGTACACCTTATCTTGATCACGATGGACATGTCCTTTTTGGTCTTGTCCTGGCTCGAAGCAATAGATATCACAGAAGAATCGTTCTGTTTGAAAGATATTATTCTTCTTCATCTTCTCGCTGCTGAACTGTTGCAAATCTGTAAGCGTGACCACGTTCATCACCAATACTCCTCTAGTTTGGCAATCACGGCAAATGAGCGAGCAGCCTCCGATATGAGCGTTTGACTTCATCCAGAGCGCTGTTCATCCTTTCCCGTACCTCATGCCACTTGGCATCCGTTGCGTATTTTAGTTCGTCCAGCTTTTCCCTCACTCCATCCTTTTTCTTCTCCAACTCGTTGAGCGACTGCTGAAGGTCTGCCCGAGTAGAATCAGAAGCTTTCTCGACCTTTGCCCGCAGCTCCAAAATCTGCTGCTGCATAACTGCCAGTTCCTCTTGTGCCTTCCGCTGGAATGTCTCTTTTTGCTGAACGGTATACTGCCTGGTCGCCTCGATTGTTTCTTGAGCTTCCTTCACCACCTTTTCGGCACTCACGGAGGATTCAGCGGCCATACCGGACATCGGGGCCAACCAAGCACCTATCACCCATGCTGCGCCTGCGATCAGCTGATTTCGATTCATACGGTCCTCACAAGGACGATGAAGTATAGTCTGCCACCCTCCTAAAGTCACGACCGCTAAACTTTCTGAGGTAAGCAACCGACAAAGCACTGTCGTGAACAGTAGGGTCACAGCCCGGGATCCCTTCAATGCCATCTGAAGCACAACCAGCTTGGCCTCCTCTCGAACAGCTTGAACAGGCGTTGATTCAAAACATTGAGACCGGTGAAATTGAACTCCCCCTCCTCCCCCAGGCAGCCAGTCAAGTGATGGTGTTGGCGTCAGATCCTGCCGCCGATGCAGCGAAGCTCTCAACCTTAATTCACCAGGACCAGGCCCTCGCTGCACATGTGTTGCGGATTGCCAACTCTCCAGCCTACATGCCTCGTAGCCCCGTGGTATCTCTCCAACATGCCGTCGCTATGCTGGGCATCACTTTGCTGTCTGAAATTGCTTTTACCGCCTCCCTGAAATCCGGCGCCTTCCAAATACCAGGACATGAGGAGGATGTAAAACGACTCTGGCGGCACTCCCTCGCCAGCGGCGCATACGCTAAGGAAGTCGCCCGCATGCGGCGTGTCAACGTCGAAAGCGCCTATCTCTGCGGACTGTTACATGAAATCGGGAAACCTGTTGTCCTGCGAATAATCACGACGATTGCTCAAAAGCGAAGCAACGATTGGGTTAAAGCACTGGCCGCGATATTGGATAACAAATCCCACATAAAAACATTGATCGAGGGCTACCATACCCGTGTGGGCATTCTGATCGCCGATAAATGGAGACTGCCCAAGCAAGTAGCGGAGGCGATCCAATATTACGGGGAATACGAGCATGCCACCGCCTTCCGCCAGGAATGCATGCTCACCTTTGTTGCGGATCAATTGGCAAGCCACCTCCTCACGCCTGATGAAATGCCTGAAGACAGTCTCCGCGATCATCCGGTATTCGCAGAGTTGAACCTGTACCCTCAAGACGTCGATAAACTCCTGGCAACCAAAGATCAGGTCTTAACCATTGTGAATGCGATGAGCCTATGAGCACAACAAGTACCTATGACATTATCGTGATCGGAGGCGGTCCCGCCGGCCAAAAAGCGGCCGTCCAAGGCGCCAAGGCCGGGAAACGTGTCGCCTTGATCGAGCGAGAACGAGGTATTGGGGGAAGTTGTGTGTATCGCGGGACAATTCCCAGCAAGACGTTACGGGAAAGCGCGCTCCATCTCGATCAACTCAAGCGGGCGGGTGAGGCGCTCCAATTCACCCTCAAGCCCGACACGCAGATCGCCACACTGTTGAGTCGGCTCGACAACGTTGTTCAGGCACATGACTCCTTCATGAGTCAACAGCTACGGCGTAACGGCATTTCGCTCTTTCATGGACGGGCTCACTTCCTGAGTGAGCACATCATCGAGATGCAAACCGTTGACGGTGCACGGCAACAACTCACGGCCGATACCATCATCATCGCCACCGGATCACGCCCCAGGGCCCCTAAAGAGATTCCTATCGACCATGAACACATTCTCGACAGCGATTCCCTCCTTTCCATGATGTACCTACCACAGTCTCTGACAGTCCTCGGTGGTGGAGTTATCGCGTGTGAGTATGGGTCAATTTTTTCGCTGCTTGGTGTGGAAGTCACCCTGATCGACCGAGCTCAGTACCCCTTGCAATTCATGGATCGCGAACTTGTAAAACAGTTCGTGCAGAGTTTTGAGCATCAGGGTGGCCGATACCTGGGAGGAAGGGAGATTGCAGAGGTTCGTTGGGACAATGTGGCCCATGTCATCACCGTGTTGAACGACGGGACCACAATCAAAAGCGAGAAAATGCTCGTCGCTCTGGGTCGGCAGTCGAACGTCGAAGACTTAAATCTTTCGGCAGCAAAAATCTCAGTTTCTGAGAAAGGTCTCATTCCCACAAATCAATATTGCCAAACAGATATCCCGCACATTTATGCGGTCGGCGATATGGCTGTAGGGCCTGCTCTCGCCTCAAAGGCGATGGAAGAGGGTCGGCGTGCCGTTCGCCATGCCCTGAACCTCCCAGTCGGCGATGCGGCCTCGACCATCCCACTGGGAATCTATACGATTCCTGAAATGGGGAGCATCGGGCTTGATGAAAAGGGCGCCCAGGAACGATACAAAGATCCATTGATCGGACGGGCGAAGTTTGAAGAAGTGGCTCGTGCCCAAATCTCCGGGGCCGGCCATGGTTTACTCAAGATGGTGGCTGATCCTGAAGGAGAGCATCTCCTGGGCGTCCAGGTTGTCGGAGATTCCGCAACAGAGCTGGTACATATTGGGCAGTTGGCTCTCCAAAGTTCCGCTACGATTGAATCGTTTATCGACAACATCTTCAATTTTCCGACCTATGCAGAAGCCTACCGAATTGCTGCCCTCGACATTCTAGGGCAGGTCGCAAAGCGCCGAGCGGCCAAAGCAGCGTAGAACGTCAACTCCCCTCCTCATCTCGCGATCTGATGCTCATGACCCAACCAAGTTACGTGTTGGACGCACCACTTCCTTATGTCAGCAGAGTTCCGTGGAGGGTTACTCGACGAGGGTCATAGCCAAGAGAATCATGCGACTTCGGTGTCTTCGTGATCTCGTTGAAACGGATGCACCTTCAACTCTCTGATCATGTGGTGGAGCCTGGCCCACTCATCAGGACTGAGGTTGACGAATTCACACCCGAAATTCCCAGCTCGACACCAGCGCACCACAGCCTGGGAAATATGGATGGGCGGTTTGTGATCAGCGGCATGGATCCGTAGCTGGAGGGCCGTCCCAGGCTTCACTTCAACTAGGCTAAAGACACGGCAGCCTCGGACGGAAAGATCGTTGAGGGTGCCGTCGCCGGATACAATATTCGCCGAGCTGAATGAACTTCGAAATTCAACTGGAAACCGAGTATCCTTTCGTTGTTCCATGGGTGCGACCCTACAATGGTGAGTGCCTACCTTCTATATCGCCGATCAGACGCAATCCCGCCACTGTTTTTGTGATTCTTGCACGATCGATGAAGTCGACAACTTCCGACAGTTTCATGTCGGCCGTCTCTGCCGATTCGGCATGGCCATATCGACTACGCTGTGAATACGACAGGATACCAGCACGCTAATCATGAAGCGGACAGATGGTGGGACAGCTATTGATCTAACCGCGGAGGAAGTCTGCGGCTAGTCGAGTTCAAACACTTTGGGGAAATTAGTGAGGTTTCGGCAGCCATCCTTCGTAACCAAGACCATGTCTTCGATTCGCACGGCTCCCAGTCCGGGGTAGTACAACCCTGGTTCAACGGTGACAACGTGGCCTTCCTGAAGAAGTGACCCGGTTCGGCTGATGCGTGGCGCTTCGTGTATATCGAGTCCTACCCCATGCCCCGTGCCATGAAAATAGCCCTGCATCCGTCCGTTGAGCAAACCGGTCTTGTATCCGGCCTTTTCGAAACGCGAGCAGATACCCTGATGAATCTTGACCCCATCGGCGCCGTCCTTGATCTTCGTGATCGCCTCTTCTTGAGCATCCTTCACGATGCCGTACAATCGCTTCAACTCAGGCCGGACAGTCCCGCGTATCACGGTGCGCGACATGTCTGCAAAATACCGGCTCGTGGCCGATCGGGGAAAGACGTCAAAAATGATGCTGCGATGGGCCGGTAACGGTCCACTACCCTCATCATGCGGATCACAGGCCTGCTCGCCTCCCGCGACGATCGTGTGCTGTGCCACGCAGTTGCGTTCCATGAGTTTAACGTTGATCAGTTGCTTAACCCGCTCAGATGTTAAGACCGCTCCATCACTCCAGAGCGTTCCGTCCCGGATGGTTGCCCGCCGGAGCAGATCGTGGGCTGAGGCGACGGCTTCTTCAGTGGCGCGTTGGGACAGCTCAATATGTTGAACTTCTTCCCGGCTTTTCATCACACGCTGCTCATAAAACGGATCACGTTTCGGCTTGAGGCTGTACCCTAATTCCTGTAATCGCGTAGCGTAGATGAAAGGGAAATTGGCGGGCACCAGTAACCGACGGACTTTCAGCTCCTTTAAGACCACGTGCACGATATCGATCGTTAGCGGCTGTTTGATCCCTTGTCTCTTGGCCTTCCGCTCGATTTCAGAATAGGACAGCACCCGATCCACGGTGGCCTGAGTCTTGGCGCGATCCATCTCAAGATCGCTCATCACCATCATCCGCTCGCCTTTGGCTTCTAGATAGATAAACGGGTCAGGGGCGATGAATCGTGTCGCATAGTAGAGATTGGAGTCGTACTCGCTGGCAGCGATGAACAGTGTCGCCGCTTCGGCATGAGAGGCGGTGGTGCGTTTCATAGAAGGGTGCCCTGAATTAGGATAAGGAGTGACGCTAGCATGGGGGGAAGAGGTTGGTCAACAAGAGTTCGGTTAGCGATCGACCTCAGTCATGGAATGGCAGGAGCCGGCGAGATCGACAGGTCTCTTGGCTTCACCTCAGTTTCTTCATCGGGTGCCACGAGATCGATGGGAAGTCTCAGGGTGTTGGTGAGGACATCAACGGCAAGTTCGGCTAGTCCTGATAGACCGGATGCAAAAGACTTCACTGGGAGATAGGTCACCTCAGGATCTTCGATCGCTCCCTTCGCGGTGAACATTGCAGTGGCAAGCCCCGTTCGTTCTCCTGCGATCACACGACCAAAGAGCGGAATGGTCTTGAGAAATTGCGAATAGGACCCAAACGGACTCACCGCGACGGCCAGATCCAGCTGATCAGTCGGCAAGTCATAATTTCCGGCAGCCGTAATCCGTAGAATCGGGCTATCGATGATCAGATTTTCTGTCTGGAACATACCGTGTTGAATCCCGACCGTCGCCGTAATTCGGTTGTATGGCAATCCTTCCTTTTCCAGATCAACCTTCCCTTGCAACACCGCAGGCACGTTCAGCAAGCTGATGATTTTCCAGATCGCCCGCTCGTTCGATTTAAGAATACGCCCATTTTCCAACAGGAGTTCGATTTTTCCGTCCAATGAAGGATAGATACCATGGGGATTGCGTCCGTGCCCACGAACCACTCCGCTCAAGCGCGTTTCCCCAGACACACCATGAACCTGCGTTTTCGTCAGTCGCAAGAGATCATCAAACTCCACACCGGTCGCTCTAAACGAAAGATCCACCTCAGCTGGGGCCTTAGGAGGGAGCCGTACCACGAGCCGACCAGCTACGTGACCATGACTAGACGCCCCGGACAAACGGTCGATATCAAGTACGCCATCCTGAATATTGATCCGAGCGGACAGCCCGGTAAACTTCATCTGTTTGTAGTGCCCCCTCGCCACAGACGCAGTCATCGTGACTTGACTGGTCTCCGCCAAGGTTTCAAGGAATTCCCTCACCGGCGATCGCTCACCTTTAGGAATCACAAGGCTCAAATCGAGTTGGTCCGATTCGATCTTGCCGGCAATCGTGGGTTTCCCTAACCAGTTTCGAACCGTGGCTTCCAGAGCAAGATCACTGCCTTGCAGCTTGAATGAGAGCCGCTTGAGGTCAACCTCATTCCGGGCAAACCGGACGCGAGCATAGAGATCCTGGAGCTGGCCGTCGACCCCGCTCACAGCCATCAACCCGTTCGTCACTCCCATCCAACCCGTGACTCTCCACGCCTTCCAGTCTGTTCCTTTGCCTTTAATATCAAGCGAAAGATCAAGATTACCTGCTTCAAGCCCGGCTTTGGAAATCCATTCCGGCAAACTCGACATCGACAAGTTTCTTGTCGTGATCGCCATATTAATCAGGAAGCGATCACCAAGGTGCATGGATCCCTTCGCAGGGATGGTGATCCTAGGTAAAACGAGCTCCACCCGATCCAATGTCATGCCGCTTCGGGGAGGCAGGATCCCGTCAAACTCTACAGTGGCGTGAGCTCCGATGGGTTTCTCCAGTGAGCCAAGGACCACTTTCGCTTCATCGAATACGAATGAGCCTCGAATCTGTGGCTTCAATGTCGAGCCTGACAGTACCACCGTCGAGCTCAGCGTTCCCTCGAACGCCCCCTGCCCGACAGCTGGGGATCTGAACAGCCGCTCCAACTGAGACGCATCACCTCGTCCGGTGATGACAAAATCTTGAAAGCGACTCGTCGTCCCACCCGTAATCATCCCTTGGACTTGCAGAGCGGTGTTCCCAAGGTGCCCGACCACTTGCTCAAATTGTGCGGCTCCACCCTCCAAGATGAACCGCCCCTGGATTCCGGTCAACCGCTCCGGCAACGCCCCATGACTTAGACTCATCTGTCGAGCCGTAATTTCCCCGCCTGCAAAAACGATCTTCTCGCCCTGATCCAAGGGACCGACGAGACGAAAGGTCGCCTCTGCCGTTCCTTCAGGATCGTGAATGCCTGCAATGATCTTTTGAACAGGCTCCACCTTGACGGTCTTGTTAAGAAATTCCACCAAGGGCGCTGCGGCCATTTCTCCTGTCACTTCCAACGTCAGCGTTGGGCCTTTCTCGAGAAACGACACGTCGGCCTTTCCGTCGGTAAGGCGCATCGCTCCATACGTTCCGCTCATTTTCGTGATGCGCACACGTCCCGTCTCCACCATGACTACTGCCGCCAAGTCTCTGACGGGCGTTCGGTCGCGACCAATGACAGCTTGGCCTTCACGAACATTGAACTCCCCCGTGGTTGACACTAGCGGCCCAGTCGTCGTGGACCCCGTTAGCGTCGCATGAACCGCCTGCACCTTGCCGTCGACCTCGTGATCCGCCAAGAGAGCCGGGAATTGTGGTGAAATCCAATCGGGAGGAATGGTGTTCACCAGCTTGCGAACCGCGACCGGAGCGCTGGAGAACGTGACGGAAAAGGTGGGTTGAGGAGTCAACAGCCCGGACAAGTTCGCGTGGCCTGTCAGAGCAATGTCGCTTAACCTCGCCGTCATCTCAGATAACACCATGTCATATCCGGCGACTCCCGGCATGACTCGAACCATACCCTTGAGGCTCAGCGCACCCTGGAGCTGATCAGAAACAGGTCTAGGCCCTAAGAAGTCCACTGCGTCACGAATCTTCAGGTCCGCCGCATCGATCTGCCCCTCAAATTGATACCCCGATGGCGATGTTCCTGCGGCTTCCCCC
Organism: Nitrospira sp.; assembly: GCA_029865225.1. Classification (GTDB taxonomy): domain Bacteria; phylum Nitrospirota; class Nitrospiria; order Nitrospirales; family Nitrospiraceae; genus Nitrospira_D. Next base: position 11,056 of record JAOUHJ010000032.1, read on the forward strand.
GTCAACGACACAGGAGCATCCGCTAGTTTGACTACGCCGTTGAGCGAAACTACCGAGACCCCTTGTGTGCCTTGATGACTAACCGATGCATGCACTTCCCCAAGTTCCTGGCCGGGCCGTATCACGAGACCAAATTTCACATGCTCCAGCTTGATCGACCGGATTCCATCAGGCCGTGCTGCATCAACAACCGTGATCGTACCGTTCTCGATGTTGGCCTCTGTGATTCTGAACGTCCTGGCCATTACGTTCATCGCTCCGAGGTCGGCTTCAGTCTGGTCGTCTCCCTTATCGAAAATATTCCAACGGCCACCTTCATTCCGTCTTAGAGTCAACGTCGGTTCGTCGATCAGCAATCGTTTGCCGACGATTTGCTTTTTCAGGAGTGGCCAGAGACGCAGAACCAGATCGACCCGTTTTGCAGTCAACACCTCCTGTTCCGATTGCGGATCATGGATTGTAATATTGAAGAGTTCCGCACGAATGCTAGGGAAGAGGACGAATCGGACACGATGCACGTCGATTTTTCGTCCCAAGCTCTCTTCGAGTTGTTCCAGAACAAAGTCTTTGATGTAGTCTTCGCCGGTCAACTCTCGTGAGAACGCAAGAAAGGTACCGCCCAATACCACCAGGCTGAGTGCGATCAACAAACCCAGTCGAAAACGAGACACACCACCCCCCTCGGTACTACCTACAGTCCTTCTCGGCATCTTACCGGATCAATCCTACGAAATCTATCAACTCACCGATCTACAAGGGCTTTCTCAGCAAACGTCCTCACATATCGCCGTTGACTTTGAGTTGGCTTTTATATGAACGTCGGGGCCTTCATACGACCTGCCTGACGCTACAGCATCATCATGATCTTCGTACAGTCAAAAGATCGACTCCATTCGGTTTTATCCAGCTCTTTAACAGTTGACAGAGACCGAACGATAGATCTACACCTGTGCCTATGAGTCTTCATTCACACGCAGGACAGCCCGCCCCCTCGTCAATCCTCGCTAACATAGAGAGGCTCTTAGCTCTCTATTCGAGTGAGAAACCGGACACCTCGGATCGAGGACAACGTGTCGCATTCGGGACCTCAGGCCATCGAGGTTCCTCCCTGAAACGCAGCTTCAATGAGAGTCATATCGTCGCCATTACGCAAGCAGTCTGCGAATACCGAACGACCCAGCACACCACCGGCCCACTGTATTTAGGAAAGGATACGCACGCACTGTCCGAACCGGCCTTCGCGACCGCGCTCGAAGTCCTCGCAGCGAATGGCGTCGACGTCATGATCGATCAGGACGATGGATACACGCCGACCCCAGCCATCTCCCATGCGATTCTCACCTATAATCGTGGCCGAACCTCTGGCTTGGCCGATGGCATTGTGATTACCCCCTCGCACAATCCGCCCGAAGACGGCGGCATCAAGTACAACCCACCTCATGGAGGGCCCGCCGACACCCAGGTCACCAAGTGGATCGAAGAGAGGGCTAATGCTCTTTTGACGAACAAACTCCACGGATGTAACCGGCTTCCGATTGAGCAAGCCCGGCAGGCTTCAACAACCCATCGACATGCCTACATCGACGCCTACGTGAACAATCTAGCGACAATTATCGAGGTGGACGTCATCAAATCAGCTACGCTGAAGCTCGGCATTGACCCTCTCGGTGGGTCCGGCGTGGCCTACTGGCGGCCGATTGCCGAGCGATATGGACTGAGCATCGAGATCGTCAATCCATCGGTCGACCCAACATTTCGATTCATGCCACTGGACTGGGACGGCAAGATCCGTATGGACTGCTCATCTCCCTATGCCATGGCAAACCTCATCGCACTGAAAGATCGCTTTGATGTAGCGTTTGGGAACGATGCGGACAACGACCGCCATGGGATCGTCACCCGTTCCGGCCTGATGAATCCGAATCATTACCTTGCCGTCTCGATTGCCTACCTCTTCGCCAATCGTGCAGGATGGCAATCCGAGGCCGGCATCGGCAAGACGTTAGTCAGCAGCAGCCTCATCGACCGAGTCGCAGCCAAACTCAACCGGAGGCTGGTCGAGGTGCCGGTGGGCTTCAAGTGGTTTGTCAACGGCTTGCTCGAGGGATCACTCGGCTTCGGCGGCGAAGAAAGCGCCGGCGCTTCGTTCCTCCGCCACGATGGAACCGTGTGGTCCACCGACAAAGACGGCATCATCATGAACCTGCTGGCAGCCGAGATGATGGCCAAAACTGGTCGCGACCCATCCGAGTTGTACCGCGACCTCACACAAGAGTTGGGCGAACCCATCTATGAACGAATTGATGCCCCCGCCACACCTGAGCAGAAGACCATTCTTTCCAGGCTCTCACCAGATCAAGTCAAAGCCAAGGAATTGGCCGGTGACAAGATCACGGCCATGCTGACGACCGCTCCTGGCAACGGCGCAGCCATCGGTGGGTTGAAGGTGGTGACCGAAAATGGCTGGTTCGCTGCGAGACCATCCGGCACCGAAGATGTGTACAAACTGTACGCGGAGAGTTTCAAGGGGAAGGAGCACCTCAAGAAGATCCAAGACGAAGCTCAGGCGATCATTTCAGAAGCATTAACCCCACCAACCTGACTTCCCTTGTTCCATGGATCCACACAAACTTCGCTGGCCTCTTCCCAAACACGACTATTGGTCCACACCATTTGCCGAGTCGTTACTTCAGCATTTACATCTTCGTACTGATCTGCAAATTCTCGACATCGCATGCGGCCACGGCATTCCGGCCTTCTACCTCGCTGAGCAGGTTGGGCCTGGTGGTGAAATACTGGCCATCGATCTCAGTGCCGGTCAGGTCGCGCGTGCAAGGGCCATTCAAGGCTCACACCTGCCATGGCTCCGGTTCGAATGTATGGACATGCGCGCTCTTCCGCCCAACCTACCGACGTTTGATCGAATCACTGGGAACCTGTCGGTGATGTTCTTTCGTCCCAATCGGTTCGAAGCCGTCCGTGGACTGCTCCAACAGCTCAATTCAGGAGGCCAACTTGTCCTGACCTTTCCCTCTTACGGAACGTTCGATTCACTGTGGCAGCGGGTAGATCAATCGATGAGTGAGCTTGGCCTGACCGGTGAGCGAGAGCGATTCCAGACCTATCTGAACGAACGGCCATCGGCACAGGAAGGGCAAACATGGCTGGAGAAGCTCGGTCTTGAACGTGTCGAAGCCATTGAGTACCCGCTCGAAGTCGCAACGGGTCCCGGTCCTGAATTCCTTCATCACCCGCTGCTTCGTGGCGGCTTTCTCGACGACGTGTACGAATGTTTTGAAGATCAGAGCCTCGCGGAAGAGTTTATGACAAAGATCTCCCAGGACATTCATAGTTTCACCCCGCTCATTGCACAACGATGTGTATTGTCCGGCTGGGAAAAGAGTGCCGGCTCACCCTGAAGCGAGGAAATGAAATATTGACCAATCACCATGATGTCAGAGCGACCTGCTTGAAGATCGCGTATCAACTCTCTCGCTTTACCGAGAGTTCCACCCATCCCAAGGATCACCTGGACCTGAGGTTGACTCGGAAAGATGAAGCTATTACGTTAGTTGAATGTTGACGACCACCACTTGGAGAAACATTGAATTCGGTTCAATAAATCTAACGGTGACAGATCTATGAATAACGCGTTACTTCGAGACTTTCTTGAGATCCCGTACGACAAGCTTGAGGAGATGAACCTCTCTTATAAAGAGGAACGACTGGGCCGGGCCTCTGCTGACCAGATCAGGGAGCGCCGACAGGCGTACCTCTCTGACGAAAAGCGCATCAAGGCCGTCACGGTATGCTTTACTGACCTGGAAGGCCGCCTGCATATGTTGGACTATGACAAGAAGTTCCTACTCAGGAACGACGACAACCTCACCTTTGATGGCAGCTCCATCCGCGGGTTTTCACAGCAAGCTGAGTCCGACTTGCGCTTGGCCATCGACTGGACAGCCTTCTACATGGTGCCCGCCGACATTTTTGGTCCGGGCAAGGTCGTGGTCTTCGGGGACGTGCTCGAGCGAGGTGGTCACCCATACGGAGCCGACATGCGCCTGAAGCTCAAACAGTGGTGCGAGCAGGCCTATAAGAAAGACGGTACCGTCTTTCACGTTGCGACCGAGATCGAGGGTTTCCTCTTCAAGGGCAAAGATGCCGAGCGGCGCTACACCGAGTCCGGCAAGTTCGAGTTTGTGTCGACCGGCGGCTATTACCATTCACTGCCGGGCGATGCCCTCCGCACATTCATCGATCGCGCCGCCGAGGTACAGCGCGCGATGGGTTTCGAGAACGAGAAGGATCACCCGGAGGTCGCACCATCCCAATTCGAGATGAACTTCTCATACTCGGACGCACTCGCCGCTGCGGATCAGGTGCAGCTCTACAAGCTCCTGTGTCGGCAAGTCGCCGCTCAGACCGACCTTACGGCAAGCTTTCTGCCGAAGCCAGTCACGGGCGTCAACGGCAGCGGCATGCATACGAACCTCAGTATCGCCCGTGCCGGTAAGAATCTGTTCCACGATCCCACGGGCAAGGACGGGCTATCAAAAACTGGTTGGGACGTCATCGACCGCATCTTGACATCCGCGAACGACATCGCACTTGTCCTGAACCCCAGCGTCAACGCCTACCGCCGCCTCGACCCCCACTATGAAGCGCCGAATCAGATCACGGCATCTGCGATCAACCGCGGCGCCATGGTTCGCATTCCACTCGGCAACGAGCGTTCGGCGCGCATCGAAGTCCGGTCGGTCGCCCCGGACGCGAATCCATACATGGTCTTCTATACCCTGATCCGCACCGGACTCGATGGCCCAACGTCACAGGAGGATGCAGAGACCAAGCGCAGCGGCATCCGCCTTTTGCCAGGCAACATTATCGATGCAATCCGACTGTTTAAATCGAGCGGGTTGACGTCGATGCTGTACGGTGAGGAGGTACGCGACAAGTTTGCCGAGTTGAAGCAGATGGCAGCGGACCGTTGTCCGAAGCAGCTCGGCACCTTGATCAAGCCGGCAGAGGTCCAATTCCACCACGAGGTGACCAACCAGTGGCTGTGGTCAATGTTCTGATTCAAAGGTTCGAGCTTATGCCGCACTTACAGCGCACACACGAGAAAGGGATTTACACAAAAGCCATCTGCAGCTCACCCAAGATGATAGGGTTATCCGCATCATCTTGTCCTTTCGATTTGCCTTGCGCATCGAACCATGACCATATCTTTATACGTCTTGGTCGATCTGCTGTTCGGCATGGTAAGAACTTCTGACGAGCGGGCCCGATTCGATATGGGTAAATCCCATGGCGAACCCTTCTTTTTTTAACAGCGCAAATTCCGATGGATCGTAGTATCGGGCAACAGGAAGATGATCCTTGGTCGGTTGAAGGTACTGGCCAATGGTGATGATGTCGCAATGAACTGTTCGAAGATCCCGCATGACTACTCGAGCTTCATCGAGCGTCTCCCCCATCCCCAGGATCAAGCCGGACTTTGTCCTTAGCCGATGCTGCTTTGCTCTCGCAAGTAAGTCGATCGACCGTTGATACTTCCCTTGAGGGCGAATTGAAGGAAAGAGTCGCTGAACAGTCTCAATGTTGTGATTTAAAATGTCGGGTTTCTCCGCGCAGACTATCGCAAGCGCTGCCGCGTTACCTTCGAAATCCGGAATCAACACTTCGATCGTGCAAGTTGGATTCAGCCGCCTTGTCTGCCGAATCGTCTCGGCAAAGACCGAGGCCCCACCATCCGGCAATTCGTCACGATTCACCGATGTAATGACGACATGGCGCAAGCTGAGGGCTCGCACCGCTTCCGCAACACGCCCTGGTTCAGCCTCATCAATCGGGAACGGCCTTCCTGTTTCTACTGAACAATAGTGGCACCGCCTGGTGCAAATATCGCCGAGGATCAAAAACGTCGCAGTACGGGCATTCCAACATTCCCATCGATTGGGACACCGAGCCTCTTCGCAGATAGTGTGAAGATCAAGCCGTTCTAGCGTTTGCTTGATCTCGAGATAGTCAAGACCGGTCTTCGCGCTGACCTTAAACCAAGATGGGAGCCGAGGTCGACTGGAAGCGAACGGCTGATCTTCAGAGGCCGATGAAGGTCGAAGGTCGCCCAACGGAATGAAGCTCATATCGGCCGTCTGCCCTCAAACGGTCATCGGAACCAGCTCAACACTCTTCCCAAGAAGCTACTTCGCTCAGGCTGGGATTCTGGCGGATCGGGATATTCTATCCAAAATTCCTGAGAACCAAGATACACACCGTTACGAAAACTCATCTGGGTTTTGAGTTGCCGATACCCTTGTGAGTGTAGGGTTTGTATCAAGATCGCCAGGGCTTCGTTCTGAGTAAGATGCGCCTCGGTGGCGATGCGAAAAGTTTCATACCGGAGGATGGCCCGGTAGCTCTGTCCATCCTGTTCGAACTCGACAGGCCTGCTGAACCCTCGCTCCCGCTCATCCAACCCGGCGAGCTGATGTTTGTCAAGCCCCATCTACCTCCACAGCTCATGCGAGCGCTCTAAAGACGGCAACCAGATCGCTGAGCGCGATGGTCTTGTGTTGGAGTACGGTACGCTCAGCTTGAATCCGCTCGCGTGTTGTTGCGTCGATCACACCCGATTTCAAACAATCTGCCCCGAGAGTCAGAATCCTGTCACACTCGTCGGCCAGCTTCCTCTTCACGACCGGATTGACCGAGAGAAGCTCCATGAGCTGTTGCCGTGTCTCATCCAGATGTTTCTGCAGTTCGGAATCTGGGTAGCTCTTCCGAGCCGCATCATCGGAACATCGATCGAGGTACTGTGCCAAGAACACGTAGAGGCGCACAAGCGCCGCCGCAACATCCGTCTGATCTTTTGAGGAAATAGCCACTACCCTGCTCCCTTCACCAACTCATCCACCAACTACAACAAGACCTTCACGTCATCGCCTTCAACCTTGACCTGATAGGCCTCAACTTTGGCGGAAGGATTATTCTGGCACGCCCCGGTGGTGACGTTGAACCGCCAACCATGCCAAGGACATGTGACGATCTCACCGTCTAATTCTCCCTCTCCTAACGGACCCTCTCGATGACAGCAGGTATTGTTGATCGCATGGATCGTTCCGTCCACATTGAAGACAGCAAGGGCCTTGCCATGCGCCTCAGCGACAATACCATGCCCCGGCTTTACATCGGCAAGGGCTGCAACTCGAACAAACTCCGCCATACTCATCCTCCCAATGAAGTCTGTCAATCCTTATTGAACGGCTGCTTGATCTTCTTGAGCATACTGTCGATGGACGGACCTTCCTTCCCAGCCTGTCCCAATGCCTCTGAGATCCTCTGTGCAATGTCTCGAAACGCGACGGCTTGTGGAGATTCAGGATTGGCCATGACGATAGGATGCCCGGTATCACCACCGTCCCGAATGGCCGGATCGATCGGAATACGTCCGAGGAATGGAACGCCAACCTTCGCGGCCGCCCTCTCCCCACCTCCATGTGAAAAAATCTCCGTCCGCTCCCCACAGTGCCCACAGACAAAGAAACTCATGTTCTCGACGATACCCAAAAGAGGGACGTTCACCTTCTGGAACATCGCCATACCTTTGCGTACATCGTGGAGCGCAACTTCTTGCGGCGTGGTCACGGTGATCGCCCCGGCCAACGGAACCATCTGCGACAAGGACAGTTGCACGTCGCCGGTCCCAGGAGGCAGGTCAATCAGCAGATAATCCAAGTCTCCCCACAAGACGTCGCGGAAGAAGGCCTGCAGATACTGGTGGACCATCGGGCCGCGCCAGACAAGTGGAGCTTCTTCCGGAACCAGAAAGGCCATGGAAATGAGCTTCACCCCATAATTTTCCACAGGAAGAATTTTGCCGTCTTTCTGTTCCGGACCGGTTGTGCTTCCCATCATCATGGGAATATTAGGACCGTACAAGTCAGCATCCAGCAAGCCGACCTTCGCCCCGGTCAATGCCAAGGCACAAGCCAAGTTGGCCGCAACGGTTGACTTTCCAACACCGCCCTTCCCGCTACTGATTGCGATGACATGTTTCACTCCAGGAATTAAGTTATCTGATGCCTGAGGCTGTTGAGCCCCATGGCCATGGTCGTCAGCCATAGTGATTCTCCCCTTCGATGATGCTCGACCGGCCTCATGTGTTTAGACAAGGCGATCAAGCCGCGATGATAACCAATTGTTTCAATCATAGCGATGCCACGAGCGAAATGATATGGGTCGCTCGGGCCATGGAACCGCATGGTTCAACCGGGGAACATATCCTGAGGGTCAAAAGACCGAGGGGTCGAGGCGGCGCAGATTGGTGGCCAGACCCGTCAGCGACAGCATGTAGATGATCCACTTGGATGGATCAAAGTTGTACCACTGCGGACCGTTCCGATAGTCCCTGGCATAGGTATGGTGATAGTTGTGATAGCCCTCGCCGAAGCTGATGAATGAGATCAGCCAGCTGTCTCTGCTGCTGTCCTCTCTCCCGTGAGGTTGGCTGCCGACAAGATGACAGAGGGAGTTGATAGTGAAGGTCGAGTTGAGCACCATGAACATCCGTAACAGACCGCCCATGAGGAGGCCGCTGATGCCGCCCAAGAAGGTGCCGTGCCACCACAATCCGATGCAGAAGGGAATGACCAGGCCGGAGCCGACGATCAGCCAGTAGTACTGGTGTTGCCACAGAATCACAGGATCGCGCCGCAGCCGGACTTCGTATTTGCCGACCCGATGAGGCGTATTGTAGAAGAGCCACCCGCAGTGGCTGTGCCAGAACCCTCTGGTCGCATTGTAGGGGTCTTCGTCTGTGTCCGTACGCGCATGATGGCGGATGTGGTCCGCCCCCCAGACCAGCGCCGAGTTCTGTAAGGCCCATCCGCCGGCGATCAACGCTAGACGCTTGACCCAATCTGGGCAGTCGAAACTTTGATGCGCCACCAGCCGGTGATAGCCGACCGTGATCCCCATCCCCGTCACGATATACATGACGAAAAAGTGTATCCAGTCAAACAGCGTATAGCCGATATAGTACCCATAGAAGGGCACACCAACGACAGTCGCAGCAGCGACTGCGCAGAAGAGCGCGCATGTCACATAGGAAAATCCTGATGTCAGGGGCGGGGGGATCCGTACCGTCTCGGCCATGTGTCCTCTGGCTAATACCCAAGCTGAGGTCCACCATGGCAAACCGGCTCCGGTGAACATGTTGCGGGCTCCGCACTGTAGCGAAACCGGCAGGCGTTTTCAACCGGTTTGTGCGCATGATTGACTCCCTAGTACTTCGTGCGACGGTGGTTGGGAGTATACTTACAACAGAAGCCGAGGCGACCGTCCGGAGGAGGTATGGCGACCAATCCGTCAGGACTCGAACCAGCAATACTCCGAATCGGACAACAGCTGGCCCAGTTGTCCGCCGGTCTATCGCCCTCCATATTCGATACTCGCTGGTGGTCTCATTCCGCCATCAATCTGGCGATGAAGGATCCGTCATTTAAGACTCGGTTGTTCCACTTCATCGATGTCCTACCTGTGATCGAGAGCGATGAGCGAGTGGTCTCACTCGCCGAGGAGTACTTTGGCCGAGAGAGCAGTGAATTGTTCGGACTGCAATGGGGTCTCAGGGCATTGACGGCAACCGGAATCGGCGCTCGCCTGACCGGAAAATCCATCAGAAAACAGATCGAACAGATGGCCAAGGCCTTCATCGCCGGTGCCTCGGTCGAGGACTCAGTTCCCGTTTTGTCCCAGTTGTGGAACGATGGGCGTGCATGGTCTGTCGATCTGCTCGGGGAGGCCACGATCAGCGAACAGGAAGCTGATCACTATCGAGATCGGTGTTTGAACGCGTTACGAAAACTCAGTCAGGCGACTCAGACGTGGGCTTCTGCTCCCCTGCTCGAACGAGACCATTTGGGATCGATCCCCTCTGTGCAGCTGTCTCTCAAAATCTCGGCTCTGTCATCGCGGCTGGACCCGATCGATCCCGAGGGGAGTTATGAGTCGATCGCCGCCCGTCTCCGTCCCCTGGTGGATCTGGCTCAGTCGCTCCCAGCAGGGTTGATATTCGACATGGAGCAGGCAGAAACAAAAGATTTGATCCTACATATCTTCAAGCAACTCTTCGCGGAGCCGGCCTATCGAGCTTATCCCTACGCCGGACTCGCGATGCAAGCGTACCACCGAGAAACAGAACGGGATATTCAGGATTTGATCGGCTGGGTCCGGACACGCACCGCGCCGATTACCATTCGACTGGTGAAGGGCGCCTACTGGGATTCCGACACCGTACGGTATCGGCAAGCTGGCTGGCCGGTTCCTCTATTTGAGCATAAAGTGGAAACCGACCTTCAGTATGAACGACTGATTCCGGTTCTATTTGAGCACTCCGACCTGATCCGCCCCGCGTTCGGCACACACAATCTTCGCACATTAGCCGCCATCGAGGCACACGCCGAATCGTTCGGCATGCCGCCGGATGCACGCGAGTACCAAATGATCTTCGGCATGGCCGAGCCGTTCCAACAGGCTATGGTAAAGATGGGCCGTCGCGTGCGGCTCTACGCTCCCGTAGGCCGATTGCTCCCGGGTATGGCCTATCTTGTGCGACGATTGTTGGAGAATACATCCAACGAATCATTTCTACAGAAAGAGTATGTGGAGTCTCAACCGTTGAGCAGATTGCTCGCTCCACCCGATGCCTCGACGCTACATTCATCGATCCAAACGACCAACCTTGCTCGCAGCTTTGCCAATGAACCACACAGTGACTTTTCAAAGGCTGATGTGCGTCATGCCATGCGCGAGGGGATGACATCAGTTCAAGCCCAGCTCGGGCGACGATGGCAAGGTGGAGTTTCCGACTCCAAACTGACTGGGCCATGGATCAAGTCTCAAAATCCCTGTCGGCCGAACGAGGTCGTGGCCCACGTGCAGGGCACAGCGGTGTCCGATCTGAGCCCAATCGTCGACCTGGCATTGAAAGAATGGGACAGCTGGCGATGCACCGCTCCAGAACGGCGAGCCGATATTCTGCGCAAGGCAGCGGGGGTGATGAGCCGTCGTCGCTTTGAACTCGCAGCCTGGGAGATCTTTGAAGTCGGCAAGCCCTGGCGGGAAGCTGACGCGGATGTTGCTGAAGCCATCGACTTCCTCCTTTACTACGCAGATGAGATGGACCGTCTGGCTCAGCCACGACGGTTAGGAGACCGTCCCGGCGAGCTGAACCAACGTACCTATGGACCTCGGGGCCTCACCGTGGTGATCGCGCCATGGAACTTTCCTCTCGCCATCCCGGCTGGGATGGTCTCGGCGGCCCTCGTGAGCGGCAATCCTGTCCTCTTCAAGCCTTCCGAACGCTCATCTCACCTTGGAACGCTACTCACCGACATTTTGCTCGACGCGGGGATACCGGCCGGGTGCCTGACCTGCCTACCTGGAGGACCAGAGATTGGGCAAGCCCTCGTCGTCCATCCTCAGGTGGCAACCATCGCGTTCACTGGATCAAAGGCCGTGGGGCTTCATATTCTGCACGAAGCCTCTCGGGTGAACCCAGGCCAGCGGATGGTCAAACGGGTGATCGCCGAAATGGGTGGAAAGAACGCCATCATCGTCGACGATACGGCAGATCTCGACGAAGCGATCATGGGAGTTGTCACGTCGTTCTCAGGCTATGCAGGACAGAAGTGCTCAGCCTGTTCGCGCGTGCTCGTTCACCGTGCGGTCTACGACACGTTCATCGCACGGTTACGAGAGGCCTTATCGAGCTTACAGATTGGCGATCCAGTGGAACCGGGCACCAAAGTGGGACCAGTGATCGATGCACGGGCTCAAGCCGGCATTCAACGGTACATTTCCATCGGACGTGAGGAAGGGCAGCTCCTCGTGCAATGTCCCGTCACTAATGAGGGATATTTTGTCGGACCGACCGTCTTTGTCGATATCCAACCACATCACCGATTGGCCCAAGAAGAAATATTCGGACCGGTGTTAGCGGTTCTAAAAGCGGAGAGCTTCACTGAGGCCCTAGACATAGCAAACGGAACCGACTATGCGCTGACCGGTGGAGTCTATACGAGGAGTCCGGTCAATCTCGCGATCGCGCGTGAGCGCTTCGATGTGGGAAATCTGTACCTGAATCGACCGACCACTGGTGCCTTGGTCGCTCGTCAGCCGTTCGGAGGACACCGGTTTTCAGGGGTAGGCGCGAAGGCGGGCGGGGAAGACTACCTGGCGCAGTTCATGATCACCAGAGTGACCAGCGAAAACACCCTTCGCCGGGGATTCGAATCCATTCAATGAGGCCTGACGGGGCTTTATCTCATACTCTTCAAGTTCCTCCATGATTTCTGTGACCACACCTCGATCCTCTTTCACGGCCGCTAGTTCCTGCCGCTCTGAGTACTTCACCAAACCGACGCCTTTCGCAAACCATGCCGTCATGACGTCGCTGCCCGAGATGGTCCGACTGCTGCCGGACAAATGGATCCGCATCTTCATCCGCGCCTCGACTTTAATCGCGTCCTGAAACGTTCCGGCCGGAACCGAAATGTTTTCGCGACCGATCACCGCGCTCCAGCCCTGCGCATCGACTTTTTCATCCGTTCCGTCACGGTCCATGTCGGTGCCGAAATCAAGCCCGGCCCGATCAAACTGTTGGAATGAAGAAGGGATCGTGAGGGGAAACCGAAAGATCTGATAGGGGGTAATCTGTTCTTCTAGAGGTGTACCAGGCTCCGACCCATAGTACACAATCCCGGCCTGGTCTCGTCGATAGAAACTATCCGATGGCCCGTGATTGCCGGGGTTCGTATCATGAAACACCGTCACCTTGGCTCCATTGATGGTCTTAGTCCCAGACACCGTCGACACGTTCGTGAAGAATTTGAGTTCGACCATCTGGAGCGGCCCTTCGCTGATCTGGCCTCGATAGGTCCACCGGCTTTCAGGGGTATCGGGGAAATACTCCTCGGACTTTGCGATCGTGACCGGCTCCGCAGCACTCACAACCTCACTCCATGGGTGAAGTCCGGACAGAAAGGATAGACCTATTATGGCTACCAATTGCGTGACGAGTGGTCGGTTCAGCATGTTCGTGCTCCAGACAACGGGTTTTGACGGTATCATAGGAGTCCCAAGAGCAGCAAGCCGACGAGTCGAGCTCCGATCATGTTTCTTATCCGTACATCATTCCTTCCTTGAGCTCTGTCTCCTCACAGAGTCCGGAGTGCAGGATCCCTCTGAGCCGAAGAGGCTGTATCTCAATCGATACATATAAGTAGAATTAGATACAGGTGGTCATGTAAGATTCCTCGCCTCGCGTAAGTACTCATGTCCCTAAAGTACTAACAAATGAGGAATCATGTGATCTCTCTGCATTCGGCACACGCTTTGTCTTACTCGCAAGTCAGCAGCCCACTCCTGTCACTCAGCTCGGATGGAAGTTCCGAGACATGGCTGATCTGGGATGGGTCGGTGCAAGGCTGGCCGGGGTACGGCGCGCCGCAGCGCTCAACGATGAGCCCTTTTAGGTGTTTCTCTACCGCCTATTGGCAGCAAGACAGCACGTACAGGTACCGACCGGTGGCCAGCATGGCCTCGGCTGTCCCGAGATCATATGCCGCGAACTCCCGCCATCGTTCGGCATCAGGATTCATAACGGCAGTATAGGCAGGATCTTCTGTCGATTCAACGAAACGGACGTCTTCATCAACGGACAGGTTGCCGTAAGGACCTGGACCGGATCCTTTCAACGGAACTGGTGATCGACCGAGACCAGCTCCTGGCGATAACTACTCCACTGAACATGGTGTTGCAGAGCCATTCCGAAGCAGGCGTCCGATTTTCCTCCACTTGTCCATGATCGCCAAGGCCAGCAACTCACGCTCCATGCGGCTTCACCAGAGCTCCCGCATGAGCTACCTTGTGCATTTTGGAAAACCGCCCAGGGCTGGACATTGGCCATCGGCAAGACTACGATGAGCCACACCAGTTGCAGTCTATTACTGGGGGACGATGATGCAGGAAGTGATCTTCGTGGTTGAAGAGGCGCCTGAGGGAGGGTACATCGCACGTGCGCTCGGCGTGTCGATCTATACCGAAGCAGACTCCCTGACCGAGTTGCCGGATAAGGTTCGGGATGCGGTCCGTTGCCATTTTGAGGAGGGAAAAGCTCCGAAGGTCGTGCGCTTGCACCATGTGCGCGAGGAAGTCATTGCTGTATGAGGCTTCCCCGCGATCTGTTGGGAGCCGATCTCGCCTAGGTACTTCACAAGCTGGGGTATGTGGTGACTCGCCAAACGGGGAGCCATCTAAGGCTGACGACCCAGGAACACGGTGAGCATCATCTGACGATTCCGCAACACAGTCCTCTCCGTATCGGAACGCTTTCCGCAATCCTTGCAGACATTGCCAAGCATTTCGAATTAACTCGAGAGCAGTTGCTCCACAAGCTGTTTGGCTGACCGAATACAAACCGCAACGATGTGTACGAACACCGACTGACAAAACAATGGGGGCTGTATTACCTCACGACAAGCCTGAAACATCGCCACCGCTTGCCTTCATACCGCTCTCCTCGCATAATTCATCGCATGCCGCCCCCGATTACATCGAGACCAGCCGCACTCGTCACCGGAGCTTCCGGTGGGATCGGCCGTGGTATCTCTGAGGGATTCGGAAAGGCCGGGTGGTATGTGGGCGTGCATTACTATCGCGATAAGCCTGCGGCGGAAGAAACCTTGCGCCAGGTGCTAAACGCGGGCGGAGCCGGTGATCTCTATGCAGCCGATGTTCGGGAAGGTGAATCAGTTCGGCGCATGATCGACGTATTCACTCGCTGCACATCCGGCCCACTCACTTTTGTCTGCAATGCGGGGCTAGGACAGAGCGATTTGCTTGTCCGCCATTCAGAAGAGATCTGGGATAACGTCATCGCCACCAATCTGACGGGAACCTTTCATTGCTTGCGAGCCATCGCTCCTCACCTAATCGATCGAGGAGGTGGGTCTATTATCGTGATTGGATCTCACACGGGGTTTCATGGCGCCAGAGGCCAGAGCGCCTATGCTACCTCGAAGGCTGGACTGATCGGGCTCGTCAGGACGGCTGCCCTGGAATGGGGGCCGCAGAATATTCGAATCAATCTCGTGCTACCAGGTTGGCAAAAGACCAATTTGACCGAGGGCATTTTCCCCGAGGGAACAGGGTGGCCAGATCATGCTCTGCGCCGATCACCCAATATTCAAGAAGTCGTTGAGACGGTCGTCCATCTCGCTCAACTTCACGATGTATCTGGACAGGTGTGGAATTGCGACAGCCGACATCTGTAACGTGAGGCGTACCCACATGAACCACGGCATTTTCATCACTGGAACCGACACAGGCGTTGGAAAGACTCTCGTCGCTGCTGCGCTCGCACTGCACCTCAAGAAGCGTGGCCGCTCAGTCGGCGTTATGAAACCAATCGAGACAGGCTGCTCGGCGGGGAAAGAGGCTTGGTCCGATGCGGCCAGGCTGCGCTCTATTGTCGAGAGCGAGGAACCTCTCGGTGCGGTCTGTCCCTATTCGTTTGAGCTGCCGGTGGCGCCACTCACAGCGGCACAACTGAGCGATCAGTCCATCAACCCTGATACCATCAAGAAGATCTATCGTCTCCTCTCAAGTCGGTATGAGTGTATGGTTGTTGAAGGTGTCGGCGGCGTGCACGTCCCCATCACAAAACGCGACAACGTGATGGACCTCGTGAAGCAGTTACGGCTTGCTGTCGTCATCGTCGGGCGTTCCGGGCTTGGCGGGATCAACCATGCGCTGCTGACCATCGAAGCGCTTCGACGAAAAAAGATTCCCATGATCGCCCTAGTCCTGAATCGCACCGAGCCCGTGCGATCAGGCCTTGCGCGTGCACAGGAACGGTCAACGGTTGAGGTCCTCCGCAAACAGGCCGGGGTCCCAGTGCTCGGCCCACTCCCGTATGAGTCCGGCATGCCGGGCCGCTTTCGGCCAACGGTCGCACGCCTCACCCGATCCAGCGCGGTCAAGAAGCTGGCGATGCTGTTGCAGAAATCCGCGCGACGAAGTCCCTGACAACCTGCCCAATATCGGGAGCTTTTAGAATGGCGGAGATGACTGCCAGTCCGTTGGCCCCACCCTGCATCACTGCTTCAACATGGTCCAACCCAATGCCACCGATGGCGAAGATCGGCAGTGCGGTTAACCGACGAATAGCTTTTAGGCCTTCAACACCGACCACCGGATCGTGATCCACCTTTGAGCCTGGCGTGAAAATCGGGCCAAAACCGAGATAGTCCGGTCCGCCCGCCGTTGCTACCTGAACCTGTTCTGGATTATGCGTTGAAATCCCGATCAGCTTGTCTAGCCCCATGACCTTTCGGGCGTACTGAAGCGGCAAGTCTCCCTGCCCAAGATGCACACCATCCGCCTCCACCGCCAGTGCCAAATCACAACGGTCATTGACGATAAACAGCGCGTCTAATTCATGGGCGATCTTGCTGAGCGGCAAGGCTTCTTCATAGGCTGCCTTCATCGAAGCCTGCTTAGAGCGATATTGAAACAACTTGGCTCCCGCCTCGGCGGACGCCTTTAAGACTTCGGCGAGCGGACGAGCTGGGCAGACCGATGGGTCGAGGATGACATACAGACCCGATAGCGCCGCTCCTCCACTGTTCCTCTGTCCTGAGCTTCCAGTCATATCAATTACTGTTTGGACGGTCCCAACGCCTTCTGCTTAACGATGCGAAAATGTGCTTCGAGTTCCTGCCGCATGGCCAGCGCCACCACCCAATCCGGCACCATGGATTTGATTTCGACCACCAATTCGAAATCGGCACGAGTCTGGTTCCCTTCTCCGGCAGAAGCGAGCTTCCACACTCGATGATACCGTGTGAAGTCTCCACCAATGAGGTCGGTCACGAGTCCACCACTTTCCAATGTCCTCGACTCAGTAACGAGCCGATGCTCTCCAGGCATCAGCGCGTGCTCGATTCGAAGATCCACCGTGGCTACCCCATCCCGGACAGTCAACTCGGCCACGCGCATGCGGACTTCAAAGAGATCAGGCCAATGGGGATAATCGGCCAGCATTGCTTGCACGACAGCTGGCGGTGCCGGGAGGAACACCTGCGCCGTCGCGCGAACACCGCCTCCAGATTCTGTCACGACTTCTAACCGGTCCGACTCAGCCGCCACAAGCTGCCCTGCTCCCCATGCCAGTACTGACAGCAACACGGTTGGCACAACCAGCCGGACTGAAACGAAACGCGCTTTCCCTCGTTTAACCAACAATGGCATCCAGCAGCCGTTGATGAATCTTTCGCACCCGTTCGAGTTGCCCTTTCGCCGGAAACCGTTCATAGAACCCATCGGCTCGAAACTCCTTGGTCAACGGCGCCCAGGGCTTGACGATCTCGGCAAACGGTTTGTGCGAGCGCTGCTCTTCCCAATCCGCGATAAGTTTGCGATCCACGATCAGGTCGTCGAGCACGCGGATCAGCGCCTTGAGCGTGACATCACGCGTGAACATGTACCGCTCATTCTGTCCCCACACCTCGCCCATCACGTCCTTAACACCCTTCAGATAATCACGGACCAACGCGTAACACCGGTCGGGTTTCATTCCGAGATGAGACTCCAGCCAACGTTTATGAACCGTGATAAGTTTTAATAGTTCGTTGAACACCTCGGACTGGAGAATCCACTTTTCCTGTTTGCTTCGCCCACCCAGTCGATTGATCTTGTACTGCAGCGGTGAGTCCGATTCACCATACAAGAGATTGACGACCTTCGCGGCGAATTTCTTTTCCGGACTTTCCCAGGACACTTTTTCGTAGAGATCCACGAGATGCGATCGGTTGATCCTGGTATGGGTCGAGTTGATGATCACGAACATTTCTGTAGCAAAATCTGCGCTTCGCCCGTCGAAAAGCAAACAGGGCACCTCGACTTGCGCACTTTGATCCGGGTGCTTCTCATGGAAAAAATGCAGGCCGGCGAGACGATGTTGTCCGTCAATCACCAGATATTTCCCCTTCGGCTCGCTCAGATGGCCGATCGACTCGGACCCATCTGCCTTTTGAAACCGAAGCGTTTCATCGGTGAAAAGAAGTACGGTGCCAGGAATCATCGGCTGGACGACGACAGTCTCATAAAAATTCACGATCTGCTTGATCTTCTGTCGATTCAGGACCCGCTGAAAACCCTTTTCGCTACGCTCGATACCCGCAATAAACTGCGCCACTTCATCGTGTTCCGAGATTTTAGATTGTTCGATTTCTTCACCCTCGAAATAGTAACGGCTCGTAAACCGAACTTTTTGCAACAAGTCGCTGGCCTTGTAGGCGATAAAATAGAACATTCCCTCTTTTTGCGCGATCCGCGTCGCAAGCATAGGGCCTCCCTTGGGTCGAATAGAAGCTGGCCGAGGATTCTACGCGGCCTTCTCCATGGTCGCAAGCCAAGCGACTATGTTACGATTCCGCCGCGATGGTTTTGCAGCTATACAGACTCACCACTTTTATCTCATTCGTCATTTTCCTAACGACGATCGCGTCGAGCGCTGTCGCTCAGGGACCGGAGGGTGCACGGGCAACCACGGAACTCTCCTGTAGCTTCTCGATGGAAAAAGATGAAACGGCAGAACCCTGTCACGTTCCATTCCCGAAGGGATGTCTGGTCGCCCAAATCCCAGGCACCACGCAACCCTGGACCTCCATTTCCAAGGGTGGCCGATTACAATGCCGGTTTGATGAAAAAAAGACCGATTGGAAGACGAACATCGTCGGCACGTGTGGTCGATGCCAATCGGTCCGCTGTTCGGCTCAGTTCAGCGTCCGCTTTGACTGTTCCGGCCAGCCATAATTCCCCGTCTCACCGATGTCCCTAGCTCACACCATCAAACAAGAATCTCGATCGTTGGGATTCGATGCAGTCGGCATCGCATCGATCGACAACACTCATCCCTTTTCAGCCAACAGCAACCAGAAGACCGGCATTGGCGACGACCAAGCAGCCACGTTTCCACAGCGACTGTTTCATCGTCTCAGCCAATGGATCCAGCGTGGCTACCACGGGAGTATGGCCTGGATGGAACGGACACCTGAAAAACGTGCTGATCCTCGGCATGTGCTTCCTGGCTGCCGGTCGATTATTTCAGTGGGAATCAATTACCTGACCGAACATCGCGCCAACGAACAGCCGGGCTATGGGCGTATCGCCCGGTATGCCTGGGGAAAGGATTACCATAAGCTTTTTGACTCCAGACTGAAAAAGCTGGAACAACTCATTCATAAGATCCACCCCGAGGCTAAAACCCGTTCGTACTCCGACACGGGCCCGATCATGGAAAAGGCGTGGGCCGAACGGGCGGGTCTCGGTTGGATCGGCAAACATTCGAATCTCGTCTCGGCTGAGCATGGCTCCTGGCTATTGCTCGGGGAAATCCTGACAACGTTGGATCTCGAACCCGATGAGCCGGCGACCGATCTGTGCGGGAGCTGTACGCTCTGTATTCAGGCCTGTCCGACGAAGGCCATCGCCGAACCCTATGTCGTCGACGCGACACGTTGCATTTCCTACCTGACGATCGAACTTCGCGGCGATGCCACAGCTATCCCACAAGATTTGCGATCGAGAATGGGAAACAAGATCTTCGGATGCGACGATTGCTTGGATGTCTGTCCGTTCAACCTCCGAAGTGAGCCGACTCATGAAGAAGCCTTTCAGCCGACTGATTTGACCCTCGCGCCCGATCTCAACACTCTCTCCGAGCTGGACGAATCAACTTTTTCCGCATGGTTTCAGCACAGCCCGATTCGGCGGGCAAAGCTGCATGGGCTGCATCGCAATGTGGCAATCGCCCAACACAATATGAACTCCTCATAAACTCCACCTAAGATTTCTCGCAAGCCCACGAGGTGGATCCAATTCGATACGAGGTGTATCTTTTTAGATTCTCCAACGATCCTCAACTATTTCAATCCAGGTACACATACGTTCTCGGTTAGGATCCTCCAAACGCGTGATAGGTCGTCAATTTTGCAAAGAAATTAAACCCGCCCGCTCTGGGGTAACAGTTGATGGTACACATCGTGCTTGATGCGAGTGATCGTCAACTTCACATGACGGGAAGGAGGTTGCGCGTATCTGATATTGTCGCGACACGTCAAAAAAAATTGCATCCGATGGCAAGAACCATGTATTTTTTCACAAAAATTTGGTAGATAGTTGACCCGGCGTCTGCTTGGGTGAGTACGGGAGGGGGGGTCCATTCGCCGTACTTTTCCAGTGCAACGTCTTTTTTCCATACAAATTCAAAGGGAGGCGATTATGCAGAGGTTTCGTTTACTCACATTAACTCTAGGACTTGGCGTCCTATTGGGAGCCAGCGGATGTATCACCATGCCTGGGTCCGCAGGGGCAAAGGTCCACGATGTCACATTCACGGCGACCGAATCCGAAATCGTCATCGACGGGAACGGGACGAAGTATAAGGCCTGGACCTTTAACGGTCAGATGCCAGGTCCGGTCGTCCGAGTCACCCAGGGCGATACCGTGAACTTCACCCTGATCGGTCATAAAGACAATGCTTTCCCACATTCGATGGACTTTCATGCGGCCGAGCTCGACTTCTTGAAGAACTACCACCGTACTGTGGGACCAGGAGAGACGCACAAGTTCTCCTTCGTGGCAAAGAAGCCCGGCGTGTTCTTCTACCACTGCGGTGCGAGCCCAATGATCCAGCACGTCGCGCGTGGTATGTTCGGTGCCATCATCGTGGATCCGAAGGATCCGAAGGTGTGGCCAAAGGCGGATCGCGAATTCGTCCTCGTGCAATCCGAACTATGGCAGAACCCTGACAATGTGCAGGCGATGTTCGATCGAAAGTTTGATTACACCATCTTCAACGGCGGAATCTTCAAGCACCATCCCTTTATGCCGGGGGGAGAACCGCTGGAAGTCAAGGTGGGTGAGCGGGTACGGATCTATTTCGTGAATGCCGGCCCGAACGAGTTCTCTGCACTCCATCCAATCGCGGAAATCTGGGACAACGTCTATGAAAGCGGGAACCCGGCGAACAAGTTCACGGGTGTCCAGACTTATGTGGTCGGCCCTGGCAGCGCAGCCACGTTTGATATGATCGCTGAGTCACCGGGGGCCTACCCGGTCGTGACCCACTCTCTCACGAGCGCCCTCCGGGGGGCGATTGCCGTGGTGATTGCAAACGAGAACCCCAAGGACTATAAGGGTCAGTTGATGCCAAACACCCCCTGGAACCCGTAAGGAATGAACGGGGTACAGAGGTTTTATCGATCAGTTCATTCTCACACAAAGGAGTTGACGATATGACACTGAGTAAGAAGATTGTTTGTGCGGCGGTCGCCGTGGCAGCCGCCTGGACGCTGAGCACCTCGACGTCCTTTGCCGCAGACCGGTCGCTCTATGAACGCCTGGGTGGACAAGGCGCAATCCAAGCCGTTGTCACCAAGTTCATCGGCAACGTGGGAGCGGACAAGCGCATTAATGGCTATTTCGCGAATGCCGACCTCAAGAAGCTCAACAAACTCTTAGTTGAGCAAGTCTGTATGGCAACCGGTGGGCCCTGCACGTACTCAGGCCGCGACATGAAGACCACACACAAGGGCATGAAGGTCACTACTGCGGCCTTCAACGCCCTCGTGGAAGACCTGGTCAGCGCGCTGGATACCTTCAACGTGCCGAAGAAGGAAAAAGATGAGCTGATCGGCATCCTCGCACCGATGAAAGGCGACATTGTTGAAGTTCCCTAGATGACGCATCCTGGGCTCGCAGTGGCAATCGCTACAGTGTGGTCCACAGTTAGTCTTTCGTGGGCCCGGACCTTTCAGGTCAGGGCCCACGATACTTCATGTTGACATCCTAAACCAGCCTCCAACTCTAGGACGATTCAAACACCTTTCGACGGGATATGGGCACTGCCACTTAGGACAATATCGTGGTACGATGTGTGCGGAATTTAGGCCTCTGGCCACGCGGCTCAGGAAGCCATCCAGCCGCGACATCAGAGGTAATCACCAAGGAGGAATCATGAGAGGGACGCGTTTGTTGATGATAGCCTGTAGCCTCGTGGCCGTTGCCTCGTGGAGCACCGTGGGATGGACCGCGCCCGAAGCCGATCCATTGAAACCACGTGTCCCAGACGCTGAGCGTGGTGAAGCGCGAAAAATGGAAAGTACGGTCAAGGCTACCCCTGAGGTGCTCGCCAAAGGCAAGGAGCTTTACGAAGGGAAGGGTACCTGCGCGAACTGCCATGGCGTGAACGGAGATGGCACGGGTCCGGGTGGTATGCTGCTGGCACCAGGACCACGAAACTTCACGAACTGCAAGTTCCACAAGAAGCGGAAGGACGGGGAACTATTCTGGGTCGTCAAGAACGGGAGCCCGGGAACCGGTATGCCGGGCCTTGTGAAGGGAGGCATCCTCACCGAGGAAGAAGCCTGGACGATCATTGCGTACGAGCGGTCGTTCTGTAAGGATACCAGCGAATAGCACCTGAGCTGTTTTGCCGGCGGGTTGTTCATTGAACTTTCAACGGACAACTCGCCACCCACGGCAGCAGTCGGTTTAATTCCACTATCAGCTCCCCCACATTGTTATAGCCAAGCCCTTAATTACTGATGGACATTGGTGGTGGACTTTGGCGATCATGGGGGTATGAGATGCTCACCAGATTTGCGCCAACGGGTCGTGGAGTTTGTTCGTGGTGGAGGCAGCAAGGCCG
>JAOUHJ010000133.1 GCA_029865225.1 Nitrospira sp.
CTCGGTCTGCCACTCGATGTCCAGGACTTTCTCGCACCCCTGATCGAGCAAGCGACGTGCGGCATTGCCGCGGTGGCACGGGCCGCTGAAGCGGGAGCGCTCACGGTCGACGAGGACGTGCACCTCACACGGCTCGAAGCTGAAGAAGATCCACAAGTTGCCGAGCTCCGAAGAGCGCTCAATCAACAGATAGGGGAGGCGCAGCTGCCAGATCTGATTCTCAGCGTCGATGCCGAAGTCCGCTTCAGCTGGATTATGCTCGGGCGCGAGCCGCGGTCGCACCAAGAGCTTCTCATAGCCTATGCGGGCGTGCTTGCAAACGGCATCGCGATGTCGGCGGCGGAAACGGCGCGCATGATTCCGGGACTCACGGCGGAGGGTGTGCGCCAAGCCATGCGCTGGGCCTCCGACGAGCATCGGCTTCGGGAGGCTTCGCGCGCCGTGTTGACCTTCATGCATCGCCATCCGATTACCCAGGCCTGGGGGCGCTCGGATCTGGCCTCGGCGGACATGATGAGCTTGGACGCGAGTCGGCGAGTGTGGCAGGCGCGCATCGATCCGAGGCGGCGGCAGCCCGGTATCGGCGTCTATCGTGCGGTCGGCCAGACGCCGCTGTGGCTTCCCCAGGCCGCAGCGTATGGTATCGGTTCGGTCTCGTCGTTCTGGGTCATCGAGCGCGTGGTGATACTGGTGTTCGGCTGGGAGGTATAGAAGTAGAGAAGAGGACCTTGATAGTATCGGCTACGGTCTGGTTCATAGGTTCGGATGACATACTCCGATTGAGTCTAGGATCGGGATGTGAAAAGAAAGGAGCGAGGGTGATGAAACGACTTGCTGCTGCATTCGTGGGCTGTCTGTGGGGCATGGCGGTTGGAGTTTCGCTCGGAGGGGCGGAGGAACCCGGTGGGGCGCAGGCTGATCGGTGGTCGTTTACCATTGCGCCCTATGTCTATATGACCGGATTAAAAGGAGATGTCGCGACGTTACCGCCTTTACCGAGTGGCAAAGTCGATGCGTCGTTCGGTGACATCATCAAAAACGTGGACCTGGGATTCATGGGTGCCGGAGAATTAGGCAAGGGCCGTTTCGGCATCCTCACGGACGTGTTCTGGACCAGGGTCACAGGTGATTTTGCTACTCCACGAGGCTTGTTATTTAATGGTGGAACGTTACAGTCGGATACGGTCATGGCCACCGTCTCGGTGGCCTTCCGGATTGCCCAAGTCGAACGTGGTTGGCTTGATGTGGTTGGAGGAGTCCGCGGGAATTATATCGGGACGGATTTGACCTTGAATGCGGGATTGTTGCCGCAACAGAACGTCTCCAATAGCACTGGGTGGGTGGATGGGCTGGGCGGGCTGAGAGGACGCATCAACATCTGGAAAGGGCTGTTTGCCAACGCGATTACGGTGGCCGGCGGGGGAGGGGCGAACGTGGTGGTGGACCTGCTGGGTGGGGTGGGCTATGCATTTACCGAGCATATCTCCGTCTATGGCGGCTACCGGTATGTGAAAGTCGATTACCAAAACAAATCCGGTTTTGTCTGGGATGTCGAGTACAAAGGGCCGGTCTTCGGAGCGGCCTTCACGTTTTAGGCCACATCCTGCAGGCCTATGAGAATCTCGACGGGGTCTCGATCGAATGAGGTGTTCATATGAACGGTGCAAGAGGTCTCATACTTGTCGTTCTCGCACTGATGACGTCTTTGGGGTGCGCGGGGCCGACCGTGCGCACCGACTTTGATCCTGAAGCCGACTTCGGCACGTTCCGGACCTACGCGTTCGCCGGAATGACCGATGTAACTCAGAGCGGAGTGTTGGATAATTCCTTAGTCCGCAAACGCGTGGAGCGAATGGTCGGCCAACAGCTCATGAACAAAGGACTTCGCGAGATCGGGTTGAGCGACAATCCGGACCTCCTGGTCCATTACTAGATCAGCCGCAAGGAGAAACAAGAGCTCCGGGGCACCGGTCCGGCCGTAGGAATGTACGGGCATCGAGGAGTCTATGGGTGGGGCGCGGGCTATAGCGGCGTCACCACCTACGAGTATACCGAGGGGACATTGATTGTCGACCTCGTGACCCCGGCGAAGAAAGAATTGGTTTGGCGGGCCGGTATGGTAGGCACGTTGGCAGATTCAAAAGAGAAGAATCTTCAGATGGCGGACGAGGCGATCGCCAAGGCGTTCAAGAATTACCCGCCACAACGTACGGCACCATGATGGTGTAAAGCCGAGACATTCTTGTTGATGGCACGATCGCATGACCCAATCTGATCATGAACGTTGAACATGAACGCGGCGGTGAGTTGGTTGCCTTCTGGTGAATTTCTTTCGCTTCTCCCCAGTTGAATCTTTCATTTCACTGCAACTACCGACAAGCACTCCAAGGCGGCCACTCGCACTATTCATGCTGTGTGGAGATGGCTTATGGTGTCGGGCCAGCACTCTGAAGGTGCAGGTGGGATAATCCATGCGCCTAGCCTGTCAGACCATCTTCGGCGGTTCTTTGTGGGCGGATGAGCCGGCAGGAGGATAGGCCAACGAATCCTTGAGTTCGGCGATCTTTTCAGGCGGCATCTTCGGCAAATCGAGGGCTCCCCGGCTTCGCCATTCCTCCACGCGGGCCTCAACCTGACGCTTGCGCTCCGGATCCAGCGGCGGGGCATCGGCCTGATATTCAATCTGAGCCGGGATCGCCAGGTGGGTACCTGCAGACGTAATGACATCCATGAGTCTGAGGTTGAGGTCTTCACGAATCTCAAGGTACTCATTGTAGTCGGCGGTATTGATGTACGCGAAGACCTCGAGGTCGAGCGAGTGTTCGCCGAACCCCACGAACCGGATGTAGACCGGTTCCCGCAACACGCGGGGATGGGCGCACAAGAGCCGTTGCACTTCCACCAGCACGTAGCGTAGTTGATCCGGAGAGGTGTCGTAGGGCAGGCGGATCGGTGGGTGATACCACATCTTTTTGCGCGCCGAGTAGTTCTCCAGCCGGGCTTTGGAGAAATCCGCATTGGGCACCGACACCACGGTATGGTCAAGGGTGCGGATGCGTGTCGACCGCATGCCGATTTCCTCTACGGTGCCAAGGGTCTCGCCGAAGCGACAAAAGTCCCCGACGCGTACCTGCCGATCGGCGTAGAGCGTCAGCCCGGCGATGAAGTTTTCAATGGTGGGTTGAGCGGCCAGCGCCAAAGCCAAGCTGCCGACCCCCAACCCGGCGATCAGCGGGACGACGGGAAGTCCCAGCCGTTCCGCCCCATAAAGCACCACAAGTGCGGCGATGACAAAGGTGGTCACTCGCGCGGCCAGTCGCGCCATGGCCTCATCCAGGGAGCGAGGGCGAATGTCAGGCGCCGACACGACAATCTCTGCAAGCACATGACCGAACAGCATAATGGCCCAGGCGGCCGCAACAAACAATGTCCCACCCAAGGCGGTCGCGATGATGACATGGGTCTGCCCCGTGACATTGACGGCATCGAGCAGAAAGCTGAGGAACCAGGCGGCCACGCTGACTGAGGCCGGCATGACAATCCGGCGGCCGTAACGGAGGAGCGGGCGATTGCCGGAGTCCTGCCGACTCCAGCGCGAGACGACGACCAGGATGGCCATGATCAGGAGCAACGCGCTCCCCAATACGATCCACCGCCAAAGCGCCTGTTCAAGGACTTGCACTTTGGTCCAAGACGGGAGGCTTTCGGTCAGTTTCCAGGGAATGAACTGGTGGCGCCCGATCGAGCTGTAGAACGCATAGACGCCCTCCCAGGATCCCGGCTTATAGGGAAGAGAGCCGACGGCTTGGAAAAATTCCGGCAGGCGATCGATCGTGTCAGGTGAAAAGAGATACTCGCCCGACCGCGCTCCTTCTTTTACCTTGGCAATCACGATCTCCGTATGAGGAATGCGCCAGCGGTCCTGGTTCCCTTCCTCCATGGCCCGCGCGTCTGGAATAGAGTTGAGTGCCGGTAGGTCCAGGCGGTCGAGCACCTCCTTGAGCAGCAGCATGGAATCAAGCGCGACCTTGCGTTTGAGACTCGGCGAAACCCCTTGAAGGTCGAAACAGCGCATCGCCCGATTAAGCTGGAGGGTCAGCCGGTCAGCCTTTTCCTGAGCGGCCGGGCTGAAGGAGAGCCCCGGCTCCCGCTGATAGCGTTCCATCAGCGACGCAAAGGATTCCGACCCAGCTTGCATGGCTTCAAGATAACTCCGCATCGTAGCTTGCGGACTGGAGGTGTCGGGTGGGTCAAGTGGGTAGAGAGGACCCTCAGCCGACCATGCGTTGGGCACCGAGGCGAGCCCGAGCCCAATGCCCATGGCGACGATGCCGACATAGCTGCGAACGACGGTATAAAGGGTGTGCCGCCTATCCTTGCGCATCATGCTCGGCAACCTGGATACAAGTGAATCTGCGGCGCGACTCTTCCTGCCCGGGCGTGCCCTTATGTTGCGCCCACTGGTCCCTGTCAAGAAGCGCGAGCAACGAGACGAATCATACCCTCGACGCTGGGATTCGTCCGGCGGAAGGAATAAAAAGAAGGAGGACAGCATAGATCCCGCTTATTACATAGCACTGGGCATAGGGAGACCTCAACCACTAAGGAGGCTGCTCGGTCGTCACGAGCTGGCGACAGCGTGGCAGAATGCCGCTTGGACAAGGAGGGTATATCGCAGGCTGTTTTAATACGATGGAGCGGCTCAGCTTTTGAATTCGTAGCTCACGCCGAAGATGAACGTTGTGTCGAGTTCCTTCCGATTCGGCTGCCGGTTTCGAATTATAGCGAATGTTGTATTCAACGTTGAGCGACAGGTTGCCCCATACCTTTTCACCCCCCCCCTCACAAGGTTCGCTTGTCCGCGTAGTAGCATATATGCTATGTTGCATCGTGGAGGTGTATGGCGAACTCATCCAGCAAGTTGGTCTATGACGGTCCAGTCCTACGCATCGAGTTCTACGTGGCTCCGAACGGAGTGGCGCCGGCGGAAGTGTGGCTTGAGCAGCTCTCCCGAGGCAGTCAGCAGAAATTTGTCGCGCTCTTCACGCGGATGGGAGATACGGGGAAAATTTGGAACGAACGCAAGTTCAAACATTTGACCGAAACGGATCAGATATTTGAGTTTAAAGTCGAAGCCGACCGGATCCTGTGCTTCTTCTTCATCGGTCGGCGACTCATCTTGACGCATGGGTTTCGGAAGCGTGGTGACAAAACACCCACACGCGAAATTGAACGCGCTGAATCCTACAAGCAGGACTTTGAAGGGAGGGTGAAATATGAAACGTAGGGCTGCGAGAACGGGCAAGGGGTGGGTGGATAAGAAGCTTGCAGATCCCCAATTTCGTAAGGGATTTGAAGAGGAAGCTCAGAAGCTGGCCATCGGTGAGCAATTGTCTCGGTTACGGCAAGAAGCGGGATTGACCCAAGCCCAGCTGGCCAAACGCATCGGCAGCACCGCCTCCGCCATCAGCCGCTACGAAAACGCGGAGTACGATCGGTATGAGCTTCGGACCCTTCAAAAAATCGTCCGCGCCTGCGGGGGCCACCTCGACATCACCATGGAACCCGGACCGAAGACGCATCGAGCGGCGTAGCCCAGGCGATGGCAGAATGAGAATCTGGTTGGCTATCAGCCATCTCCACGACCCATGCCGGTCTCAGACGTGCAGCACGCGAGATGGACAGGATGAGGCGAAGAGGTCTGTTGTGACGTGCCGAAGCCACGACACGTGCTCGTCATAGGGCAGCTGGTCGAAGGAGCAGCTGCGAGGCGGACATGAGGCGCGTGGGTCGTCGATCGTGACATGACAGAATTGAGGTGAGTCGGGTGCTGCATGCGGGAGGATGCCGAGTGTCCCGCGCGTGGCGGTTGAGTATACAAGGATCAGGAAGAAGGTGGACCGTGTGGTCTCGTCGGATCTGGCTCGACCCTGTGGGATGAGTGTGCGCTCCCACCGCAGCGCGCAACGCGCCTTGACACCGTTGTCGCATCTCGCTAGAACCATGGCTCATCGTGTACGCGGAAAGGAGCATTCAAT
Organism: Nitrospira sp.; assembly: GCA_029865225.1. Classification (GTDB taxonomy): domain Bacteria; phylum Nitrospirota; class Nitrospiria; order Nitrospirales; family Nitrospiraceae; genus Nitrospira_D. The sequence goes on from JAOUHJ010000133.1 coordinate 6,039, forward strand.
GGGAAAACCACTCACCAAGTCACAGATCGCCGAGCATCTCGCCGAGAAATCTGGGCTCACCAAACGCGCGATGGTGCAGTTTCTCGACGAGCTCGCCGCCTTGGCCTATCGCGAGGCGAAGAACGTTTTTACCCTCCCCGGTCTCGGAAAACTCAAGCTTGCCAACCGCAAGGCTCGTATCGGCCGCAATCCTCAAACAGGCAAAGAAATAAAGATTCCTGCGAAACGCGTAGTCAAATTCAGAGTCGTCAAGGCCGCGAAAGACGCCATTCTCGGAAAAAAGTAACGCCTCGTCATCGGATGGGCCCGTTGAGATCAGTGTGTCTCGTCCGTCCAAGCGCTTCAGGAAACCATCAACGGGCAGGATGGAAGCAGGTCGAAGCCGCAGCTTAGCTAAGGATCGACCAAGCCAACGTGTCAAAACTCCCAGCCAGTCAGATGGTAGGATTTTCGATTGAACACCTCGTCCATTTCCTCTCCTTGCTCAGCCAGGATGTCGAAGTCACTGTTCGCAAGGGTCCACACGGACGGCGGCAGGGGAGGGAAACCAGAATCCAGAAGCGGCCAGCGTGAGCCAGCTCGCCTAGAACCTCTCTCAAATGGGGGAGCACAAGGGGCGCTGTGATCTGACTCAACAAAATCGCAGTTTCAGAGGGGATATCCACTAGAACTGGAGAAGCTTGGTCATTTCCCGGCGGCTTCTTGGGCCACTCCTCAAAACGCTATTTTGGTTATTTCAGTCGCAATGGAGCGTCTTGTGCTAAACAGCTCAGGATATTTGTCTTATGATGCAACAACCCTTGAGGTCGGAGTCATGATCAACGAAGCTCCACAAAGATAAAAAATAGGGGCTTACACTCAGTTGAGCCTGGTATTTCATCTGCATGTTTAGCAGGCTGTTTGAATACGATGGAGCGGCTCAGCTTTTGAATTCGTAGCTCACGCCGAAGATGAACGTTGTGTCGAGTTCCTTCCGATCGGCTGCCGGTTTCGAATTGTAGCGAATGTTGTATTCAACGTTGAGCGACAGGTCTCCCCATACCTTCACGCGAATCCCTTGATCGGCATTGAGCCGAAACGCCGAGCTGGTGCCGACATCTTGAAAGCCTTGATGCTTATGAAAGAGCTTGATGTCGCCTCCGCGAAATTCCCGATACCAGTTGAGCATCCATGTAAACGCAGGTGTGACTGTGGCGGAGTCTGTCGAGAAGTCCTGATAGACGCACGTGGGGCCGAGGGACAGGCTGAGGCTTCTGCTCTTTTGATCAAAGAAGTCGTACCCAAGACCGGCGGAGGACGTGCTCCGGAGAGTCAAATTCTGGAGCTGGTCAGATTCGAAGAGTTGATCAGCGACAAGGTACACCTGTCTGCTCAGGTAATAATCGTAGCGAAAGCCTCCTGACGCATTCTGAGCCGTCGTCTGGCCCTTGGCCTCTCCTCGATTCTGTTTTGCCGTCAGATTGAGCCGCGAACGATCCTTCCGCAGCGTGAAGTTTCCGGAGAGGTTGATCGCTTGGGTCTCCGAGTTGCCCGTGGTGTGATTGCCTCCCAAGCTGATGTTGCCGCGGTAGTAAATGGTCCCCGGGTTAATCGCCTTTACAGTGGACATCGGAATCGGTCCCTCTGCCTCGATCCGAGTCACGATCAGTCGGTCGCCGTCTCGATTGCCGACGCCCTCGGGAATGTCGGCCCCGCTGTGAAAGATGAGTGTGAGGGGCTGGTCCGAGTCGATCCGCTCGATGTCGTCCCAATTGACGTAAATGACGCCGGCAAAATCCGTGTCCAACTTGAGTTTTTCGTCCTGCATCTCGAGAATCTTGCCTCTCACCGGATCGCCGTTCTTGAGCATCACCACGTCGGCCTGGGCGAGGCCCTGAAGGAGGGTCAACATAGAGACCAGAAGCAGAAAGAGGCACCGAACCGGTCGAAAGGGAGTGCGGAGCAGAAGCGGACGAGTTCCAGGGGAGAGGCGAGGGAAGATGAAAAACAAATTCATATGCTCAGAATACACGCATGCTCCACCCAAGGGTAATCATCGCGCCGTCAAGCGCTCGGCATCTTAAAGTGACCCTGCAGATGACGCAAGCGCT
>JAOUHJ010000033.1 GCA_029865225.1 Nitrospira sp.
CGCCCACTCCTCCAGCGTCTTCCGGTCTGGCTCGGAACACTGCAACCTGTGCGACGTCTTGGACATGGTCGGCCTCCTTGCCCAAGACGGTACGCCTTATCGATTACTTATGCAACTAAGCACTAGTTGGAAATCTCCGAGTGCTGCAAGTGTCTTCAAGACATCGGCTACGTCAGCCTCACATACAATCGGAAACCGTTAACCTTCCCAGGACTACACTGACACCTCCATAAGTGGGAGATCGTGTATGGTGTCTGTGGAATTCCTGCGCGAAACTGTTATCGACCCGCGTCCGATGAGGCAGACTTACCGAACTATGTAAACATCGTACTTGACGAAGGCGTTTTCCCCTAACTGCACTTCGACCACTTTGCCGATACATTGCACATGGTTCAGCCACGCATACTTTTCTGCCGAAGTCTGCATCGTTGGCGCGAGTATGAAGTAATGATCTTCTCCAGTGATCACTTCCCCTTTCATCAGGCGATCCCAGCTCTCTTTCGTATAGCTGACGATGCCATTCGAACTGATATAGATGAGCGCGCCATCGTCCGTCTTGACGGTTTGCCGCACATCGATTCGAGCATTACCTGCGGGCATGATTCGAAGCCAGTCCGCTGCGGGAGGGATGATGCGGCCATTGATCTTGGGACCCTTAACCCATCCCTCACGACCGGACGGGATCGTAGAGATGAACAACGTATCGTCGATCTGCTGAGAAGCCTCAAAGGGTACGTAGAGCGTCATGAGGTACTCGGTCGAGATCCGTGTAGTCTGGGCCTGGACGGTACAGGAAGTAAATGTAAGTGCACAGGAAATGCTTACCAAGATCTGCTGCAATGTCATTTTTGTTCCTCCCTCTGGTTGGTTTGCGGAACATAGGTACGGCCGGGCGGGGCTTTTAGCACAAGCCGCCGCGTCCGACTCGCAGTCTACGCCACCACGAAAGACTTGCCACGGGTGCTCACCAACAATCATCACCGACACTTGGGCGCAGGATACAATACGCAATCTCACAAAGGAACGGTATGCTGTGGCCCAACTGCGACAGCTATCATGCCCGACGTGGCTCCACAGGGTCTTCGTCTGTCCATGACTCCTCCATTTCAACTGGTGCGCAAAGCGAGAGTGGAGCCTAAACCCATGATTCCACGGCGGTATGCCAACCGAGGGGGCTCCACCCTGGCTTGCGCGGGAATTCGCTGATGACAGTTTCCTTAGCTGATGTTAGCTTACGACTGGCCCTTGAAAGGGTACACCACGCCAAGTTCTGTCGTTCGGTGTGCAGACGATCCTTGATGGGACCAAAACCGACATGCTTTTTCGCCTTCCGCTAATCCTATCGTGCTCGTTGTTCGCAGTCTGGTTGCTGGCACCGATTGCGCTTGTCGTGGATTCGTCGGAGCGCGGTATGGTACCGATCGATTTTCTCGCGTATCAGCGTGCTGCCGAGGCGATCACCAAGGGCCAGAGCCCGTATGCGACAGCCGAGGAAAGTCACGAGATCTTTCGGTCGTTCAATCGCCTTGAATCGGAACTGCAAGCTGCACAGGCGCGTGGCGAGGGGCGGGTCTTTCTCCGCGAGGCCCTCGCCCCACCCCAACAGCCAGGGCCTTACGTCTATCCGCCGACGCTCGCGCTCTGGATCAATCAGTTCAACCTTGACGGCGTGGTCTTCACTGTCGTGATTATGGCGTCCGTTCTGGGTTTTGTGCTGATCTGGTTCCGCGCGACCAGCGCACACGCTGGCTGGCTGCTGCTGGTGATCGGCTCATGGGATCTGTTGGCCACTATCCAGGGCGGCAACGTTGAACTCGTGCTTTTGTTCGCCACTCTGGCTGCGGCCCGACTCCTCTGGAGCCAGCGGTTGATCTGGGCGACACCGCTCATCGCGTTCGTGGTGCTGATCAAGCCTTTTTACGCACTCTTCTTCGTCGCCTTCCTCCTCTTGCAAGCTGTGCAGCCGCGCAGCGCGGAGCGAGAAAACCCAAAACCGCTGATGGCGGCCGGCGGGATCCTGCTGCTGCTCCTGGCAGCAGAACTCTACCGCTGGGGACCGGACTTGCGAGCCGAGACGCTCGCCTTTTACCTCAACGCGGGGGATTCGATGTGGACAGCCCTCCCGTTAGCCGAGCAATCCCCGCTCAGCGTATGGAATCGGACACCGTTGCAGGGGTTGGTCAATCTCGGATTGGCCTTGCTCCCAGCGCAGGTTGCCGCGTTGGGGCTCTGGGGCCTGTTCCTTGGAGTGAGCCTCTGGTTGGCGCGCCGCGCTTCACTCAACTTCCCATTGGCCTTTGGTTTGGCCCTGACGCTGCTCTACTGGGGCCGACCGGCGGGGTACGGCTTCAATTATCTCGAGTTGGTGGTCGCAATTGTGCTCTGGCCATTCCTTGTGCGTTGGCAGAGACTTGCCGTGCTGGTCGTCATAGCAGGGATCATGGGGTCTCGCTGGTGGGCCTTCGCCGAGACGATGCGTGGCGAAAATCTGTCGTTGCTGACGATGCAGTCTGCAGCGTGGCCCTGGGAGACCTGGTTGGTCCTCCCCTTTTTCTGGCTCCTGCTACTCTGGGTGATGACGCGTTCCCGCGATTCCGACCAAGACCTCGCAGGGGGTCGAGAGGCACAAGTGGCCATTCGCGCTTCGACAGTCACATACTGAGCCGACCACCAAATAGTGCGTAATGTTCAGTTGGCAAAGTCTCAAAACCCCTTGTTTATAAGCGTTCCAAGAATCAAGATGCGCACTATTTAGCGTTCCCCTCAGTAACAGGATTGCGCGCTCCGCAGCCCGTTCGATGCGGCCTTGTTCGTCGTAGCCGAGGTCAGTGACCGCGGTGAAGACGGCTTGTGCGACGCGATGGGTAGCACACTGTGGCTAAAGTGTGACAGAACCAGCGTGTCCAATCAGTTTTTATCGGTTCTTCCGCTATCTCTGATTCTCGTATAAGGGATTGAGAACTAAGCAATGAGGCACAATCATAGCCTCTAGTCTCTGGTCCTGTAGAGGCTTCTAATCTCGCCCTCTCCGCCCTATCTTTCCTCACCTACAATCCTCACCCACGTCCCCGCTCACTATCTCAGCATCGATCCGGCACACTTCAGTGTGCTGTCGGACCATTGATCACTTGCCCCTTGGGTTCACCAGAAAATTGCTGACCGTACCTTAGTTGGGCCCTGCCACCTACCAGAGGAGTAGTCCGACCTCCCATCCCTATATTACCGTGCGACTATTGTTGACCTTCGGCTTAGAACAGGAGGGAAGATGCCTTCAGCACTGCTCTCACAAACTATGATCGAATGCATCCTCTCAAAGGACAAAGAAGGGTTAATGGGAGAGGGGTGCATCTACGACCTCTCATCCTCCTCCCCCACCATTTCACAACCAGAGCACTTGCACCCTGGCGACTATGTCAAACTCCGCCTGTGGCTGCCTGAGGAACACGTCTGCGTCTCCGTCGAATTGGCGGAGGTTCAGTGGATTAAGAATCATTGGATCAATGTTGAGGTGCTCAGCGCATCGCCTGGGGACCAGGCGCGGCTCAGGAAGTTCGCGTCCGTTGAAGATCAGTCCTCGCCAAGTTCGCGCAGGAAGTGTGACCGGATCTTGATTCACGCGTAACGGCATCATCGCCGCTATGGTAACCATCTGAGCCATTGACGACATCACACCTGGGTGAAGGTCGCTGCCGTGGAGCCCACCCACCGGTAGCACAGGGTTTCTTCCTCCTCCCGGAGAAACCTACCTTCACCCTTATTCATATCAGGCACACAAACACACATGAAACAGGCCTGCCGGATACAGAAGAACCTTGTTGACCAGCCCCAGATCGAGTCTCAAAACGAACGGCCCCCCTTTGGCTCGGTTCATCGTACCTCCATGGTATTTGCGACTCGCCCCTTCTCGTCTTATCCTCACGCCATTCACAGTACGGCACAGCGAGCTCACAGAGGAGACGCGATGAGAAAACAGGGCGACCAGGCACAGCCAAACCCCAAAGCGATTCATGGGAAGGCATGCCCATTCTGTGGCGGGAACACCTATCAGCTCATTCTGGAACACGCGACGACAGCCGAAGACTCGAGTCTACTCGTTCATTGCCATCGATGCAGTCGTCCAAAGAACGTAGAAGGCGAATTCAGGAGCATCTTATGGGTCTGATTCCACGCTTCTCACATCTGAATCATCAGAGCAACCATCGCGGAGGCTACGAGATGGCGCTTCACTACGTCCGGACCTACTTCACCCGCCAACGGCATAGACGGCAGACGCTCCAAATGCTGTCCAACAGTGGTGTCATACGACCAAGTCATATCGAAGTTCGATACACCACCCCTCTCCTGAAAACAGAAGAACAAACCGACTTCTTCCTAGACAACACGATTCCCCTGACAAGTCACTCGAGTCTGCTGACCGAATTCATGGAGTCCATACAACCTCTCATCGTGGGCATGCGCTCACTCCGCCCGTATCTGTCCCGAGCGATCTCGTCGTTAGGTGTAGGACTGGCTTCACGCCACCACAGCCATTCCGGTGAGCCCTCAACCACTGCCTTGGTTGTCACCGGGGGGAACGCATACACCGCCATGCTGGAGCGAGTCTGTCACGGGATGGTCCGATCACGCGCAGCAGTAAATGACACGCCAACGCAGTGGGTAAGAGGGAGGAGCCAGGGCCAGTTGCACCAGATCTTGGAAGGGAACGGCACCACATATCTCCGTGGCGTCCAGGCAGAGCACCGATGTGACGTGGCACCGGTTGATCTGCCTACCGGAAGCCGGCACGGTTCTGAGAAACCTGATCAGTCCCCAATGACCGGTGGGACCGTCACGGTCCTTCGCCCCAAGATCGTGGACCTCGCCAAACGATTTGAGCGCAAGGTCCTCCCACTACTCACTCGGCGGCCTCGGGAGGTCAGTCGTGTATCCTCGGGCCAGGATGCCCATGGGCTCGCCACCGAGGACTTCGATGGAGCGTTGCACAATCTGTTGAGCGAAGGGGCGCCGCTGCCGGTGGGTTCGATCCAACGGCTCAAGATGTTCTTCCAGCTGGAATATGACGCGTGGAGAAAACGGGATCTGTCGCACCTGGCAGTCGCCTACTGGTGGGCCGACGGCATCTATGTCAAAGCAGGCATTGAAGATCACAAGAGCGCACTCCTCACGATCGTAGGCACGCTCATGACCGGCGAGCGGATTGTCCTGGCCTGTGACAGTGGAGAGCGGGAAAGCAAAGAAAGCTGGCTCACACTTCTGCGTGATCTCAAACAGCGTGGGCTCACGTTCCCACGCCTCACGGTGGCTGATGGGCGCCTCGGTTTGTGGGCAGCCTTAGACGACATCCATCCCTCCGGTGCGCAACAAGGATGCTGGAATCGTAAGATCGCCACGGTCCTCAAGACACTCCCGAAGGAGGCTCGGCCGAAAGCGAGAGAGCAGCTGAAGGCAATGGCGTATGCGAAGACCCAAGCCGAATGTGAGGAACGGCGAGACAAATTCGTACGGACATACCGGAAGACGGAGGACAAAGCGGTCAAGACCCTGCTGCGGGACTGGGAACGAATGGTGACTTTCTATGCGTTTCCGCAGGAGCATTGGCGTCATATCCGCACGACGAACGTGGTGGTATCGCCCTTCGACTCGGCGCAGCTCCGCACAACCGCCTCCCGGCACTATAAACGCATCGAGGGAGCCAAGGCGATCATGTGGAAAATGCTCCAGGTCGCTGAGAAGTCCTGGAAGAGACTGCATGCGCCGGAACTCTTAGCCATGGTGTCTTCCCACGTAACATTCAAAGATGGGGTGAGGACACAGTCGGAAGGTTTCACAAAATCCATGAATCGCCACCCGGAGAGGACTGCCGCCTAAGCCATCTTAACTTTTCTCAGGACGGCAACTCCTATCTCTCGCGCAACAGAACTTCAATAGACTTCACAAGCCGATGTGTCTGACCCTCACCGGTTCCGGTGAGGGTCACCGAGCCTGACTCTTCTCTTGTGCCGTTCATATGGGCTGAGGTAAGATGCCTCCGCGTCGGTGATTTCCCGCCCGATCAACGGTCTCCGCTGTGGATGCGGGGCGACCCTTTGACGCGACCCTGAGGAATAGTGACCTGGAGAGGTGGCCGAGTGGCCGAAGGCAGCGGTTTGCTAAACCGCCGTAGGGACAAAATCTCTACCGAGGGTTCAAATCCCTCCCTCTCCGCCATTCCTTCTACATTCTCTCTCTCCAGAAATGCGCACGGCGGCATCCCTTCTCCTGAGTGCCCTACGATTTCCGTTGTGAGCTAGGCAACCGGTCGAGCATTTTTCATTGGGCCTCTCGCCAAGGCTTCATACCGGAGGGGTTCGACTCAGTCAGAAGGCGAGAACCAACAACTAAAGAACCAAGACGGGCGGCGGAAGGTGCCGATTCATTCGTCTCTCCTCCAGCTTGGCTTTATCGACCATCTCCAGGCCTTGAGACAAGCCGGTAAGACCTGCCTTTTCCCCACCTCACGAAAGGAAAGGCTCCGTTTGGTGATGCAACCGGCAAATGGTAGCCCGGATTCTGAAGAGAGTCGGCCTCAAGAACAAGACACTAGTGCTGCAGGGGTTAAGACATACTGGGGTGACTTGGTTAGCGAATGTTGGTCTCAACAAAGCTAAAGAGTCTGGTGTGCCATGCTGGGCAAGATGTCCGTGATCGAATTTACAATCATGGGGTGCCGTTGCCGATGTTGAGGGATGGGTTGGAGAGACTCGAATATCCTGAGGTTCTTCAGGCTTTGAAGATCAAGGGGCAGAGGGATGAGGCGTCTTGAAGCGCCCTATATTATTACGGTTTGTTACCTACAAATATGGCTGGAGGTCCACCTCGCGACGGATACACCATCACCTCTACTCGTTCGCCTATGCGGTTCAATGCAGAAAGTAGAATCAATGTGCTGGGCATTTGTAGATCTTTCACGACGACGCGAATTCCTTCAGGTACGCCATCTGTAGGAATGAGAGGGCCTAGCCTCGTTACAGCCCAACCGCTTTCCTTTAGCCCTGATGCAATGTCTCTTGCAAAACGTTCTGATTCAGAATTTAGAGCAACGAAATCTACCTCAATCTGACCCTTCTCTCCTTTAGACAGTGCATCTAGAAAATCTTTCCGTTTGGATTCGATCAACCTTCTCCCTTTTGTGCGTTCCTGTAGAGCCTGGAGTTCCTGACTGGAGTTCGACATTTCTTCTCGGAGTTTGTCTACCTCTCTTTCAAGAACCTTCATCTGTTCCGCAGAACCCACAGGAAACGGATGGCGTTGTTGCCATTTCATGAATTCTTCTGGAGTAGGTTTCGTCGAGAGAAAGGCGGTTGTTTCTTGCTGGTAAATGACTTGTGCGGGTGTGAATCCATCCCGTTTAATCGAAAGGCACTGAAGGTAGTTATTGGTTCGTGCATCTCTGACAGCTTGGCTCGCCAAGGATACGACGGAAGGATAGGTCTTAAAATCAACGCTGCCAGTGATGGCCCTTACAAACGTGGTTTCGACGACACGAGCGTCAACACCTGCTGAAGTGAAAGTGTCCGGTGGTGGTTCTTTACATCCATAGTTGTCTTCGCCTACTGGCTGTACAACGCCCTTAGGTGAACATGCAACGGATACCATACAAGCAGCGAGGACTAGGTAGAAAAGACCTATGCGAGTCTTAATCATGGTGCTTCTCCACCACATACTGTCGTTGACTTCACCTGTCGGAAAAGCATTGTAGGAGACCACTTCTTCTTAAGCAAGACGCCTCCTGGTAGATATAGGATAGACCGGAGTTCTGTGCTTTATGCCAGATACTCACCGGTTTGGCATTGACAAATGTAATACCAGTATAATACCTCTCTACCTGGTTGGTTCAGATAGGTCTGCTCCCCCAGTAGACAAGGCAATAGCCAAAAGCATAGGCTGATCTCAGAATCTCAGACTTAACCCGAGGAGTGAGCCATGCCTGGAATGTTTGGCAAGAACCCTCCGCTCATGCTGATCGCTATTGCCCTGGCTATGATCGCTATTGTGGTGTTTGCCTTGATGACGGCAGGTAATTGAAATAGCCTGAGTAAGTATCTGCTAGCTTGGATGGTGCCCTCAATTCCGTCCGATTTCCGTCTCGCCGAATCGATCCCCCGGCATCCCCTCCACCCCATGCCGGATGACTGCTGTCGTGAGAAAGACATCCTGTCCAGCAGTTGTCGTGAGGCCTCTCGCCACGGCTTCCCACCGGATGGTTTCAACCCGGTCAATGGACTGGGAGGGATTCCGCAACCAGTTGAACGCTACTATTTCCTCGTTTCCCCATCTTGACCTTCCATCGCCCATAGTGTAACCATTGGTAACTTCCATGTTGCCCCGTCAAGATATCACCAAAGGTCTCTACCTTCGTCTGGCTGCCTCCCGTTTTGGCTATCCGGCCGGTCTGATCGGAACCGTTCACACGACCGGCACCGATTGGTCAGGAAACTGGTACTTCCAACTTCGCTGGCTGAACCGGCCAACAGGCACACGACAGAGACCTGTAGCAGAATGGAGCCTCAACCTCCGTGACAAAGACCTTGAAGATTTCGAACGGATTGAGTCGTGGGAACAGGTGCAGGAGCTCCTGAGGGAGTCGAGGCCTCAGCGCAAACCTAGGAGAAAGGCAAACAGGCGGCTCAGGTTTTCCAACCCTCTTGGGCGGGTTCTGAGAGGGAGAAAACACCCGAACCAGTTGAAGCTGTACGAATGGAGTTGACGCAAGACACGAAACAACGCCGTGGCCTATCGCGCCTGGGTGCGCCCGGCTATCGTACCAACATTGTCCGCTTAGCCTTTTGCGGCGGCGGCTTCCTGTTGCTGGTCGATTTTCTGCGACAGTTCATGAACCATGCGAGTGAGCTCAAGGACCGCTTTGTAAGGGATGTCCGGATTGGTACTTTCTAGCTGTCTCAGTCGTAGCTCAAAGTCCTCGAGTCGTCTTGACAGTTTGCTCACCATATCGAGCTCCCTTCGTTTAGGGAATGTCCCGCAGAGAATTTCGACTCCACATGGATTCATTGAACGACGCAGCAAGGGTATTGTCAAGCAGGGCTCACGCGTCTGTTCCCGTTTTGGGCATGGGAGGGAACCAGGGGATGCGGCTGGTATCGGGAAGGCCTTTGGCAAGATTCTTGTCGTCTCTCTTGGGACCGCCGAGGTTCCGAAGGCCCTTGCCCCTGCGCTTGACCACTCGACGCGGCTTGGAGGGTTTCTTGGTAGACATGTCTTGATTATACCAGGAAACCCGCAATACCAACGAACAAGAAATATCTATTGTACGCACTGTCGCAAGTGAATAGACGAAGTTGTGGTGTCCGCCTGATGTCGGCAGGCTCTTGAACTGGTCTGGAAGATTTCTATTGTGAGTTTGAAACGCGTATCGTATCCTTACAGGCTACATGAGCCCCCTCACAAGAAAGGACCAATCATCCATGTCATCCATGCGAATTCATATCCTCGGCCTAGCCACCGGGCTTTGTCTCCTGACGACTCCGGGGCTTGCTGCCTCGTCGGATCCATCCAACGATGATCAAAAGACCCTGTATGCGCTCGGATTGGCCATCAGCCAGTCGCTCGGAACCTTTTCCTTGAGCGAAGCCGAACTCGATATGGTCAAGAACGGCCTGACCGATGGTGTCCTCAAACGATCTCAAAAGGTCGATCTCCAAACATATGGACCAAAGATCCAATTGCTCCAACAGTCCCGCTTGGCCCTGGTCGCCGAGGGTGAGAAGAAGGCGGGTACCGCATTTCTCGCCAAAGCGGCTTCGGAAAAAGGTGCGACCAAGACCGAGTCCGGTATCGTCATCACCCCCATTAAGCCGGGTTCCGGGGCGACACCGAAGGCAACGGATACGGTCAAGGTGCATTATCATGGCACATTAACCGATGGCACAGTGTTCGATAGCTCCGTCAAGCGAGGAGAACCCGCAACCTTTCCGCTTGGCAAGGTCATCAAATGCTGGACGGAAGGAGTGCAACGCATCAAGGTTGGTGGAAAAAGCAAGCTGATCTGCCCATCAAACCTAGCCTATGGTGATAGTGGTTCACCTCCGACCATCAAGCCTGGTGCGACCTTAGTGTTTGAGGTGGAGTTACTCGACATCGTCAAAGAATAGAGCACAGTGGTGCCGTCTCCGCACAACTCACGAGGCGGCACCACGCGTATGTGTTCGAAGACCTCCCGCACCTAGGCCCTACACCTTCCAATGTTTCCGATGACTAACTCGTGAATGAGAGCGCCTCCACAAACCCTCCTGAATCTATGCCCCCCTCTCCCCTCCGTTGGTTGATTCTTGGGCTGCTCTTCGCCATCAGCGTCGTGACCTATATCGATCGGGTCAATATCTCCGTCACCGCACGCCAGATGATGCCGGCACTTGGGATCACCGAGCAGGAGATGGGATTGGTGTTCTCGGCCTTTGTCGTAGGCTATGCCCTCTTTCAGATTCCTGGTGGATGGCTCAGTGATCGCTGGGGTATTCGTCTCATCCTCATGATCGCCCTGATCTGGTGGTCCTGCTTTACGGCCTGGACGGCTGTCGCAGCGACGTCGTTCCTCGCCGTACCATTCGGTGTGGTGGGGGCACTGGCCTGTGTTCGATTTTTCCTGGGTGTCGGAGAGGCGGCAGCCCTGCCGACGTTTAACCGAGCGGTGACCGACTGGCTTCCAAGCCATGAACGGGGACTCGGCATCGGCATCGCTATCGGGGGAATCGGAATCGGCGCGGCAATCACACCGCCCATCACAGCATGGGTCATGGTCAATTATGGGTGGCAGACGGCGTTTTATCTTTCGAGTGGATTGGGGTTAGGCCTCGCGGCTATCTGGTGGTTCTTGGCCGCTGATCGTCCGGCAAGCCACCGATGGCACAAGCCGCACAGGACCGAGGCTCCGAGCCTCTCCGTTCCTACGAAGCAGCCATCGATTCCATGGTCGGTGTTTCGGCGCACGCCGAGCGTCTGGTGGCTCGTGGTGAGTTATGGGTGTCTGGGCTATGTGGCCTATGTGTATATGTCCTGGTTCTATCTCTATCTCGTCAACGTGCGAGGCTTTACCGTCCTCAGTGGCGGCCTGTTTGCCGCCGCACCGTTTCTGATGATCCTTCTATCCTGCCCGGCCGGTGGATGGGTCACTGACCGGCTGGCCATCCGCTATGGCATCACGAAAGGCCGCCAGATCGTCGGCATGATGGGAATGGGCCTCGCCGCAGGGTCGATCGCGCTCGGAGCAAGTGTGGAATCTCCGTATCTGGCGATCGCCAGCCTCTCGTTAGGCGCGGGGTGGCTCTACTTCACGATCGGCGCCTATTGGTCTTCGACGAGCGATCTTTCACCGACCCACGCCGGCAGCCTGTCAGGTCTCATGAATATGGGAGCCAATATCGGGGGAGCTCTTTCTCCGACCTTCACACCATGGATCGCTCAACAGTGGGGCTGGACCGCTTCCCTGAGCGTGGCAGCTGCCATGGCGCTGATCGGTGGGATCATGTGGCTCGGCATCCACCCTGGCGACGGCCTCACACCAGATACGACCGGGCTGTGACCGGTAGGCCTCGGCCTCGTCGCCGCTCCTTGTCATCGTGGAGACTGGCTTGATACAGTCGGGGCATGGCAATGCAGTTTCAAAAGAAAGATCCACGCATCACGATCACGACGAGATTCGGTGAGATCAAAGTTCGCCTCTATTCTGACGCGGCACCGCGTCATGTCGACAACCTCATCAACCTCGTGAAGATGGGGTTTTATAACGGCACGACCTTCCACCGTGTGGTCCCGGGGTTCATTATTCAGGGTGGGGATCCGCTGAGCAAACATCCTGATCGCCAACTCCATGGAACCGGAGGCCCTGGGTACTTTCTCCCGCCAGAACCGAACGACTATCCCCACAAGCGTGGTGCTTTGTCGATGGCCAAAATGCCGCGCGAGAGTAATAGCACGCGTGACTTCAACGACAACGGCTCCCAATTTTTTATTTGCGTGGATGACAATAGCGGTCTGGACCGTCGCTATACCGTGTTCGGAGAGGTCTTTCGGGGAATGGAGGTCGTCGACCACATTGTCGCTGTGCCGCGCGATGAACGCGATAATCCGTTAGAGCCCGTCAGAATTACCGTGACGGTCAAGGAGTAGGACCTGAGGGTTGGCATCACATACCTATGGGCGAAGAAAATTACCCACCCAAAGGCACGGTCCTCTCGGCAACCGACTCGGTGTCCATTCGGCTGGCAGGCAGCATCATCAGGACAGGCGGACTGGTGGCCTTTCCTACTGAAACGGTGTATGGACTCGGCTGTGATGCGATGAATCCCGTCGCTGCAGCGAAGGTCTTCGAGGCCAAACAACGGCCACAGTTCGATCCCCTCATCGTGCATATTGCCGATCGATCACAACTGGACGCAGTGGTCACCTCGCAGCCCCCACTCGCCCAGAAACTCATGGACGCATTTTGGCCTGGTCCCCTGACGATAATCCTGCCAAAGCAATCGGTCATTCCTGATCTCGTCACCGCAGGCTTACCTACGGTTGCCGTCAGGATGCCAAGCCATCCGGTCGCGCAAGCGCTCATTCGTGAGGCCGGCACCCCCATCGCTGCGCCCAGCGCCAATCCATTCGGCTACGTCAGCCCCACGACGGCACAACATGTCTCCGATGGTCTTGGGAGCAAGGTGGATCTGATTCTGGATGGAGGACCCTGTTCGGTCGGGGTCGAATCGACCGTCGTCTCGTTGATCGATACACAACCTGAACTCTTGCGCCCGGGCAACATCACACTGGAACAACTCACTGCTATCATTGGCCCAGTGCGTTGTGGGGCCTCAGACCATGACCAGCCAATTGCCCCAGGTCAGTTGACCCGCCATTATGCGACCCTCACTCCCCTCACTATGCTCACCTCTGCCGGAACTCAGGCAGTTCCAACGTCTGACGAGCGGGCAGGCCTGTTGCTCATCTCCCAATCGAATGTGAACGCAGACCGATTTACTGCCGTTGAAGTATTGTCCCCAAACGGAGACTTGCGAGAGGCGGCACGCAACCTCTTCGCCGCGCTTCGGCGTCTGGATGCGCTTCACCTTGATCGAATCTACGCCGAACCCTGCAAGGAAGTGGGGTTGGGAATGGCAATCATGGATCGCCTCCGCCGCTGCGCAACTAGCCTCCCCCCAGCACAACGTGGAACGTCAAATCCACATCGACTCGCCGCACCTTGATTGAAACCTCCTGACCTGGAGTGGTCCGCTCAATCAGGTAGTTCTTCAGGTGAGCGCCATCGAGAATCTCTGTCCCATCGATAGCCAGCAGAATATCGTGTTTCTGGACACCTGCCGCCTTAGCTGGTTCGGCAACATCTTTTACAGCTACGCGCAACTTGGTTCCATCCTTCACCGAGGTCAGATGGACGCCCAGTTTCGAGAACGCGAGCGGCTTGCCGGAGAGCGCCGCGTTGACGATGCGTTCTGCAAGATTCCCCGGAATGGCAAAAGCCATGCGGCTGCAGTAGGCCTGGTTTTCCTCCTTGTCGGTCTGAATCACGGCGTGCAGAATCCCCACAATTTCTCCTTGGGCATTGAACAATCCCCCTCCTGAGTTCCCGCTACATGCAGAGAGGTCAGCCTGAATGAGGCGGGTATCGACCGTTTGCAGGAATGTGTTGGTATTTCCAAGTCGCCCGAAGGCCATCGTCGGCCCCCAGCCGAGGGGATAGCCGACCGTGAACACCTCCATGCCCGGCACAGTTTCTCCTGTCGCAAATGACGTCTCCGTCGCAAGAACTCCACGATGAGGTTCGCTGACACGGTAGACCACGACATCCATAAAGGCACTGTCGCCGACGAGATCCGCAGAAAGCTCGTGGAGATCGTTTGTCAGCAGACGAATCTGCTTTTGAATAGTAGTTCCCATGGTAGGGTCATGCTTTTCCGCCGCATGCCTGGCGGTAATCACATAGCCGTCTCGCAGATGGAAACCGGTTCCTCGGATGGCGACCTTCCCATACTTCTCGGGCACTCGCTGATCTTGTGTATCAGCCAGAATTCCCACGGTCACCTGTCTTGCTTGAAGAAACACGTCCTGACCGAGTGGCGTGGTCTCCGCCTTGACGGAAAAGGCGAGGATCGTCGTGACAACCCCAACGCTCGCGGCACCTCGGTACAACCAGCGAGCCAGGACCCATTGAAGCTTGCTCATTCGTCGCTCCTTTCAACGACAGTTCGGACATGTCCACCACATACTATAATTCGGGTGTCGTTCGTTCTGAAAGGGTGTCAGAATGACCAGACACTCGTCGCGTACATCAACGGGAAGGGCGGCATCAAGTGATGCAAGAACTCTTGCAAGGTACAAACATGGGGCCTTATAGTCTCACGCGGCTCGGGTGCACCCTCAACGTTCTGAGCAAGGGCTGATGTCGAATCGTTTTGGCCGGTCTCTACACTCCATCGTTCTACTCTTCCTGATGACCGGCCCCGCTATGGCAGAATCCGGGTCAAAGCCCACTCCGGACCTGGCCAAACACTTGGTGAGGATCGCAGATCTGGCTCGCCCGTCACCGATGGTCACGATTCCTGCCGGCCAGTTCTTGCTCGGCAGCAAGCGAATCGATGGTGATCCCTACGGGAAATGGACACAGTTCGACGACACGGAACTCCCTCAACAACCAGTCTGGTTGGATGCCTACGAGATCGACCGAGATGAGGTCAGTCTCGGCGAATATCTGTCCTACCTCCAGCGGAAGAAACTCTATCCTTCCCCTGAGCTCCAGAAACTGATTTGGCACGTCATCACCGTTCATTTCGTGTCAGACCAGACGTTGGCCCGCTGGCCGGCACTCTATGTCACATGGTCCGAGGCACAGGGCTTCTGTGCGACCAAACGCGCAAGGTTGCCGACCGAAGCGGAATGGGAAAAGGCGGCACGCGGTCCAGAGGGCAACCTCTATCCGTGGGGCGACGCTGCCCCAAGTTCCACGCTGGCGATGTTTGGACAACATCATGTGCATGAAATCCCCATTTTGGCGGCCGTCGAGTCACATGATGAAGGGAGAAGCCCCTATGGCCTTCACCATATGGCAGGAAACGTCGCGGAATGGGTACAGGACTGGTTCGGTTTCGACTACTATGCCTATATGCCGGCCCGCAATCCGCAGGGTCCGACAACCGGACGCTATAAAGGCATTCGTGGAGGCTCCTGGAAAAGTAAACGAGTCATGCTCCGTACCGCGACGAGAGGTGGATCAGCCCCAGATCAACGTTCAGCGACGATCGGATTCCGGTGCGCACGTTCGTCTGTGTCCATGACCCCTTAACCACCAGAAATCGCCCGAACACGAAGAGGCCCGCAGTCGATGGGAACGTCCAGATCACCCAGAAGAAAATGTGCAAACGTCTATGGTAGGATTTTTAAGATGCGACAGATTGTCTTGGTCTTCAGCCTTACCTGTAGCCTGTTGCTTCTCGGTCCGAGAGGCTGGGCCTTGGAGTTTACCGCCGATCAGGTGACAAAAATCCAGGGCAAATTGCAGAAGGCGAACATTTATTACCGTGACACCATGTGGCGGATTGAGCACCACACCATGGGCCCTGTCAATGTGAGTATCGTACGCAAGGATAAGAAGCTCGTGTGGCTGCTGCTGTCAAGGATGAAGCATTTCAAGACTGTCCCCTATAGCCCCGATCAAGATCTGAGGGTGACTGAGCAGTTGGACGGCGAAATATCACGGCAAGAAATCGGAACAGAAATGCGAGACGGGCATCCGACCATCCTCTATGAGGTTACAACTAAACACGGTGAACACATTGAAGAGTACTACCAGTGGCTGGCCACGGATATTCGTTTTCCCATGAAACTGGCCAAAAAGGACGGGAGTTGGATTGTGGAGTATCACCATGTAAAAATGCGCCCGGTCTCGGACTACCTGTTCAATCTTCCGGTCAATTTTCAGCCCCTGGAAGGCTTCAACACCCTGCCACCCGAACAAACCGAACCAGACGTACACTAACCAAGGAGGATGGGCCGTGCGAGTTTCTGGAATCGTGGCGAGTACTGCGATCATAAGCATGATGGCTGTAACGGCAACGTATGCGTTGGACGTTGCGGATGTCGTCCGGCAATGGACTCCTGAAGGGAAACAACTGGCAGAGGAACGGGCCAAGCTGCCGGCTCACGACGAGATGATCTTGATTCCGGCCGGCGAATTCCTCATGGGAAGCGATAAGAAGGTGGATCGCAACGCCTATCAAGCGGAATTTCCGCAGCGAAAGGTGTATTTGAAGGCGTACGAAATCGACAAGTTTGAAGTCACGACCGTCCAATTTTTAAAGTATGTCCTCGCGCACGATCATCCACCATTGATCGACTGGCAGTATGACGGCGGCAACTTCCAAGACACGATGTCGAGCCACCCCGTCATGCACGTATCGTGGGATGAGGCCGATGCCTACTGTCGTTGGGCCGGCAAACGCTTGCCGACCGAAGCCGAATGGGAAAAGGCCGCACGTGGTGAGGACGGACGCATCTATCCCTGGGGCAATCAGATGGCTGGATTATCACGAGCGAACTACGGCCGCACCGGCTTGTCAGGCCCCGTGCGGGATCGCCCCGAACGACTGTTGCTCTACCCACCGATTATTTCTGTCGATAAATATGACAATGCCGTGAGTCCATACGGCGTGTTTCAGATGTCCGGAAATGTGGCTGAGTGGGTAGCCGATTGGTATGACCGCAAGTACTATGCGACCGCGCCCGATAAGGATCCCATGGGGCCCGAAAAGGGAACGCAGCGAGGGTTTCGTGGCGGCAGCTGGATCGACAGCACGCCCAGCGTAAGAGTCGCACAGCGCAACGGGACCGACCCGAGCACGAAGATGAATTGGTTGGGGTTCCGCTGCGCCCGAGACGTGACGTCCGCTCCAGAACTTCAGAACTAAGATTACGGCGTGACTGGGCTCTCCGATGACTGTGGCATCGGAGCGTCTGTCGCGCAGCGAAATCCTGTCGACTCATTCCGAATGGTCGGATCGCTCTCTACCCGGGTAAAGATGCGGACGCTGGGCGTCTCGTTTTGCCACCCAGCACCTCGAATGACTTTTTTCGTTCCGGACCCCGGTCCTTTCGGGTTCTTAGGCGGGCTCTTCTCATAGTATCGAGGATCATACCAGTCGTTCACCCATTCCCAGACATTGCCGGCCATGTCGTACGCGCCATAGGGACTCTTCCCTGCCTCATAACTCCCGACGGGCATGAGGGTCTTCTCACCGATCCACCGTTGGTTGTAATTGAGATGTTTCGCCGTCGGTTCCACATTCCCCCATGGGAATCGTTTGTCGGACGTCCCTTTGGCTGCCTTTTCCCACTCTGCTTCCGTCGGCAGCCGTTTCCCTGCCCACGTACAGTATGCGTCTGCATCAAACCAATCGACGTTGATCACCGGCCGATCGGCAAGCGACTCCGTGATGCTGTCTCCTTGCCACAGATTTCGCGTGGGATTCGTGGGATTCTGTGGCACGCGATGCCCGGTAGCCTTCACGAAGTCCAGATACCGGCCGTTCGTCACTTCAAATTTGTCGATTGCAAACGTATCGAGGAACACCTCGTGTCGTGGGTATTCATCCCGTCCCCCGTCTCGATCACCGGAGGGAACTCCCATTGGAAACGAGCCGGCCGGCACGACGATCATTGGTGCGCCGTCTTTACCGGCGAGTACTGCACCTGATCCCTCAACCCCACCTCCATCTGCGAACGACAACGATACCCCGAGCACGACATATGACACAATCAACGATCGCACCAACATCGCAGCATACTCCTTCCCCGAGATCGACCACGACTGCACCGTACCATAGTCTTGGAACGGAACGCTGGGTCTACTCGCTCTGGACACAACACAGAAGCCACACACACGTTTGCATCTAGTCATTCACGGCAAGCAGGCTGAGCAGTGCGCCACCCGCGGTCGCCCGAACCGCATCATCCTCATCGTGGAGACTCTGTTTGAGTATTGGAATCGCACGCGAGCCTTCGACCTTCGTCATCGACTTGACCGCTGCAATTCTCACGCGGGATACCGTGTCTTGAATCAGCAGCATCAACGCCGATCGTGCCGGTGCTCGATTGGCCCCTCCGGCATGGCCCAACGCCCTTGCCACCGCGGCACGAATCGCCGGTTCCTTCATATTGATCAGATCCAGAACAGAATCGGCTACCACCTCGTACCGTTCGCCCTGTTCTAACAAGGCTCCGATCACAAAGGCTCTGACAGCGTTGTCACGATCGCCGAGCGCCTGGGTCAAGGGAGGACTGGCATTCAAACCCTGCAATTGTCCTAAACTGACCGCAGCGGCAATTCGCACCGGGGGGAGAGGATCCCTCAGTAAACGGGTGAGCGTGGTCAGTGCCTCCTCCGAAGGGACACGTCCAAATCCTGTTGCGGCGGCGCCGCGCACCGATGGTTGTTTGTGCTCGCTTGCCTCCTTGAGAATCGGAACAACCTGCGTCGGCTGACGTTCCATCAACGCACGAATAGCCGAAGTTCGTTCATCGGGATTGGGCGCTCGGGCATAGCGCAAGAGCAGGTCACAACCGTTCGGACGTTTCAGATGGCAGAGGACCTCGGCGGCCGCCACCCGCACACGCACCTCAGGGTCCTTGAGCGCCGGTTCAACCAGTGACAATACCGAAGCATCGTTAGATTTTGTAAACCCCTTGAGCACCGCTTCCTTCACCAACACGGCCTGGTCCTCCAAGGCCTGCCTAAATTTTGGAGACCGTCGACCAGCATCGAGTTTGGCAAGTCCCTCGGCAGCCAAGGCCCGGACAAGACCGGATCCATCACTGAGTCCATCCTCGAAAAATGGAACCGCGTCGGCGCTCTGCCATTCTTTCAGGGCCGTAAAGGCTGCCCCTCGCATCTGCTCACGCATATCCTTGGTAAGGACGACGACGAATCCGAGTGCGACCTCCCGCAGCGTAGGAGTTTCATCCTGTTTCGACACCTGAACGAGCTGGTCATATTCACTTAACGCATCCTTGGGCTTACCAAGCCTCAGCAATGTCCGAACCTTCAGCCGACACATATCCGCTGTACTGGCTTCCTCACTGTTGAGCTTGTTCAGCTCTTCAAGTGCCTTTTGGAATTCCTTGTTGTCGTACAAAGTGTGGATCGACTGCAGATCGGCTTCAGTCCCGCTCCATGTCGGTTCGAGCATGGGGGAGACAAACCAGACCAGCCCACATACAACACCTGCAGCCCGTCGAAGAAATCGGTTCATCACTTCTCTACTCCTCACGCCCCTGGTTCATCCCACCAGGGCGCTTTCTATATCCCGGAGGCTTCTCAAAATATCGGGTGGATTGAGGTGACAGGCGAATTCGCTCATACTCGAATGACCAATTACGGTCCTGACTGACCAGCTTGAGGACCACCCCAATCTCTACGTCGACCCATTCATAAAATCGTTCATGAAGACCTTGCCGTTCCACCTGTACATCAAATAATAGCGCGGCCCGACCCGCCACGGCCGCATCACCGACGGCGGTTCTGCTTGTTTCTCCAGCGAGCTCCGCGCGCATCGACAGAGTGTCATCCGTGATCGGCAGAACCAGGAGCTGCTTCTGTTGGGGAAGGACGTACCACCGCTCACCTAAATCAGGCCTGATGATTTCGATCGCCGAGAACCCCAGCTCGGTTCGAATGGCGTACTTATACTCCAATCTCAGTCGATCACCCTTTGCGAAGACCTGCGCCTGATACTTCTTGCCGTCGACCCGCTTGACGAGCGTACCGGAAAATTCAGCCTCGGCAGGAACCGTATCGTTACCTTCGGCGAGGGGAAGGGTCGTACTCAGCGCGACGACCCCGACCAACGCAATCATACTCGACCTGTATGTCATCCTTGGAAGAGACGGATGCATCGGTCATCAACGCTGGTGTTCGAGCAATGGCTGGATATCGACCGAATACCCTAACGATTCGAGACCAAATCGTGGATTATCGAGGATTTTATACGCGGTTCGATTCCCTCTAGGAGCCGGCAATGTCAGTTGCTCGACAAGTGTTCCATCCGGCTGCACCACGACCGACTTCGTGGTCCCGGGTCCCGTCTGAGGATGCCAGACGACCAATTGATAGGTACCGGGAGGAATCTGGTCGATCTTGAATTTTCCTTCGGCATCAGTCAACGCATAGTACGGGTTGTTCACGGCCATGGCCCAACTTTCCATGTAGGCATGAAACCCACACTGCATGTAGAAGGTGCGTCGACCTTTATTGAGATAAATCGGCCCGACCAACGATTTTCCCGGGGCATGGTTGTGCAACGCATGGAGATCCCCACGCCGATGCTGATAGTTCATGACCAGCGGAGTATTGAACAGCACACGAGCTCCCGCTTCCAACGAGGTCTCATAGCCTTGAATGTCGTGCATGACCGGATCCATGTTGATCACTTCCACCGCATGCCCGTTCCGGACGACCGTCATAAATGGCTGAAACATACAGTCCCGAGCCTCGATCAACGGAACCGACACCTCAAACGGCTTTCCTGACTCAACCCCTTCCAAGAGGACAATGGCATCCTTCAACCCGCCTTGATGGCCGACGATAAAGTCATGCAGCAGACGCCACCCCCGTCCGTTCGATATACGCCCACAGTAGGCAGGATCGGGAAAGGTAATGAGATTGAACGCCTTCGGCTCCGGTACCGATCCATCGAGTGTAATTGTCCCTTCGATCGTTCCCCCATGGGTGATCTCCACAACATCGTACGAACGCGCAGGCACGGTCCCCAGCACCCACGCGAGGAGCCCACAAACGACGATAACCAACCTGCCCTTACCGCTCATGTCCCTCACCTCATACTCGCGAGTTGAATTGATTCTATTATACCGAGTTGAGCCCTCAATTGCAGGGACCATGCGACCACACGAAAAAGCAGAGGGGGGAACCATGCCTTTCTAGCACGGCTCCCCCCTCATTTTTGCGTTCCTCAGAATTCTCTGGCGATTACTTCATCGCCGTTGGAACTGCTTGAGGCTGATCATCCGCATCCGCATGTTTGGAGCCAACTCCACCAGCGGTCAACGGCTGTAGCCTCTTATCCCCAGCCGGCAACACCCTCATATATCCCCACTGCCCAGACTGAGAGTACGGCAACCGCTGGTTGCTATACACATAGTCCCCAGGCATCCGGTACGGGCCACCGGCTGATGGGATAAAGGCATCGAGCGTTTCAGAACCTGAGAATTCTACGACACTGATCTGATCAGCTCCACGCATGAACGGTTCGATCGGCCACTCATGTTTTTCGACGCTGAACATGCCGTTCTGTTCGTTATTGGCGCCGATGACATGGATGCGCACCGGATCACCGGCATGCGATTCAATGATCGGGGTCTCTGGATCTTCAGGCTTATCCGCCTTACAAGGCTGGAACATCTTACCCAGCGAACACCCCTGGTCTTCGCGGAACAGGTACGGCTCGGACCGGTAGTTGATTCCGGTCAAGCCCGCGACGTTCTGCACATACGGCATGAAGCTCGTGCCGATGATGTTATCCTCGTCCTGGAAGAACAAGGCCACATCGCGGTAGTTCGGACGCATCTCGTTTCCAGGTATGGACCTGTCCACGATCACGTCGGCCGCCCAGGCATTCTTGTTCGACAGATCGACGCCCGTTTTGGGATCGCGGTACTTTGACCCCTTCGGACCCACCACGATCGCGCCGAACAGGCCGTTCCTCGGATTCGTCATCACATTGCCCCAGTCCCAGACGAGTGAGGTCGTCTCACCGTTGAACGGATCGGCATAGTACGTGTAGACCCGTTCGCCGCCTGGAGCAATCGTCTGATCACCAGGATTCTTCCCGACATTGGCCCCCATGGAATCCTTCGGATCGAAGGCGAGCCCGATCGCGGAGAATGAGGCTTTACTGTCCTTCATCTTGTTCTTCAGATTCACCTTGACGCAGTCCCCAACGTTCACCCGAAGGGTCAACGGCATGGGTCTGGTATTCCCGGATACTTTCGCCACATCGTCTTCCAGCGCATAAATCTTTGCATCCGGATTGGCGAGCTGTATCTTTCGCTCAAAATCGACCTCGATGGCTTCCGGTGCCTTCGGATTGAAGGTCATCGACGGATAGTCCATCGCGACGACGTTGAAGCTCTTGACCGGAGCATCGGCAGGACACACCGGCAAGGCCTCCGGAATCTCACCTTTGTTCGAGAATCCAGCAGGCAGTTTCTTCAGATCCTTTTGCTCCTTATCATAGACCCGCACAATGCCCCATCCACCTTCGGACAGCTTCGACGACCTGCCATTGAAGTGGATATAGTCGCCGGGTTGATGCCGTGGGCCACCGGCCTCCGGTACAACCAAGTCATACCGTTCTGCAATGCCCACATGGATGGAGTTCTTGCGGTTCGCATCGGGTGCATACCGCTCTGTCCAGAACGAATGGCCGGACAAGGTCCAGGTCATCGTTTCGTTCATCAGCGTATGCAACAGTCTGAACACCATCGTGTCACCCGTATACGCCCTCAACAGCGGCGTATAGGGATCCCCGTGAATTTGACTGTTGAAAATCTGAGACACATCCGGATTTGTCGCCAACCGTTGTGCGATCGGTCCGGCACGGAAGTTCAGCCCGCTTCCTGTGGTATGTGTCCCACCGTTCAAGAACGGCATCGGAGTCATGTAAATCTTTTCAGGCATGACGAAAGAGACGGTCTTCCCTGCCTCTAGCGCCACTTCGATCGGTTGCCCCGGCGGATTCCCGGCCGTGACGATGTTGACCGTGTGTGGCACCGTATCATGCACTTGAACCATAAGCTCACGGAAGCTGTTGTTCACACCATGGCCCACCGGCTCGTTGGTATGAATATCCGCAATGGGACCGCTCCGGATCTGCTTCCCGGTCGTCGGATCATGATAGGTCGACCCCACCGGTTCAGCGATAAACGTCCCGAACCCACCATGTGGCCAAGTCGTCGCACCGAACGCGTGATCATGCCAAAACACCGTCCCCACGTCCGCATCCACCCAGAACCGTTGACGGACAAACTCAACCGTCACGATGTCCTTCGCCGGGTGATCGTGCTTCAACCCCTTTGATAGCGTGATTTGGTTGCCTTTGATCGCCTTAATACGTGAAATCTCGTTCCCTTTCACGTTATCGGCACCGACCATGATCAAGGTTCCCACGTGATACTGCTTGGCGTTCTTCACTGAAATGGTCTTGGACCCCTTCTTCACCGCAGAGGTCAAGACCGTGTTCATCGGGACGGGAAGTCCTTTTTGGTTCTTCTTCTCCAGCATGGTGAAGGGACGAACCGACTGTTCATAGGAGAACCCGGTGATCACCCCATCCGATGCTTGGTTATCGAACTGCAGGAAATGCCAGTGCGTGTTGATCTTCGACGCCTGGAAGTTCGTGTAGTCGTCGTCGTCCCACTCACTGGTTAAGGTCCAATCCACACAATCATAGATGTTGCCACGCACGACCAACGGATACTTGAGGTCATCGTTGGCGCGAATGGCCGCTTCCTCTTCGTGCAACACGTAAATCAACCCATTCGGATCGACCACCGCAGGCTCCTTCCCTTGAGCCTTGGCAATCTTAATCGGCACCCTGATGAAATGGACGTTGAAGTTCTTCCGGCCTGCATTCTCCGGACAGAGGCTCCAATTCCCCTGCTCTCCGGGCTTGGCTTGGTCGAGGCTCTCCTCACCATTGTCGTCGCGGCGGATCATCTCCAACCATGGCGCTCCGACGTGATTCGGGGAGAACATGACACGCTTCCCAAAGTGCGGGGTGAGATGCGGCCAGGCTACCTTGCCTGTCAGCGGCTCGAACATGATCGGATGCCGCTTTCCAGGATGGGTCGACGTATATTTAGGATTCTTGACATCACTTTCCTTCTCACTCATGGCGCGATTACCGTCCCACACCCAATCCAACACGGTCGCGTCATAAGAAAGAATCTGGCCCTTCTCGTCATCCTTATGGCCAGGCTTACCGGGCGGTGGCAACTGCATCGCAACCCAGTCCTTGATCGTAATCGTGGCCGGGTTCCCCTTCCAATTGCTCTTGCCCTTCTCAATGATCTTGAACTGCGTCCCGAACCAATCCACTGTTTGGCCGATCAGCTTGTCTGATGAGATCGGCGCCTTGATGCGACCTTTCCGATCCGGAAGCTCTCGCAGATCCGGCATCACGTCATTTCGCATCTCACCCTGCTGGATCGTGTTGTACACGCGCCAATAGCCCCACATACCGGACACATAGTGATGCGCCACATGGCAGTGGAAGAGGAAATCGCCAGCCAGCTGTTGGCAGAGACCGGACCCGCACTCGGTTTCCAGGTCCAAGGCCTCCGATGGGCCGATGACCTCGACGTCGACACGATCTGTCTTGTGACGGATCACCGGGTACTTCACCGGGCCGTTGACTGCCGTAGCCCAGAGGTTCATGTCATCGATGGCCCGAGGACTCCTCGGCCAGCGAATCGACCCTCCATGCGGGTGATGGCTATGAAACACTTCCGACCCGCCATGGACAAGACGGAATTTTGCCGGGTCTCCGATATAGGAACGAGGGATGGTCGGAGCAGCGTCGCCGAAGGTATAGGAACTATAGCCCATCGACTCGTCCTCGAACCCAAAGTATTCGTGCTGCAGGTGCATGTTGTTGATGCCGAACGGCTCACTTCGGTAATTGATCGCGCGGCCGCCTGGACGATAGGTATCCGTCAACGGATCACGTTGAGGCAGGAAATCGCCCTTCTTATTGAGAGGGCGGAAGGCTTCGTCCCCGACCTCATGGTAATACAAGACGAATTCACGAAAGTCAGGGCCGGTACCATTCTTGATCATAACCTGCCAGCCGCTGGTCGCCGGAGTCGGATCACCACTTCCCAGCGCTTCCCAGTACGTGGACCCACGAGGCTCCACGACGAAGGACCCGAACATGCCCATCACGGTGAGCTCACGATCGTTGCTGTAGGTATGGAACTGGCGCACCCCTTCTTGGGTGTTGGGATGGATATACCATTCCATTTCCACGGACTTGTCTTTGGTCGCCACGGCATCAGAATTGGTCGTGGTGGCCGCAGCACCGGTCTTGCTGATCACCATCGCCGAGCCATGAATGTGGAGGCTGACATCCTCGTCACCCTCCATCTTGTTGCTCAGCTTGATCTTGAGACAATCTCCCTGATTGGCACGGATCGTGAGCGGCTGAATCCACTGCGCTTGCACGCCAGGTAGGACGGCTCCTGGATCAAAGCCCTCCTTGTCCCGCGCTTCACGGTTTGCGGTTTCTTCGGCTCGAACCTTGTCGATATCTTCATCCAGCACATACATGTAGCCAGGATAAAAATCGAGCCACTGGTTGAGCGTGATCTCAACGTTGATCGCGGAGACATTGTACTGCTTCACGGGCGCAGTCGCTGGACACCGGCCTCCCCCGGTCGCGGCCACTGGTTCCACCCGAGGGTCGGACATGAGCAACATATCCTGGCCGCCGGCTCCATACTGGTGCATCATGGCCGAGGTGTTGTACATGCCGGTATTCACCGCCTGTACCTGCGGATCCTTGGACATCTGGTCCATGATGCGCTGGTGTTGCTGCTCGACCATCGCAGCGCGATCGGCCTTTCCCGACATCGCGTCCTCGACGATCGTCTGTCCCTTGAGCTGCTCCGCCCAACCCGGCAACTGGTGGTTCATTGCCACGGACGTTGATGGGGTTTCTGCAAATACGAGTGAACTCCCAAAGAGAGTCACACAGGCGGTGAGCCCAAGCATACGGGCACACACGGAGCGGGAATGTGAAAACATGGACCGGCCTCCTTGTCTTGTATTGAAAACCGACAATTAAAATGTGCTGCCGATGGTCATCCTCACAGACTATCTGATCTCAGAGGCTTTCAAAAATCGATTACACTTGAAATCAATTCATTGAAGCGCTGCAACCGTACTGCACTCAACCTGCGTTGTCAATATCGGCCCAGACATTTTCCTGCATCATGATCACGTCAGCCAGTGCCTGTTCCGACACAGCCCTTGCGGCTGTTTGACCCCTTTTGTATTGATGGCATGAGCCCTCGTCTTCCTATCGAGATCATTGGCTGATTGGACCCTTGCGGGTCATGGTGCTCTGGAGATCCATTTCGAGCACGACCGGACCATCACGTTTGCCGGAATCACGCTGCCGCGGCATCTGATCCGCCATGAGCTTCTCCAAAGGAACCGCTACAATGAGTGGCGCCTCGTCCGAAGAACTGGAATGGAGGAAAAGACGGAGCGTCTTGGGCCGTTCTTTGGGAGCGATCTGCGAAGCCATATTCTTTTCAATAAACCCTACCAACAATCCACTCCCATCGGCAAGTTTATGGATCTCATAGGCATTCGGTACGCTCGCAACCCGTTCCAACGCCAGATCAGGACTCTGGGTCACCAACACCAACCCAAGGGCGGGCGGTTGGATGAACCCAAAGCTCCCGATTGGTGCCTCTGAGAACCGCATCGTCCCAGCGTGGAGTTCCGTGACTCCGGTCTTCGCACGTAACTGCCGCCGCAGCTCCGCTTCACTTCCGGTCGTCTCAATCACCACCGCCGCCGGTGCGGCTTTCTGAACAGGCAAGACCTCCGTCTTACCACCGGGTGCAGCGTCAACACCAATCGGGCTGAACATCCCATTCGCAAACCCTACCAGCGTCAGCATAATCAAAAGAATGCGCTGGCTGATGTGAGATGATGTACCGGAAGCAAAAGCATGACAGAGCATAAAGTTCTCCTCGGGCGAACCTGAACAAGACGGCAATCACTTTGGATTTTAGGAAACGCGATCGGGAAAAAGCAAACAGAGGGTTCGTTCGTGAGGGTTATCGATTATGCCTTCTTAATTGGTGTTCTCGCCCTAGTGCAAGCGTGGTCGCGTCGCGGCGCCAGTCATGTTCGCTTTTCGGCAAGACCGCCGTAGTTCATCACGCTTGCGATATCGCCATATCCTTGATACTGCTGCACGATATCGGGCAAACAGCGCGTGAGGTGCGTATGACTCCCCACACCGGCCACCTGAAAATCACCTACGAAGACTACCAATTGATCCCGGACGACGGGAAGCGCCACGAAGTGATCGATGGAGGGCATGTCATATCGCCCTCATCCCGGAATATTGGATCCTCGACCCGGAACTCGCTCAGGTCAAAATCTATCGCCTCATCGACGGCCATTACGGGCAGGCCGCCGTCCTGACCCTGGAAGCGCAAGACACGCTCACCACACCACTGCTGCCAAATCTGAGCCTGCCCCTCGCCACGCTCTTCACATAAACCCGATATCGGAAGTGCAACATTTTCCTGATATCCGACCTCAACCCTCGTACTGATTCGCGATGATCCCCCTCGATCCGGATCACGCTTTGACGAAACGGCAAGACCGACTCTTCGCGGTTCTCAAGGCGGGCAGCCTCTTAGCCTGCATCTGGCCTCCAACGAATGCTTCTCATCTTTTTTGTCTCCCCTCCACCATTCCGCGACGCACAAGACTAGATCCGACCCCAGAGTTTCTCGTCTGCACTCGATCGCAATGCCGACGAATACAATTGAGAGAAGTTCTAGAGAGGATCCGCTTGACGCTCCACCATCTTATGGTATCAAATACCCTATGCCAAAGGGCAGATTGGTCCTCCACACCAAGTACGTTGACGAGGTCGGAGGCATTATTGAAATGAAGGCGTATCAGGTCCCCAGAACAGCAAGCGCGCCACATGGCTATAAATATTCGTTAGTATACATTCTCAATGGTGAGCGACTGGTAGGCTACGACAATCATGAACAACAAGGCGATCACCGACATCGCCGAGGTGAAATCTTCCCGTACACGTTCACGTCCATCGACCGACTAGTCGACGATTTTCTCCATGATCTGGTGCTCATCAAAAGGGAGACGCATACATGAAGGTCAAAAGGCTCAAAGTCGGAGTACGCTCTCTCGAAGAGGGGCTGTCAGAATTCAAGAACACACTCAAAGCTATTAAGACAGGACGAAAGATCACCAAACGAACCGGCGTGTATTTCATCAGCGTTGAGGCCATGCGGCAGGTGCTCACGGAGCCTCGACTATCCCTTCTCCATGTGATTCGGACGCGCCGGCCACGGTCGTTGGCAGAACTCGCCAAACTCGTGCATAGGGATTTTAAGAACGTGCGTGCTGATGTCAAAGTCCTGCACGATCTTGGACTCGTTGAGGCAAAGGCAGGACCTCGGTTACGAGATGCCGTGAGCCTGTCAGTGCCCTATCAGCGCATTCAATTTGAGATAGCCGTCTAGCCAGATGAACGCATGGCCTACCGTGTAAGGCTCCGCGCGATACCTGGTTCGGAGGGAAGCCTGTTGTTCACCTGAACCACCAATTTCCCAGAAGAGCACAGCGCGCTCATGATCTCTTCACTTTTTCCTTGACCACCAACTAAAGATTCCCGACCCCTTTATATTCTTCCATGCAAGACTCCAATTTCTGGCAGATTAGGTTTGATACTGGAATCTGCAGTGACCGCGCCGCACTCTCCTCGCGCGAGGAGAATGCGGGGGAGGACTGATCCGCTATCTAGTCCTCCGGATGCGGACACGACTTAGGCGCACCCGACGGGTCGTAGTTGAGGCCCATCGCCGTAGACATGATCTCGCTCACATGCTGTGGGGCCGCATGACCGCGGCAGATGAAGCCATCGAGCACATCGGTGATGTCAAGCCCGTTTAGGCCACGATCAACGTAGTTGGGGTTCGTGCCGCGCGCCCCTGAGCCGCCAAGATAGTAAATGAGTACATCGTTGAGGGCGAGCGCTGATGGCGGAGCGGAGGGACCGCCGCTGACCTTGTCAAACTGCCCGAACTCGCAGGTGGCGCCACAGGTAGCGGGGGTTTGGCCAAGGGGAATGAAGCGCGTCAGTTCCTCCGGCTCACCGTTGCCGCCGTCGGTCATATCATAGATGATCCGCTGGAACCAGCCAGCATTCGCCAAAGTATTGTCCCATGATACTGCCTGCGGAAAGCCGGGTGTGCCTCCGCCGGTGAGGCACTCGGCGTGTTGAGCGACGGTATCGATCCGCGGGGCCCAGTTGCTGCCGTTCCAACAGGCCATGCGCGCATTGATGTCGAGATTCTCCAATAGGCCTGTACCTGTAGTTGTGATCCAGCTTGTGTTCCGAATCAGGGCCGCCTGAACGTTGGCTAATCCTTCGCCGAAGCGGCCATAGCTGGGGTTCTGTCGCAGAAAGTGTCGTTGAAAATAGTGGGAGGTCTCATGGACGTGCGCGTGCCCGTCGAAGCCCAGATCCGAGCAGTCCCAGGGAATATGGATATAGCCAGGGTCAAGCCCTGGCAAGTAGAAGGCGAAGCTCAATATCGTCCCCCAATCGCCATCTTTGCACCCTATTTCGGCTGGCTTGAGACCCTTGGTATGCTCGACATTGATCTTGGGCAACTTACCCTGAGTGACGCCCGGCAGGCGCGCGTAGTAGGCGCGTGCCTGCTGCATGTTGTCCATGATGAAGAACCCGCGGGCGGCGTCGTTGCTCATGGGCACCACGACCGTCCCGAGGTTAAGCCCGCCCGTGGCATCCGCAATGTTGAAGGTCCGGGTGAAGCTATAGAGGCGGTAGTCCCTATTCTTGTTCGTGAGCTCACTCGTCGACGCAATGGGACCCTTGTCCCAACGGGCGACGCCCACCGGGTTGAACTCGGAGAGCGCCAGGACGGTGATCTCGGCCTGTGCACAGCCCACGGGAGTCCACTCGAACGAGAACCCCCCAGAACTGCTCGTCTCGCGGCGGATGTAGTGGCCGCAGGAGTCCTGCAGCACGACGATGGCGTTCGCAATGTTGCGCGTTTGCTTCGTCTCGGTGGCCTGAGCCTTCCAGGGCCACATTGGCGATGCCTGGGCGTTGATCAGAAGCTTGACCGGATATTCAAATTTGAAGCGGCCCGATACTCGATGTGTGTGCTCAAACGGTGCTGGAGTGAAGTCAAGGTCGAGCGCGACCCCGGCCGCTGGGATTACCTCCCGCAGTAATTGGATGTCCACAAACTCCGGCTCTTCGACCGGCCGTGCCTGAGATCGCTCTAGGGCCTGAGTCGACTGCTGGGCGGCTGCGAAGGCTGAAACACCGAAGGTCATTGCCAGCGCTGCTATCGTGATCATCACTTTCTTCATGTTCTTCATGAACATTTCCTCTCGGTCAAGGGCGAAGTTACCGCAATTGCCCTGAGCCTGGTGGGCCATAGGAACATACAACGGCTACAGTAATGCCAGTATTGGCTTGGATTGCTCTTGTGTTACGCCTCACAGGATCAAATTGAACTGGCGTCTCATTCTTCACTTCTTGCGGGAACGTCACCTATCGCACAAACGAAGATCGCTCCGGACTGACCATCGCCGATACTACTTCGCTCACATCAATACAGCACCACTACACCTTTCTGGCCTGCTCAAAGACTTACTCGGGGTCATGGTGTCAAGCTCCATGTCCTCCTTCATGGCTTCTCCAAAAACCTCACTCTCTTGATACACATTCGCACCAACTAAAGACTCCCGACCCTTTTGTCTTCCCCCCAGATCGGACTCCGTTCCACCTGAATAGCATCAAGGATACGGATATGCATCTCCGACTGTTGGTCCAATTCCAATATCAAGTGGATTTGCACAGCAGGGACAACCGACCGGGGTAACACAAGAACAATGCGGAATACAGCCCCGTCTCTCGCCTACACTTCTTGTTATTCTAAACCTTCCGAATATTTGATAGATAATTCCAGTATTGAGCTTTGGTGCAAAGCTACTGCGTGTTATGCCGGATGCCTGAACTGGAAGTCTCATTTCTCACCTCCTGGCTGAACGTCTACTATCGCACGAACCAAGACCGCACCGGACCGGCCATCACAAGCACCACATCACTCACATCAACACAGCATCGATGCACCTTTTTGGCCTACACAAAGACTTGCTTGAGGTTAAAGCATGTCAGCTTCATATTCCAGCAATCGGAGTTGGCGGCCGATTCACAAACATAGATCGCACTCCGAGTTGATGCGACAGTAGACAGCTAGGGTTGGCAACGAAAAGACGTTGCCCACCCTGCCTCTCTCGAACGATTTGCTTCGTACCTCAGCGTATCCTACGGCCCTTAAGACTAATCCTCGACTATTTGTTGTCTTCTGATAGTACCATTTCGTCTATACCACGTAGTAACAGTTCTTGCTTCTACTGGTTCTGGTTCCTCGACTGCAATAAGCCGTTGCGGATAGACTCCCTCGCTCGACCCAAACGATAATGCACTTTTTCTTCCAACCGGTTGACATTGATTCGGCAATCTCATGGCTCACCTCCTATAGTTAATGTGTATTCATCGCACATACCACGACCGCATCGGACCAACCATCACAGGCACCACATCGCTCACATCAACACAGCACCGATACACCTTTCTGGCCTGCACAAAGACTTGCTTGGGGTTAAAGCATGTCATCTTCATATCCCAGCAATCGGAGTCTGGGCGGCCGATCGGACTCCGTTCCACTTCAATCGTATCGAGCTCCATATCATCCTTTATGGCTTCTTTAAAAATCTCACTAACTTGATACACATTCGTGGCTGCATAGTTGATTGCTCGGTGTTGCGGCGTCACACCTAGATTCCGGATTTCCTCATACACACGACGGAGAAAGTTGGCAATGGCTTGTGCTTTCACGCCGTACTCATCTTTCTCCTTTTGCGGCGCTTTATCTTGAGGCGGAGTCCCACAAATAGTCTGAACGAGCGCCGTGGTGTTCCAACTGTACATGCCGCGCAAAGCCGGATAAATGATCGGCACGACCTGACCAGTGAATAGCCTGGCGTTTGCGGCGATATACCCAGGAATCGAGACTCGCTCGACTTCGCCCTTGGCCTGGTCTCCAAGAAATTCACACAGCCGCTGACAGATCGCGCTTGCAAATCCCCCCTGAGCTTGTACGGCATAGATCGGCGTAGCATCCAAATTGAGAGTCCAAAGAATTGCAGCCGCGTCCCACGGATTGTCTTTGAGATAGGTCAAGAGCTGGAGAGGGTCGTGGGGATTAGCCGGCTGCTTCATGTGCTGCATAATGGAATCGCGGCGCGCCTCGGTGCCAAAATCATAGCCGAGTTGTCCGAAAGCGAATACGAGTTGCTTTGGCGCCGTACCTCCACACTCACAAGCAGCGGCTTTAACATTGCTGGGACTTATTGACCCCTGCGGGGCCAGGACTTCTTCCTTCTGCGTACTCATAGTGCTTCCCGAAGGTTGTTTTTCCATAGCCGTATCCACTGCCCCATTTTCAAAAGACGCGGCTTGCACCTGCGCTGAAGGCGGTTGCCGTGCAGTCGCCATCTCAGTAGAACTTGAGTCCTTCTCGTCCGGACTGGTTGCCGTTGTACTGTTTGTTTCCGACATGACGTTCTTTCCTCCTCTGATTTGCCGCATGGCTCCTTTGATATTTAGCCGACCAGCAAGGAGTCGCCGACAATCTGATACTGGTTGTTCATCACATCCTATTGCAGTCTTCAGAATCGCTGCTCGTACGGCCTGAGCATCAGGTTTTTGCCCAAGCTTGAGCTGTAGGCTCAACATCAGTGCTGCAACTCCCGAAACTATAGGTGTCGCATAACTGGTCCCGCTGGTGGCACCAACACCTCCTCCGGGAATAGCCCCTTGAATATTTTCTCCAAGTGCCAAGACGCCTTGTGCCTGATATGGCTTCCCCCAATTACTGAAACCCATTGGTTCACCTTGCGCATTCATCGCTCCCACAGCCAATACCGATGGCAACGCACCTGGAATATGCAGACACTCGCAACCTTCGTTCCCCGCTGCGGCCACGATGAGAACGCCACGGTTCGCACAATCCTTGATCGCATCAGCGAGTAGAGGGTGAGCCGTGCCAGAGGGGGTAAGCTCACCACCGCTGATGTTGACAATGTGCGCGCCCGCTTGAACAGCTTGACCAATCGCCCGTGCAAGGTCGACCTGTGAACAAGGAGCAATAGAGCCCGCATCCCCATCCTTGAAGACCGGGATAACCACGCCTCTGCAACGAGGCGCAATGCCCTTAACAGGTCCATCATGATGTCCAAAGATGACACTGGCGATATGGGTACCATGCTGTGAGGCTGGGCCATGATCTGCTTCTCCCGAAACTAGCGTCTCAATTCGAGTAAGATCAGCGCGAGCGAGGCTCGTATGCGACTGGTCAACTGAACCATCGAGAATCGCAATGCAAATGCTGGAATCACCTAACGTTTCCCCCCAGAGCTCATTGAGGCCGGGAATTTCCATGTTCGCAATGGGTGACTGCTGAATAGGCTTGCTCCCAACCGACTGCACAGGCCAGACTCCTTAAGGCACACCCTAGCTGAACCGCGATGAACGGACCATAGAGCTGTGGATCTACTTGGATCCAGAGACATCAACAAAATGGATCTACGTGAATCTAGTGCTTAATTGCGTAAGTTCACGATAGTGTTTCTGAGTTGAGAGCCTTTGACTTCTCTCTTGCGCCACACAAAAGGTTTGGCTGTTGGTCCATAGGCGGCCACAAACGCTTCGATGGCCTGA